>DASTQB010000019.1:0-40689 GCA_035761985.1 Pyrinomonadaceae bacterium
TTGATCTCTTTTGTCATGACTGCTCCACGTTGGCGATTATACACGATTACAGAGATCGTGTTTTTCATCCGCGTGATCTGTGGCAAAAATTCCTATTGACACAAGAAAGACACAGGAGTAGAGTGCCGCGCTGTTCACGTCGTTGTTAGCGTTCTGAGTCCCCCGACACTCACCGCGTCAACTCCAGTTAAAAAACACCTCGTCAGTTTTGCTTCGAGATCATAGATCTGCTCTACCTCCCGGATCTCAGAGCTGCTTATTCAATTAACCACGCCCTGACTCGCGGATATTCGTCCGCCTAAGGAGGTAGACCCATGGGACCATCGGGTTGGAAAGCCGTACTCCTTTTTGTCCTGCTGCTCCTGGTTGCTGGTCCAACTCAGGCCCAGGTCGAGACTTATTACCTCCATCGTGAAAACTCCACGGTCGTCAGCACTAACATGCAGCTCAAAACTGCTGCGCCTGATGCTTCTTCCCTCGTATTGCAAACAGTGGAGTTGAGGAACCAACCCGCCGGCGAGTACGTCATCAAGACTTTCGAAACACAGGCAAACGTACCGAACATCGCCGGTGTCATACCTTCGAATTCATCGTTCTTATTCAGGTTGTACATGGGTAAGACGGCCGACGCCGGCAACATGAATCCGCGCGTTAAAATTTATAAGAACAACGCGTCAGGCACTCCATTTTGCACGGGCACCGGCTTTGCCATGCCCACCGGACGTGCTCTTCACACGTTCACCTGCTTCACATCTTCGGCCGTTACGTTCACCGCTTCCGACAGGTTCTTCGTATGGGTTGGAGTAAGCGTTTCCACCGGCCCCGGCGCCACTCGCGTAAAGGGCGAGCTTGCTATCGAACAATTCTGGGATTCGCGGCTCACCGTCATTCTGCCGACCGCGGAGCCAAACATCGCAAACCTTTCTCCGACAACTGGTTCTACCGGCACTTCAGTCACGATCAACGGATCCAACTTCGGATCAACTCAAGCGCTCAGCACCGTGAGCTTCAACGGAATACTCGCAACGCCTACGAGCTGGTCCAACACGAGCATCGTCGTACCAGTTCCACCCGGAGCGTCTACTGGACCAGTCGTGGTGACAGTCAACGGGATTCCGAGCAACGGTGTCACTTTCACAACGACCGCCGGAAGCGTGACTGGAACAATAACGCGCGCAGGCGATGGTGTGCCTATAAGCGGCGCATTAGTGGAAGCAGTTCAGAACGGACTGGTGAAGGGATCAGCTACGACGCTGGGCGACGGCACGTATTCGATTGCCGCCTTAGTGCCCGGCACGTACGACATACGCGCGTCAGCAGCTCAGTACGCAACGCAGATAAGTACGGGAGTGGTCGTGGTTGCAGGTTCGGCTACTACAGCGAACCTGTCTCTTCCGCAACCCGGAACGATCACCGGCCGCGTCACGCAAGACGACGGCGTCACGCCGATCGTCGGCGCGATCGTCAAAGTGTTTCAAGGCGCAAATCCCGTCGCGAAGGTCAACACGAACGCTTCCGGCGATTACACAGCCAGCGCCCTCGCGCCGGGAACATACACGGTCCAGGCGTCTGCGTCCGGCTTCAACACGAGCATCAGTCCGAATGCGACCGTCACTGCGAATAACAGTACGACAGTAAACTTCTCGCTCACGACTGCAACCAACAACAATCCCGTCAGGTACGTCTATGACGAGTTGGGCCGACTCGTCGCCGTGATCGATCCCGCCGGAGACACGGCGCGTTACGTCTACGATTCAGTCGGCAACATTCTGTCTATCTCACGACAGAGCTCTTCACTCGTGTCGGTCCTCGAATTCACACCGAAGATGGGACTTGAAGGCACAGTTGTCACCATCTACGGCACTGGTTTCGATCCAACGCCGAGTGGCAACACCGTAACTTTCAACGGCACTGCGGCCACTGTGTCTTCATCAAGCGCGACACAGATCGTGACGACATTACCAGCGGGAGCCACGACGGGATTGATTTCGGTAACCACGGCTGCCGGTTCCGACACAAGCGATGTTCCGTTCGTCGTCGGCACGAATGGACCAATCATCACGAGCTTCACGCCAAACATCGGGACCGCCGGAAGCGCCGTCAGCATCACCGGACAAAACTTCGAAGCCCAATCGCACAGCAATCGCGCGAGATTCAACGGAACTCTGGCTGCAATCACTGCCTCCACAACGACATCGATCTCGACAACCGTTCCCTCAGGGGCAACTTCAGGACGTATCTCCGTCGCAACACCGCTCGGCGAGGGCTTTAGTGCAAACGACTTCTTCGTTCCACCCTCATCGTTCACCGCCGCCGACGTGGAAATGACCGGACGCATGGCAATCGGTGAAACGAAACTCGTAACCATCGGCACTGCAAACAAGATAGCTTTGATCGTCTTTGACGGCGTTGCAGGTCAGCGCATCAGTCTTCAGATGACCGGCGTAACGATCAGCAGCAGCTCCGTTGCGATCTTCAATCCAAACGGAAGCACCTTTGCTTCAACGGGAAGTGTTGGAACGAGCGGCGGGTTCATCGATACGAAGACGCTCGGTGTTACCGGTACCTACACAATCCTCGTGGATCCTGCGAGCACCAATACCGGCAGTCTCACGCTGAATCTTTTCGACATCGTAGACGCGACCGGAACTATCACTGCCGGTGGATCTGCTCCGGTCACGATTGTCACTCCAGGCCAGAATGCGGAAATCAGCTTCAGCGGCAGCGTGGGCCAGCATGTGAGTTTGACTGTGAGTGGCGTTACCGTTCCCGGAAGCACCGCCTACACAGTGAAGAAACCGGACGGCAGCACGTTCGCGTCAGCGTTCATCGGAACCAGCGGAGGCTTCCTCGAGATTCCTTATCTCACGTCCGCGGGTACATACACGATTCACGTCGATCCGTCAGGCGCAGGCACGGGCAACCTTTCCTTAACGCTCAACGACGCGACGGACGCCACAAACACGATCACGCCGGGTGGACCAGCCGTGGTGATCGGGACGACTATCGCCGGCCAGAACGCGCGACTGACGTTTACCGGAGCTGCCGGACAACGCATCGCGATCAATGCGACAAATAACTTCAGCGCCTGCTGGGGCCTGACGATCATCAAACCCGACGGCACAAACCTTTCACACAATTCCTTCTGCGGTAGCAGCGGCTTCGTCGAACCGCAAAACCTGCCCGTCGCCGGTACATACACGATCCTGATTGACCCATCCGGTGCGGCCACCGGCCAGGCCACGGTCACCGTGTTCGACATCACCGACATCAACGGCACGATCGCGATTGACGGTCCAACCGTAACGCACACACTCGGCACCTCGGGCCAGGTCCTGCGACTTACATTCAGCGGAACCAGTGGCGTGCGACTCAGTGTCAACACCACCTCAAACTTCAACGCCTGCTGGGCACTGACGATTTTGAAACCCGATGCGACGCAGTTGTCGAGCAATTCGACCTGCAGCGACAACCTCTTCATCGAACCGCAGCAACTTCCGGTCACGGGCACGTACACGCTTGTGGTCGATCCAACGGGCGGCGGCACGGGTACGGTGAACATAAACCTGTACAGCGTCACCGACACGATGGGAACGATCTCGATCGGCGGCTCGGCAGTTCTTACACCGATTAACCCGCCGGGCCAGGTTGCACGACTGACGTTCAGCGGCACGACGAGCCAACGACTCAGCGTAAACAGTCTTTCAAACTTCAATGCCTGCTGGACGCTGACGATCCTCAAACCCGATGCGACACAGTTGTCGAGCACGTTTACGTGCAGCGATAACCTGTTCATCGAGCCGCAGCAACTTCCGGCAAACGGCACGTACACGATCGTGATCGATCCGTCTGGTCCAGGAACCGGGCAGACGTCAACCACGCTCTACAACGTAGTCGACACGACGCAATCGATCACGATCGGCGGTACGGCAGTCGTTTCACCTGTCGGTACGCCCGGACAGATCGCTCGGCTGACGTTCACTGGTTCGACAACTCAGCGACTAAGCGTGAAGAGCAATTCAAACTTTAACGCTTGCTGGACGCTGACGATTCTGAAACCCGATGCGACACAGTTGTCGAGCACTTTCTCGTGTGCCGATAACATCTTTGTCGAGCCGCAACAGCTTCCGGTAAACGGCACGTACACGATCGTGATCGATCCGTCCGGCCCGGGAACCGGCCAGACCACGACTAACCTGTACAACGTCACTGATGTGACCGGTTCCGTCACGCTCGGCGGTCCGGCGCTGCTCGTCACGACCTCAACACCGGGTCAGAACGCAAACATCACGTTCAGCGGCACGACAGGCCAGCTGGCTACAGTCAGGCTGGCGAGCAGTAGTTTCTCATGCGTGACAGTGACGCTCATCAAACCTGACGGCACGAACCTGACGTCGCTTTTCTCTTGTAGCGGAACCATCAACCTAACAACACAGACATTGCCGGCCACTGGAACGTACACGATCAAGATTGATCCGAGTGGAACGAACATGGGCAGTGCAAATGTCAGTGTGACGAACCCCTAGCAGTTCAGGCGGAGAAGAAATATGAAGCACCGGATCAACATCAGCATTGCTTTGTTTCTTAGCTGTGTTTTAGCTGCGAGCTCCAGTCTCGTTTTCGCCTCGAGCACCAGCCTGCGCACGGCTACGTCGCGAAAAACCATTCGTCTGCCTAAACCTGAACGGTTGAACGTGACGAAGCCTGTTCAGACTGTCGACGGGCAGACGACGACGTTGTTGTCCGACGGCCGCCTGCTGGTTATTGGCGGCGTCGGTGCGGAAGGGACACTGTCATCGGCAGCGATCAACGATCCGCTGACTGGGGAACGAGTTCCGCTCGCAAACTTGAGCGAGGCTCGTGCGTGGCATTCGGCGACCGTGTTGCCCGATGGACGCGTGTTCATCTTCGGCGGTGTCGGTGTTGGTGGCGGAGCTTTAAAGAGTGGCGAGATCTTTGATCCGACGACTCTCTCGTTCACGGCCTATTCCCCGGTTGGTCTTAGCGCAAGGGCTTTTCACACGGCGACGCTGCTGATGGACGGAAAGGTCCTGTTCGTCGGTGGTGTGGCTGAAAACGGCAGGGCCGCCGCACGGATCGAGACGTGGAACTCCAAAACCAGGAACGCGAACGCACTCGCTGCACGCCTCAACGTTGCGCGGCAGAAACACAAGGCAACGCTGCTCGCGGATGGTCGTGTTTTGATCGAATCGGGCGTTGACGAAGTCGGAAGCCAGGTCGGGGCGATTGAAGCATTCAGTCCGGAAACGGGAGAGTTCACTCTGGCTGGACTAGTTCCTGAGCCTGATGGTGGTCCTTATCTCGTTGCTTCGCTCCCGGCGAATGATGCCGTTGACGTGCCGGTTGATGCGATCGTTGCGCTGCGGTTCTCGAAACTCTTAGCGCCCCGGACGGTCAATGCGGAAACGATCGTTTTGAACAGTGCAGCAGGTCGTGCTTACGCCAGGGTTGTGGTTGCGGAAAGCGGCCGCATGGTTTTTGTCTCGCCGCTCGAACCGCTGGAACCGAACACGACTTACAGTCTCACGATTGCAGATGAAGTCAATGCGCTGACGCCTGCAACTGTCACATTCAAAACCGCGGATTCGGCGGATCGACCGAACGATCCAACGGATCAGCCGGAATGGATTCCGGACCAAAACAATCTGCGTGGAGATTGGACCATGAAGAGTCCCAAGTCTCCGTGGCAGGATCTCCCGCGGCTTGAAGCGGAAGCGGGCGTTACCGCACTGTCGGGCCAGACGCTGACGTTGCGTGGGCAGCCACTCGCTAATGTGACGTTGGAGATCAACGGCGTCAGGACTGTTACGGACAACAGCGGACGTTTTCTGCTCAAGTCACTCACGGCCGGTCGTCACGTGTTAAAGATCGACGGCAGCACTGCAAGCCGTCCTGGGGGCACGTATGGAATTTTCAGAGCCGGCGTCGATATCGCAGACGGCAAGACAAACTCTCTCGACTACACGATCTGGATGCCACGTCTCGACATGGCAAACGCAGTCACGATCTCCTCACCGACTGCAACCGACGTCTCAATAACGACACCGCGTATTCCAAAGCTCGAACTGCGACTGCCCGCGCAAACTCTCATACGCAATCTCGCGGGCCAACCAGTGACGCAGTTGAGCATCACTCCAATTCCGACGGATCGTCCGCCGTTTCCTCTGCCGGCGGGAATCCACGTTCCGGTTTTCTTTACCATTCAACCTGGCGGCTCCCGCGTCGTACCGCCGCGCGCTCAATTGATCTATCCAAACTTCACCAACAGCCGTCCCGGCACACGCATCGACTTCTGGAATTACGATCCGGAAGGCAAGGGCTGGTACGTCTACGGGCAGGGAACTGTGAACGAGAACGGTTCGCAGATCATTCCCGATCCGGGCGTGGTGCTTTATGAGTTCAGCGGGACGATGGTTGCAACGCCAACGCTGGCTCCGCCGGAAGCGCCGAAGCCGTGCAATCCCGAGTCGGCATGCGGCGAACCTGTCGATGCTGCCACCGGTTTGTTCGTCTATCACAAAACCGATCTCGCACTCGCCGACACGATGCCGATTAGTTTGCGAAGGACCTACCGCACTCGCGATACACAGATGCGGCCATTCGGAATCGGCACCTCACATCCTTACGAAATGTTCCTGGTCGGTACGACGTGGCCATACACGTTTGCCGAAGTCATTCTGCCCGACGGCGGGCGAGTGCGCTTCGAGCGCGTTTCTCCCGGCACCACTTTCACCGATGCAGTTTACGAGCACACCAGTAGTCCGTCAGTTTTTTACAAATCACGTATCCGGTGGATCGGCCTGTGGGAACTCAAGCTCAAAGACGGAAGGGTCTACACCTTCCCTGACTCCGAGGGCCAGATCGTTCCACAAAAGGCCGCACTGGTCGGCATGAGAGACCGTCACGGCAACTCGCTCACTCTGACACGAGATTCAGAGGGGAATCTCACGCGCATCACTTCCGAAAACGGCCGCTGGATAGAGTTAACGTACACCGGCAGCCGGATTACGAAAGCGAAAGACAACATCGGTCGCGAGGTTATTTACGGTTACGATGCTTCGAGTCGCCTGACGCAGGTCACGGGAGCCAACGGCGGCATCACGAAGTACACGTACGACACCTCGAGTCGACTCCTTACCATCGAAGATGCGCGTGGCATCGTGTATCTAACGAACGAATACGACACCGCCGGCCGCGTTCTTAAACAGACGATGGCAGACGATACGCCTGCCGTCACGACCGACAACCCCACTTTCCAGTTTGCTTACACAACCGACACGAGCGGGAAGATCACACAGTCAGACGTTACCGATCAGCGCGGTATCGTTCAGCGAATGATCTTCAATTCCGCGGGGTACGTGGAGACAAAGATCTCTGCGTTGGGCCGTCCCGAGCAGCAGACGGTTACCTACCAGCGGCAGGCAGGCACGAATCAGATCGACACTGTGATCGATGCCTTAGGTCGCAAAACGAGAAACGTTTACGACCCGGCAGGAAACCTGCTCAGCGAGACCATGCTGGCAGACACTCCGCAGGCAATCACGTGGCACTACACCTACGATCCGCTATACAACCAGGTGACCAGCGTCAAGGATCCGCTTGGCCGAATCATAACTGCGACTCTTGATTCTCTGGGCAGCATCACGGCTGTAACCGATCCGTTGGGCCATCGAACAACGGCAACCTACAACTCGGACGGTCAGCAACTCACGTCTACCGACCACCTCGGAAATACGACTCGCTACACTTACGAAGGAGGTTTGCTCGCGACGGTGACGAATCCCCTGGGCCGGAAGTACACGTTATTCCCCGACGGCGCAGGAAGAGTACTGTCTTTAACCAACTCGCAAAACCAGATCACGAAGTTTGAGTACAACGCTCTCGATGCGCCGACGAAGATAGTCGATCCGAAGAACGGCACGAGTGAGTTCAGCTACGATCTCAACGGCAACATGCTGACGCTGAAGGACGGGCGTAACAACGTCACGACTTACACCTATGACAACATGGACCGGATGAAAACGCGGACCGACGCGTTGCAGGGCAGCACCAGCGTAGCGACTTTCGAATACGATAAAGCTGACAACCTCGTGAAGGTGACTGACCGTCGCGGAAAAGTGACTACTTTTGAATACGACGGGCTCGCGCGGCGGACGTTTGCAGGATATGGCTTCAACGGAAGCACTTTTGAAAGCACGATCTCTTACACGTACGACGCCGGTGATCGGTTACGGCAGGTGGTCGATTCCGCCGGCGGCACACTTACCTTCGACTACAACAACCTGAACTGTCTTACCTCTCAGACGTCGCCGCACGGCACGGTCGGATACACCTACGACTCCGTTGGGCGGCGCAGCACGATGACCGTTGCTGGCCAATCGGCAGTTAATTACACCTACGACGACATGGACCGTCTGACACAGATGAGCCAGGGCCTTAACGTAGTCAGCTTTAACTACGATGCCATCAACCGGCTTCTCTCGATGACCTTACCGAACGCCGTAGTGACGGAGTACGAGTATGATGCCGGCTCTCAACTGACAGGAATAACCTACCGGCGCGGCACCACATTTTTAGGAGATCTGACTTACACCTACGACAGTGCGGGACGCATTAACAAAGTAGGTGGAACGTTTGCGCGTACGAATCTGCCGCAGGCATTCGCAAGTGCTACCTACAACGCGCTCAACCAGGTGACTCAAAAAGGAGCGCAGTCTCTCACGTACGACGCCAATGGAAATCTTTCCAGCGACGGCGTCAACACGTACACGTGGGATGCACGAAACCAGCTTACGGCGATCAGTGGTCCAGGCCTCACGGCGAGTTTTCAATACGACGGTTTGGGACGTCGTATTAATAAGACCGTCAATGGAACGTCGACAAACTATCTCTACGACGAAGCGACGATCGTGCAGGAGCTGAGTGGTTCAACTTCACGCGCGAACATTCTTGCGGGCGGAGTGGATGGGATTTTTCTGCGTAGCGACAGCGGGGGCGCGAGCAGTTTTCTGAGTGATGGCCTGGGGAGCACACTCGCCTTAACGGATTCGAATGGTGTTGCGCAAACGCAATACTCATACGACCCGTTCGGCAACTCGACGACGACCGGCGCGACCAGTTCCAACACTTCCACATTCACCGGGCGCGAAGACGACGGCACGGGCCTGCTGTTCTATCGCGCTCGTTATTACTCACCTGTCTTGCAGCGGTTCATCAGTGAAGACCCTGTCGAGTTCAGCGGCGGCGACGCGAATTTATACGCGTACGTCGGCAATAGCCCAACTCTCTTCAACGATCCGTCGGGGCTCAGCATCTGGCGCACGATCATTCGCATATTCACCCAGGAGCGCAAGATGACCCGCCAGGTGAACAAGATGAACAAGAAGAAGGTGCTGGACGAAGTAAAGAAGGGAATGGATGAAGCCGGAGACCACTGCGTGGTCCAGGTGGATAACGAAGCTACCCGTGACGCACTCGCAAAGGGGCTCTCGCCGGACGGTAAGATGAGAGGCCCGGAGAAGCATCCGGGTTATCCTGAGCACGTCCATCCAAATCAGGGCCCCTACACTGGTAGTCATATACAAACCCATCCGCCCGGTCGTTTGCGTCAACTCGCGTCGGCGCTCGCGCCGTTCACGATGGAATTGTCCGGCCGGAAAGGTGTCAGTAATTCTGAGTTTGCCTCCGCTGTCGCGTGGGACATAGCGTCAGCAATCGATCCGATCTTTTTAACCGATTTGATAAATTGGTTGACCGGACTCGAGTAGGTATGGCGGCAAACAACAAAAAGTGCTGGAGTGTGGACCTGCGGGTTCAATCCTCCGAAGAGTTGTTAACGTGGTGTTTGGATCGGGAAGGTGTCGACCGCATGCTGGTTGTGGTGCGGAGTCCGCGGGAGCTGGAGCGACTGCCAGCTCGCCTCTTTGGTACCAACGTGCTCGAGGATTTTGCTGCTTCGGCATGGCCGGGAACGGAGTTGATTGGACATTCCGCACGCGTGTTCGTAGTTAAGTTCGACCAGTCGATCGCTGAAGTGATATTGCGTACTCAACCGGACCTGCGGAAGTGGCTTCACGCGAGTAATCCACCGCTTCCGGAAGATATTTGCCTGTTTGATTCAAACGCTGACAGTCCAACGCTGATAACAGTCAGCCATGAAGAACTGTGCTGGATCATCGCGGAACGCAAGCCCAAACTCGCAGGCATACGCGAAACCAGCGTGCGTGTTGAGGAGCTTTTCTGGGAAGGCCAGTACTTCTGCCGTCCCTGGACCAAAGGCAAGTAAACATGCGTCGAATTTTTCTGTGCATTCTGTTTCTGGCGTGCGTGGTTCCGGTGCACGCGTTTCAGAGTGGTCCGGAAAAGAGGTTGTCTGCGAAGTCGGTAGGCGTCGAAATTCCGGTTGGTATTAAGGAATCGCTCTGGGCGCAACGAATCCCGAAACACAATCCGTTGTCGAAGGAGAAGATCGCTCTCGGGCGTGCGCTTTATTTCGACAAGCGACTCTCGATCGACGGCACCGTGAGTTGTGCCACCTGTCACGATCCCGCACTCGCATTCACAGACGGAAACGTTGTAGCCGTCGGTGGACGTGAGACGCGAGGGACACGAAACGCTCCGACGCTTCTCAATACGGTCTTCAATCAGATCTTTTTCTGGGACGGACGTGCGCGCACGCTCGAAGAGCAGGTGAAGCACCCGCTTCTGAGCTCATCTGAAATGGGCATGACGAGCGAGAAAGCGCTGGTAGCACGTCTCGAATCGATTCCCGAATATCAAAAACAATTCAAACGAATCTTCAGCGCAGATGGCCTCACGATCGACACTGTTGCGAAAGCGATAGCCGCTTACGAAAGAACGCTGCTTTCCGGCAACTCACCTTTCGATCGATTTATCTGGGGACAAAGATTTGCGATCTCAGACGCGCAGAAACGCGGCTGGGACCTGTTCAAAGGCAAGGCGCGCTGCAGCGAGTGTCATACATATTCGCCGGAGAACCAGTTCTTCACAGACTTCGAGTTCCACAACACGGGCATTGCCGCAGGTGAACTCGGCCGTTTCGCAGTGAGCCGGCAACCCGCCGACACCGGCGCTTTCAAAACACCAACACTCCGCGATCTGGAACTGACTGCGCCTTACATGCATGACGGTTCGCTAAAGACACTGATTGACGTCGTGCAGTTTTACAACCGCGGCGGAAACGCCAACAGGTATCTCGACAAACGCATGCTTCCTCTTCAGTTGACTGACGTTGAAGTCAACGATCTCGTGCAGTTCCTGCGCGCCCTCACCAGCGACGATGTCCTCCGCCAATGCCAGTCGACTACTCCCCAAACGCGCGTCCCAGTTCCGTTATAAATCGCAACAAAAGTGTTCCGCTTTTTGTGTCAGCATGACTGTGCCTTCAATTCGACCGATCTGGGTGAAGCGATTAAGTACAACATTTTCAATAACTTACAAGCATAAAAATTTAAGAAAAGGGCAACCGGAGCTGTACTTCGTCCATCAGAGTCGGCGGTGTTTGATTGCAGCTTTGCTGTGAGGAAATTATGAAATTGGAGATTTTACTGGATGAAGTTTCCCCGTCGGTTGCCCCATTTTCGTTCGTTGAAGTTCGCGCCGTTCGCAATCATTTCCCTGTTCCTGTTTACTAACCTGACAGGCTTTCTTTTCAGCCGTGCGCTGGCGCCCGTGGCAGTTGCCAGTCCCAAACCAGCTTTCGCAATACCAGCAGATATTCCGACCTCCGGTGATCCGGAGTTGGACCTGATCATCTACAAAGCCAGTGTGAATAACGGCCTCGACCCGAGGTTCGTACACGCGGTCATCTGGCAGGAATCGAAATACATCAACCAGGCGAAGTCGCACGCCGGCGCCCAGGGATTGATGCAGTTGATGCCCGCGACTGCAAAGCGTTTTGGTTGCGAAGATCCATATGACGCAGCAGAGAACATCACTGCGGGGACGAAATACTTGAGCTGGCTATTGAAGCGGTTCGACGGCAATGTTCCACTCGCGCTGGCCGGTTACAACGCAGGCGAGGGCTCGGTGGACAAATACGACGGTATCCCGCCGTACAACGAAACACGAAACTACGTGAAGATCATTTCGCAGCGCTACGGTAAGAATCACCATCCCGTTCCCCTTAAGTAACCGCGGATAACGCAGATTCGCTTGACAGCCTTCCTCACATTTTGGCTGAATGCTCACATCTACCCAGCTTTCCCCAGACCGAAGCAGTTCAAAAACTAAATATAAGGAGTTGTTGTTATGGCTATTGCCGACAGCATTGGTGCTCAGGCCGTGAGTGGAGAGCGGACACACCCGAAAGGGCTGTACGTTTTGTTCGCCACCGAGATGTGGGAGCGTTTCAGCTTCTACTCGATGTTGGCCCTGTTTACTCTCTATTTACAAGACACTGTGGATGGCTTCGGCTGGGCGCGAGCGGACGCAACACGGCTCTATGCCTTGTATTTGGCCGCCGTTTATTTCAGTCCACTGGTGGGCGGCATCATCGCCGATATGAAGCTCGGGTATCGCCGCTCGGTGTTGGTGGGCGGCTTTTTCTTTATGGCCGGGCACCTGTTGCTTTCGTTTCCAATCGTCTGGGTGATGTATCTCGCCCTCGTTTGTCTCGTCATTGGAAACGGCTTCTTCAAACCAAATGTGTCGGCGATGGTCGGTAAGCTGTATCCGGAGGGCAGTCACCTGAAGGATCGTGCTTACAACATCTTCTACATGGGTATCAACATCGGTGCATTCATCGCTCCGATCGTGATGGAAGTCGTCAAACAGAAGGTCGGCTACCATCCGGCGTTCGCAGTTGCCGCAGGCGGAATGGTGGTTTCGGTTTTGACCCTGATGCTCTTCAAACGCCATGTTGAGCAGGCTGACATCCGTCCGAGCGGCAGAGACGCCAAGGCCGTGCTCGTTACTGAAGACGCACCACCAATCGAACCTGATCCCTCTCACTCACATGGCGCGAAGACCGCCGGCGGAATGTTCGCGAAAGAGAATGCCGCGCGCGCTTCTGCAATGGAGGGCGTTTCCGACAAGAAACGAGTCATAGCGCTGATCGTGATATTTGCGATTGTCGTCGTGTTCTGGATGGCATTCCACCAGAACGGTGCGACGTGGACTTACTGGGCCAACGACAACACCGATTGGGGCGCATCTGCTGTGGTCCCGTTCATCATCGGAATCTTCACGCTCGGTTTGATCGACGGCAGCGACGTTTCCGGTGTTATCTCGAACGCAATCAACCCGTTCTTCGTGATCGTCTTGACGTTCCCGTTGATCTGGTTCTGGGGCTGGCTGGATAAAAAGGGTAAAGAACCTTCGACTCCCGCGAAGATGGGAATCGGCATGTTACTGGTAGCCGGCGCCTACATGATCATGTACCTGGGTGCCATCTCGGGCGGAAATACAGGACGAGTTTCGCCGTGGTGGTTAATCACCGGGTACGGCGTGATCACCCTCGGTGAGTTGATGTTGTCGCCGATGGGCTTGTCGCTCGTCTCCAAAGTCGCTCCCATTCGCATGCGCGGGTTGATGATGGGTGGTTGGTTTGCCGCAACGTCCATCGGTAATTACCTCGTCGGTACGATCGGCGTTAAATGGACCGAATGGACCCACTCGAAATTTTTCTTCGTGGTTGCGGTCATGTGCGCGGCCGTGGGACTGATTCTGTTCCTGATTCTGAAACCGCTGAAGAAAGCCATGCCCGGTGTCTGACCTCTGGCTAAGAGTTGGGAGCGCCTCTGCTCCCAACTCTCCTGCATTCCAACATCAATTCTTACCGGCGTTTGTGCGACATCTATGAGACGAAGAGAAAACCTGCTGACTAACTTTCTGTGTGCCCTGTTGCTGGTCGCGTTTGCTGTGCCGGTTGCTGCGCAGCAAAAGCTGCTTACGATCGACGACATTTTCGACCCGGCCAAGCGCGTCAACTTCAACGGATCAACGCCCAGCGTCCGCTGGCTGAAGGATGGTAAGCACTACCTGATTACAAACGAGGCTTCGCGACGCGACGTGCCGCGACTGCAGAAGGTGAACGCCGCAACGGGCGAGGTAACACCGTTCTTTGACGCCGCGAAAATGCAGGCCGCGTTTGCTGCGCTGCCGGGCGTGAGTGCGGACAGTGCTCGTCAACTTGCGAATCGAGGTAACTACAATCTGAATCCAGCGGAAACGGCTGTTCTGATCAACTGGTCCAACGATCTTTTCTACTATGAGTTTGGGAGCGATCGTGCGATTCGTCTGACGTTTAATCCGGAAGAGGAAGTCGGGGAAGGCTTCAGTCCTGACGGGCGCATGATCAGCTTTGTGCGCGAGAACAACCTGTACGTCGAGGATCTCGGCATGCAGCGGCGCGAGCGTGCGCTGACTCGCGACGGTGGTCCAAAGATTCTGAATGGGCGTTTGGACTGGGTTTACCAGGAAGAGCTGTACGGGCGTGGAAACTTCGGCGCGTACTGGTGGAGTCCGGATTCAACGACTATCGCGTTTCTGCGATTCGACGAGCATCCGGTGCCGGAGTTTACCGTTGTAGATCACATTCCGCTTTACCAGAACGTCGAAGTGACGCCTTATCCGAAAGCTGGAGCTCCGAATCCGATCGTGAAATTAGGACTGGTCAACGCTGCCGGTGGAGACATTCGCTGGGTCGACACGTTTAAGTACCAGCCGGAAGATCTGTTGATCTCTCGTGTGGCGTGGACGCCTGACAGCAAGAAAGTCGTCTACCAGGCGCAGAACCGCGAGCAGACTTTTCTCGACGTCAACTTCGCCGATGCACGTGACGGAAAAGCGACGACGATCGTTCGGGAGACTTCGAAAGCGTGGGTCGGGATCAATGAGAACCCGATCTGGTTAAAAGACGGATCGTTTCTGTGGGCCAGCGAGCGTAACGGCTGGGAGCATCTGTATCACTACTCCGCTGATGGGAAACTGTTGAAACAGGTCACGGATGGGAAGTGGGAAGTGCGTTCGATCCAGGGTGTCGACGAGCAGAACGGTTTTATTTACTTCACCGGCACTGCGCACAGTCACATCGCGCCGAACGCTTATCGCATCAAGCTCGACGGCAGTGGTCTAACACGTCTGACGACGACCGAAGGCTCGCACCGCGTCGAAGTCAGTCCGGCGCACAACTACTACATCGACGTGTGGAGCGATCTCAACACGCCGTCACAAATTCGGCTGTATGAAGCTGATGGCAAACTGGTGCGCGTGATCAGTGAGAACAAAGTGGACGCTTTGAAGCAGTACAAACTCGGCACGGCGGAGTTGTTGCAGGTCAAAACGCGCGACGGCTTCGTGATGGAAGCCATGATGATCAAGCCACCGGATTTCGATGCGCGAAAGAAGTATCCGGTGATGAGTTTTACTTACGCTGGACCGCACGCGCCGCAGGTGCGCGACGCGTGGGGCTCACAGACTTACATGTGGCACCAGATGCTGGCCCAGAAAGGTTACGTTATCTGGGTTTGCGACAATCGTACTGCGAGCGGGAAAGGTCTCGAGTCGACGTGGCCCGTGTACAGAAACTTCGGCGAGCTTGAGTTGCGCGATATCGAGGATGGTCTGACGTGGTTAAAGAGCCAGCCCTACATCGATGGATCCCGGATCGGGATCTGGGGATGGAGTTACGGTGGTTTCATGACCAGCTATGCGTTGACGCACAGCCAGTCGTTCAAGATCGGGATCGCGGGCGGGAGCGTGACTGACTGGCGCGACTACGACAGCATTTACACCGAGCGTTACATGGGAACGCCGCAGAACAATCCCGAAGGATATAGGAAGAGTTCGCCGGTGCATGCGGCGAAGAACCTGCATGGGAAGTTGATGTTGATTCACGGCGCGATTGACGACAACGTGCACATGCAGAACACGATGCAGTTTGTTTATGAGTTGCAGAAGGCAGGGAAGCAGTTTGAGTTGATGCTGTATCCGAAGCAGCGGCACGGCGTGAATGATCCGCTGCTGCTGAAGCACATGCGGCAGATGATGACCGACTTCATTGTCGAAAATCTTTAGAATCATGAAAATCCTGTAATCTTGTGCAACCAGTCTCCAGTTAGACAGGATTACAGGATTTGCAGGATTAACAGGATGGCACGGGCTTTGCGACGCGGGGGACGGAGGTTCCCCCATGTCCACGTCCCTCGCCTACATCACTCCAGAACCCGAGCCAGTGTTGCCTCTCCTGCGCGACCAGGTTCTCCTCGACCCACAGACTCAGGTTCAACGAGAAGTACGCGCCAATCTTCAACAAGAAATCCGCTCAATCACCAGCCAAATATCCGACCCCGCCCTGAGCGAAATCTCACACATCATCCTCCGCGAGATGCTGCGATTTTTCGACTGGCTCGCCCGCATCGAGAACAATCTCCAGAAGCTCGACACGCTCCTCGAGAGTCTCTCGCTCCTCGAAGTCCTCGAATTCGAAGTGCGCTCGCTCATTGATTACATTGATACGAGGGCGATTAAACTCGCCGCCGGAAACGAGAAGCTGCACGAGGTCCTCGACGGCATTTCCTACGGAATTACCCACGATTTACGCAGGGTTTTCGAGCGCGAGCTGGTCCGAGGGGTCACCGAACAGTCGATTCCAATCGTTTACGGGAAGATACTCCACGCTCACGGTCTGCTGACCAATTGCTTCCAGCAATCCACCATCACTCTCTTGCGCGTGTTCAAGCCGCAGCTCGATGCGTCGACGATTTTCAACGACGTGGAACTGCGCCTCGAACAGTCGTTAATCCTCTGCAAAGACCTCTCTTCGCTCATGCGTTTTGTGCGGTTGGCCCAGGCCAATCACGATCCCGACGTGCTTCGCTCAGTCACTTCCCGCATCCTCGAATTCCGCGACGGCAGCATGCAGTACCTGATGTACAAGGACTGGCGCGGCTACGAAAGCCTGGCGCTCGAAGTGATTACGGCCGTCGAGAACAATCACGACCCAAAGCCCCTCCTGCACAAGTTTATCTGTTTTCTTGAGGTACTTTACGGGCATGTGAAGATGCGTGCGGTGCTGGCGGAGAAGTTTCCGTATTCCGGCGGCGATCAGGAGTTATAAAGTGCCGGAATATGTGATCTGCGGATAACACAAATTGTCACTGATCCCCGCAGATCGGTTTACCGCTTCTGGCACCTTGGACAGTAATACGTCGACCGGCCTCCCTGCACAATCCGCTTAATCCGCGATCCGCATTTGACGCACGGCTCACCTTCCCGTTCGTAGACCCGCCAGAACCGTTCGGCAGTCCCGAAATAACTTCCGTTACCATCTTCGAGATCGATTCTCAGGGTTGAGCCTGCTTCTATCGCTTCGTGTAGCACTTCGCGAATCGCCTGATACAACTTCCGCGCGCGTGGCTTTGATAATTTGTGCGCCGGAGTCGCCGGATGCACGCCTGCAAGAAAAAGCGCTTCGACCGCGTAGATGTTGCCGAGACCGAGTACACGAGTCTGGTCCAACAGCAGATGTTTCAATGGGCGGCGCGAGCGTGAGAGTGTTTCGATGAAGTAGTCTTCGGTGAAGTCGCTCGAGAGCGGCTCGGGTGCGAGTGAAGTTAGCTCCCTCGGCGGTTTTGTGTAGATGCGCATGCGTCCAAACTGTCGCATGTCGCAAAACACGAGACGTCTGTCGTTGTCGAGATAGAAGACGACGTGTGCGTATGGTGGCAGCGATTGATCAACTGTGAGTGAGACGAATTTCCCGGTCATGCGCAGGTGTGTTGCGAGAACGTGCCCCGATTCGAGCTCGAAGAGTATGTACTTGCCACGCCGCCCGACTGCCGTGATTAGCGAGTTGCGTAACTGTCGATCGAACCGTGGACGCGAAATGCCGGGCGCGATGTGTTTGAGGTTGAGTTCGGCGGCGAGGATGCGCCGTCCGGTAACGACCGGAGATAGTGCCCGGACGACGTGTTCTACTTCAGGCAGTTCAGGCATTTTAGTGACCGGCTGCGGCGCTGCCACCGATGAGCTTCTCGATCTCCTGTCTCGTCTGATCGACCAGCTCCGCTTTGCGTGCTTCGATGTTCAAACGCAGGAGCGGCTCGGTATTTGAACCGCGAATGTTGAAGCGCCATTCGGGTGTTTCGAGCGAGTAGCCGTCGGTGAAATCTTCCTGTCCCTGCCCGCGGAATTTTTCCTGCACTCTGCTGATCACAGCCTTGATGTCTTCGACGCGATAGTTGAGTTCGCCCGACATGTAGTGACCGGCCGTGTACGGCGCCATGATCTCCGAAAAAGGTTTGTCTTCTTTCGAGAGGTGCTCAAGGACCAGCAGGAACGGAATGATGCCGTTGTCTGCGTAAAAGTTTTCGCGGAAGTAGTAGTGTGCACTCATCTCGCCCGCAAACAACGCATCTTCTTTCCGCATGCGGTCTTTCATGAACGCGTGGCCGCCTTTCGAGATGATCGGCGTTCCGCCTTTGCGTTTGACGGCGTCGAGCGTGGGCCATATCACGCGGGGATCGAAGATGATCCGGTTGTCGCTGCCGTACTTCGTCAAAAGAATTTCTGCAAGCAAAGCGGTGATGTATGCGCCTGAGATGAACTCACCTTTTTCCGTGAAGAACATGCAGCGATCGGCGTCGGCGTCCCATGCGACGCCAAACGTTGCGCCACGCTCTTTGATCAGCGCCTCGGTTTCGGTGCGATTTCCCGGCAACATCGGATCCGGCGGGCCTTTGGGAAATGTGCCGTCCGGTTCGAAGTTCAAAGTGATCAGGTTGAGACCGAGTTGTTCGGCGAGCTTTGCAGCAGGCCTGCATACGTAGCCGAAGTTGGCATTGGCGACGAGAGTGAACTGCTTGATGGAACTCTTATCGACAGATTGCAGAACGTGATTGAGATAGTCGTCGAGTATGTCGCGCTCGGTGCAGGTGCCTTGCTTGTCGGATTTGACCTCGGCGTCTTTGCCGGCTTTGAGTGTGTCGCGAATGTCGAATAGGCCGGTGTCGGAGGAGATGGCAGCGGCTTTTTCGCGCACCATCTTCATGCCGTTGTACTCCTTCGGGTTGTGTGATGCAGAGACGACGACACCGCCCGAATAGTCGTAGGCACCGACGGCGTAGTAGAGCATGTCCGTTGTAATCTCGCCGATGTCGACCACGTCGACACCTGCCTCGAGAAAGCCGCGGATCAGGCTGGCTTTCAACGGTGGCGATGAGACTCTTGCGTCCATGCCGACAACCATCGACTTCGGTTTGAACAGGTAGACGTAGGCTTTGGCGATCCGGTAATACGCTTCTTCATCAATATGATCCGGATAGACGCCACGAATGTCGTACGCGCGAAAAACATCCCAATTCACGATTTTGACCCCTCCGATTATGTAAACGTGTAGTCCGTCAACGACGTCTTGTCACCGAGCACTGTTCCTGGTCCAACGACAGCCGAACGTCCGATATGACAACCACGGCCGACGATCGCGCCATTCATCTGCGCCGTGGTTCCGATACGCGTGTGTGGCCAGATCACACAATTCTCAACGCGCGCACGTTCCTCGACAAAACATCCCTGGCCCAACACTGAATTAATGATCTGGGCACCCGGCTTGATCTGGCAATCGTCGCCGATCATCGACACATCGTCGATCTCCGCCACCGTCGCCGCATCAAACTGCCCGCGCCGTTCCTTGATATGAATCCTTCCAACGCGATTTGCGAGCAGATCCTGGTGCACTTGCAGGTATCTTTCCGGCGTACCGATGTCGATCCAGTACGTACGCGCCGGTATGTGCGCGTAAAACGCCTCGCCACGTTTCAGCAGATCCGGAAACAGACCGTACTCGAACGAATAGTTCTCACCCGCAGGCAAGTAGTCGAGCACCTTCGGCTCGAGAATGTATGTACCTGCATTGATCGTGTTGCACGTGATCTCTTCAGTCTTCGGCTTTTCAAGAAAACGACGTATGCGCCCGTCCTTCTCAGTCTCAACAACACCATAACTTTCGGGACGCTCGACCGGAGTCAAAACGATCGTCGCCGTCGCCTGTCTCTCGTTGTGTTCGCGAATGACTGCTTTGAGATCGAGATCGGTAAGAATGTCGCCGTTGAAAACCACGGTCGGTTCGCGAATCAGATCTTCGGCAAACTTGTACGCGCCCGCGGTTCCCATCGGCTGCGGCTCGACCGTGTACTTGAGTTTGACGCCGTGATCGGAACCGTCGCCGAGCAGTTGCTCGATTTTGTTCGGCTGGTAAGAGAGCGATAAAGTGATGTCGGTAATGCCGGCGCGCCTGAGCGTGTCGATTTGGTAAAGCAGGAACGGTCGATTACAAATCGGAACGATCGGCTTGGGAGTGTAAACTGTTAAGGGGCGAAGGCGCGTACCTTTGCCGCCAGCAAGAATGAGTGCCTGCATGCTTTATGAATAACGAAATAAAGTCTAATATCGGGCCAAGTCTAACATAAGGGAGTTTGAAATGCCGGAATTGAACGAAGCAGTAATCATCGGCGCGGCGCGTACGCCGGTAGGTAAGTTCCTCGGAACGCTGAAAGGTTTTTCCGCACCTGAGCTCGGCGCGATCGTCGTGCGCGAGAGTGTGAAGCGGGCGGGTGTGAATCCTGAAGACGTCGACGAAGTGATCATGGGATGCGTGATCCAGGCGGGCCTGGGCCAGAACCCCGCGCGACAGGCAGCGCTCAAAGGTGGTTTGCCGTCGACTGTTTCAGCAGTGACGGTGAACAAGGTGTGTGGCTCCGGGTTGAAGGCTGTGATGATGGCGGCGCAGGGTGTTCAACTCGGCGACACTGACATCGTCGTTGCCGGTGGTATGGAGTCGATGAGTAACGCCCCTTATCTCATTCCGAAAGGTCGCGAAGGTTATCGTTTAGGAAACGGCGAACTGGTCGATGCGATGATCAACGATGGTCTTTGGTGCGCGTTTGAGAATTATCACATGGGCTGTACCGGTGAGATCGTCGCGGACGAGTACAAGATCGGCAGGGCGGAGCAGGATGAGTTTGCGATGAACTCGCATCGCAAAGCGGCGCTGGCGACTAAAGAAGGCAAGTTCAAGGACGAAATAGTTCCGATTCTGATACCACAGAAGAAAGGGGCGACGCTGACTTTCGACGCGGATGAAACCGTGCGTGAAGACACGACTGTGGACGTCCTCGGAAAACTAAAGCCGGCTTTCAAACAGGAAGGCGGAACCGTGACAGCGGGCAACGCGCCTGGAGTTAACGATGGTGCCTCGGCGCTCGTGGTTACGTCGCTGCGTCGCGCGCGTGAGCTGGGTGTTGAGCCGATGGGTCGCATCGTTGCGCAGGCGACGGCGGGGCTTGAGCCGCGAATGGTGATGATGGCGCCTGTTGAAGCCGTGCGGAAGCTGTTCAAGAAAACAGGATGGTCGCCGAGTGAAGTCGATCTGTTTGAGTTGAATGAAGCGTTTGCGGTGGCTGCGGTTGCGGTGACGCGTGAACTGGGGCTGGATCCCGAGAAGGTGAACGTGAATGGCGGCGCGGTGGCGTTGGGCCATGCGATCGGGCAGTCGGGATCGCGGTTGTTGACGACGCTGCTTTACGAGTTGAAGCGACGTGATGCACGGCGAGGTGTTGTTGCGCTGTGTCTTGGTGGAGGCAACGCGGTCGCGATGGCGATCGAACGTTAGACCGGATTCTCACGATTAACATGATGGACAAGATTGGTGTGGTTGGGGCTGGGACGATGGGCAACGGCATTGCCCAGGTTGCTGCGCGTGCGGGATACGACGTGATCATGCACGACGTGCGCGAGGAGTTTCTCGAACGCGGAATGAAGGCGATCGATAAGAGTCTTCAACGCGATGTCGACAAGGAACGTCTCGACCCGGAAGGTAAACAGGGAATCGTCGGCCGGATCAGGACGACAACCGAGTTTTCAGCGTTTCGCGATGCGACGTTCGTGGTTGAAGCTGTCACAGAAAACCTGGGCGTGAAGACCGAAGTTTTCAGGTCGCTCGACGAAATCACACCGCCACACGCGATCCTCGCTTCAAACACTTCATCGATCTCGATCACCAAGCTGGCGGCGGTAACAAAGCGTCCTGACAAAGTGATCGGGATGCACTTCATGAATCCCGTTCCGGTAATGAAGCTGGTGGAAGTGATCCGCGGCATGGCCACGTCTGACGAGACTTACGAAAGAGTTCGAGAGTTGTCAGAGAAGATGGGTAAGACTGCGCTCGACTGCCAGGACTCACCCGGCTTCGTCTCGAACCGCGTGTTGATGCCGATGATCAACGAGGCTGTGTTTGCTCTGTACGAAGGCGTCGCCAGCCGCGAGAGCATCGACGGTATCATGAAGCTCGGCATGAACCACCCGATGGGACCGCTCACACTTGCGGACTTTATCGGTCTGGATGTATGCCTGGCCATCATGAATGTGTTATATGAGGGGCTCGGAGACCCCAAGTACAGGCCGTGCCCGCTGCTCAAACGCTACGTCGATGCTGGTTGGCTCGGACGTAAGAGCGGCCGCGGGTTTTACGAATACTGATTCAGCAGAATGCGCCCGACGATCTCTCACTACTGTCAGAAATGTCTCGCAGCGAACCCGCTGGGCCAGGAGTTCTGCGCTCGTTGCGGCACGCGGCTGATGATCGTCGTCGAGCCAAACTCCTCGCGCTTCGAAGCTGGTCCAGCGAGCCTTTCTACCGACGAACATCTTCTCGAACGTATCTCCGCCGCGGAAATCCGTGTCGCGCGTTTGGCTGAACGTCTCGAGCGCAGTCTCGATCTGCTGTTGCGTTACGCACAGAATGCGTACTTCGACCGGTCGCTCATTCGCGCGCTCGTGAGCCTGCTGACTGAAGACGGTGTTGTCGACACCGAACGTCTCGAACGCATGTGGAGCGAGCGCTGCCAGCAGGACACACTCGAACAGGAAGAGAACGTCGTTCGCGACGAGTTGCGCCTGCGAATACTCGCCGGCGCGCACGTGCCCGACAAGCAGGTGTTTGAAGATCTCGTCAACGAGGGTTTCCTCCTGATCGAAGACAAACAGATCCCACAGGGAATCACGAAACTCCAACGCGCCGCGGAGATCGCCGAAGAGAACGCGCCGTTGAACCTGTACATCGGAGAGCACTACTTCCGTCGCGGAAAGACGAAACAAGCGCGGGCGTATCTGACTAAAGCACATGCCGCCTTGCCTGATGATCTGCGGGTCTCGCTCCTGCTCGGTTTGACTTGCGCTGACGACGGCGAAGTCGAAATGGCGAAGAATCTTTTGAGCAGTGCGACTGCGCACGGCAGTTCATCATTCGCAGGACACTACGGCCTCGGCTGGGTGTTCGTCGCCGAAAAGAACTGGCGGCGCGCGCTCGGTGAATTCAAACGCGCGTTGAACGTCAGGCCGTCGCCCGAAGCGCACTACGTTCTCGGCTGTCTTTATTACGAACTGAATCGCGACGATCTCGCCGTGCGGCATCTGCGCAAGGCGACGAAGATGGACGCCGGCTATACGGAGGCCTATTACCTGCTCGCGCAGGTGTACGAACGAACCGGACGGACGGAGCTTGCACAACAGGCTTTGGAGAAGGCGAGCTCGGCGCGAACTCGCAAAACTGTTTCGATCTTTGCAGCAACCAAGTCCGGTGCACCGCGTCTGATTGCTGGCGCGGACAAGCGCCTGGCTGACGCCTTGCGCGAGGACGCTTTACGAGTAAAAAGCCACGGATTTCACGAATGAACGCGGTTGGGTGATAGCCGGGGAATCCTGACCCGTGTTGATTCGTTCAGATCCGTGGCCTATAATGGGCGCTTTTGTGCGTATCGAGCTGGAGAACCTGGAGGGTAGTAAGGGCGATTTCGCCCACGTTTATCAGCCTGAAGAGCTGAACCCGGTCGACGAACGCATACGATTGACACAGCCGGCTAACGTCTCCGGACAGGTGCGACTCTCCGGCAATCAGGTGTTTGTTACGGGGCACGTCGAGACTCGTGCCCAGGTCGAATGCGACCGCTGTTTGCAGCCCGTGGAGCTGCCAGTCAGCGCCGATTTTGCACTCGACTACATCACTGGTTCGGATTACGAATCCAGCCAGGCTGCAGAACTGACCGAAGCGGAAATGTCGGTCGCAGTTTTTGACGGCGAAGCGATCGACGTTGACGAGATCGTGAAAGAACAGGTTGTGCTCGCGGTACCGACGCGCATGCTCTGCCGCGAAGATTGCAAAGGTATCTGTCCTGAGTGCGGCATCGATAGAAACACCGGCGAGTGTAAGTGTGTTACTGACGATATCGATCCGCGCTGGGCGGCCCTGAAGAATTTAAAATAAGCGACGAGAAGCAGTATTCAGCTCGTTCGTGTTTTATTAAAACGGAGTCATTATGCCAAATCCTAAACGACGACATTCGAAGGCTCGTCGAGACAAGCGCCGCGCGCACGATGCCTTGCGCGTCCCCCAGACCACACTTTGCCCGAATTGCCGCGAACCCCGCATGCCCCACCGTGTTTGCCCCAAATGCGGCCACTACAAAGGTCGCGAAGTGATGCAGGTCGAACAAAGCTAAGCCCGAATCTGTGCGAAGTCAGTCGAAGCATCAGGCCCCGTTAACGGGCAAGGTCGTTCTCGACGCAATGGGGAGCGACCATGCGCCGCACGTTGAAATCGACGGCGCGCTGGCTGCGACCCGTGACTTCGGAGTCGGAGTTATTCTCGTGGGCCAGGCTCACAAGGTCGAGCCTGAGTTGCGAAAGTGCGGTTGGCGCGGCGATGGCGATCGCTTGATCGAGCTGGTCGAAGCGCCTGAAGTGATCGCGATGGACGATCCCGTCGCGACTTCCGTCCGCCGAAAGAAGAAAAGCTCTTTGAGGGTTGGAACAAAGCTGGTGATGGAAGGACGCGCCGATGGTTTTGTTTCGGCGGGTAACACCGGCGCCGCGATGGCGACCGCCAAGATGGTGATCGGGACGTTGCCCGGCGTGGATCGTCCGGCACTCGCCGCGATGATTCCGACGAAAGCGGCGAAGCCCGTTTTGCTGCTCGACGTTGGCGCCAACTCGGAGTGCAAGGCACATCACCTGGCCCAGTTTGCGATCATGGGCGACGCTTATTCGCGTTCGGTGCTTGGGACCATCCGTCCGACTGTCGGGTTGATGAGCATCGGCGAGGAAGAAGCGAAGGGAAACGATTTGACGAAAGAAGCGTTTCCGCTGTTGCGGCAGTTGAGCAATATCAACTTTGTCGGAAACGTGGAAGGCCGTGACGTTTTTTCCGGACTGGTCGACGTGATCGTCACGGACGGTTTTACCGGTAACGTCATGCTGAAGCTGTCCGAAGGACTGACGGAAGCGATGCTTTCGATGCTGAAGCGTGAGCTTTCGACGACTGCTGTTACAAAGGCAGGCGCGGTCTTGGCGAAACCGGCATTTCGAAGTATCAAGAAACGGTTGGATTACACGGAGTATGGTGGCGCGCCGCTGCTGGGCGTGAGTCGTATTGTTGTGATCGGGCACGGGCGGTCCAATGCGCGCGCGATCAGAAACGCGATTCGTAGTGTGAAAGAATTTTCCCAGCAACGAACCGCAGAACAGATCGAAACGCAGATAAACGAAGCACAGATCGTGGATAGTGATTTGGGTGATCGGCGATCTATTGTAGTAATCTGAGGGATTGATGGTGAATCAACGCGCTGGAGTTCTGGGTACTGGTCATTCCTATCCCGAAGGCATTCTGACGAATGCTGATCTTGCCAGGATAGTCGATACTTCTGACGAGTGGATCACGACGCGCACCGGCATCAAGCAACGCCGCAAGGCGGCCCCCGGTGAATACACATCGATGTTTGCAGTGCGTGCTGCACGGCAGGCGATCGAGCGTGCGCGGCTGGATCCAAGCGACATCGATCTGCTTCTTTGTGCGACAGTCACGCCTGATCAGATATTGCCGTCGACTGGTTGCATCGTGCAGGCAGAGCTCGGTGCAAACAACGCGGCCGCGATGGACATCGTCGCTGCGTGCTCTGGCTTTTTGTACGGCGTCTCGCTCGCCGATTCCATGATCAAAACGGGCCAGGTGCGGCATGCAGTTGTCGTCGGCGCAGAGATACTGACGCAGTACGTCGACTACAGCGATCGACAAACGTGTGTGTTGTTTGGCGATGGCGCAGGCGCGGCTGTGCTAGGGCCGGTCGACACCCAGCGCGGCATACTCGCGAGCAAGATCAAATCGGACGGGCGTTACGAAGAGCAGCTTTTTTCACCCGGCGGCGGAACTCGTAGAAAACCAACGGCGGAAACACTCGCCGCGGGCGATCATTTCTTCAAGATGAAAGGCAACGAGCTTTTCAAAGTTGCCGTGCGCTCGATGGCTGAGATCTCGCGCGAAGTGCTCGAAACCGCAGGCGTGAAGGCCGATGAAATCAGTCTGTTTATTCCGCATCAGGCCAATCAGCGAATCACTGAAGCAGTTGCGGATCGTTTGAACGTCGACATGTCGAAGGTGTACTCAAACATCGCCGTGCACGGGAACACTTCGTCGGCGTCGATTCCGATTGCGCTGGATGAGTGTGTCGAAGCCGGGCGTGTGAAAGAGGGCGATCTGGTGTTGCTGGCTTCGTTTGGCGGCGGCGTGACGTGGGGCGCCGTGTTGATACGATGGTAACCACGGATTTGCACGGATCTACCTGCACGATTTTTCCCGGCCAGGGAGCGCAGAAACCTGGTATGGGAAAAGAGTTATTTGAGAGTTCTGCAGCTGCCCGGCAGGTGTTTGAAGAGGCCGATGACGCGTTAGGCTTTGCGATTTCGCGACTGTGCTTCGCAGGTCCGGAAGAAGATCTACAGCTTACCGAGAACACGCAACCGGCGATTCTGACAGTCTCCGTTGCTGTGTTTCGCGCCATGGTTGAAGCGGGAATGGCGGCTCCGGCATTTGTCGCGGGACACAGTTTAGGTGAATACTCGGCACTCGTCGCCGCAGGAGCTTTGCAGCTCTCCGATGCTGTTCGCACTGTGCGTGCGCGCGGGCGTTATATGCAGGAGGCTGTGCCGGTCGGGACTGGTGCGATGGCTGCGGTGATCGGCGGCGAGTTTAAGGACATTGAGCGAGTTTGTGCGGAAGCGAGCGGAGATCAGGTCTGCTCCATTGCGAATATCAACTCGCCGAGCCAGTTTGTCATTGCAGGGAACACCGAAGCGGTTGATCGTGCGATCGAGTTGTTGCAGGGGATCGCGAAGCGCGTGATCAGGTTGAAAGTGAGTGCGCCTTTTCATTGCGCGCTTATGAAACCCGCGCAAGATAGGCTCGCCGCGGATCTCGAGCGGCT
This sequence comes from Pyrinomonadaceae bacterium, assembly GCA_035761985.1. GTDB lineage: Bacteria > Acidobacteriota > Blastocatellia > Pyrinomonadales > Pyrinomonadaceae > PSRF01. Next base: position 27,294 of record DASTQB010000019.1, read on the forward strand.
GGAATTTAACGAGCCGGCGATGCCCGTGATCACGAACGTCGACGCGCGCGCGACGACGGCGCCGGGTGAGTTGCGCGATGCGCTTGTCAGGCAGGTTTCAGCGCCGGTGCGCTGGGTTGAGTCTATGCAGTTGCTCTTGGGCCAGGGTGTCGACACGTTTGTCGAAGCTGGTCCGGGAAAGGTATTGTCAGGTCTTATGCGTCAGATCGATCGCGACGTGAAGACCATGAACGTGGAAGATGCGGCAAGTCTGGAAGCGGCACAAGCCGGACTTGCTGCGCGGAATTGATTAAATTTAAAACTCACAGAGGAGCAAACACGATGCCCGATCAAGAGATCGAGAATAAAGTTAAGCAGATTATTGTCGACGAGCTTGGTGTCGACGAGAACGAGGTCACTCCGAATGCAAGGTTTATCGACGACCTCGGCGCTGACTCACTGGACACGGTCGAACTCGTGATGCGTTTTGAAGAGGAGTTTGGCATTGAAATTCCCGACGAAGACGCTGAGAAGATTCAGAGTGTTCGGGACGCTTATAACTATATCGACCAGCACAAGAAATAGATCAGTTTAGCCGCGGATTAACGCGAATAAACGCTGATCTGCGTAAATCCGCGTAAATCCGCGGCTAAAGATGAGCAAGGAGTTCTAACTTGACACGTCGCGTCGTGATTACGGGCCTTGGCCTCGTCACACCTGTCGGCAACACTGTCGAAGAAACGTGGGCTTCCCTGATGAGTGGGCGCAGCGGCGCCGATTACATCAAGAAGTTTGACGCCGAACGCTTTTCGGTGAAGTTTGCCTGCGAAGTCAAAAACTTCGACCCGCTTACATTCATCGCCAAGAAAGACGCGCGCAAGATGGGCGCGTTTATTCATTACGCGATCGCCGCGTCGATCGAAGCGATGGCCGACAGCGGCATCAAGCTGACACCCGAAGGCAAGTTTCCCGACGACATCTCGGAAAACGCCGGCACTTACATCAGCAGCGGCATCGGCGACTTCTGGGCCATCGAGCGCGAGCACTCGAAGCTGCTCGACGACGGTCCGGATCGCGTTTCGCCGTTCTTCATCGTGTCGGCAATTGTGAATCTTGCAGCAGGACAGGTCTCGATTCGTTTTGGCGCAAAGGGACCAAACTCCGCCACCGCCACCGCCTGCGCCGCAGGTGCACACGCGATCGGCGACAGTTTCAAGATCATTCAGCGTGGCGATGCCGATGTGATGATCTGCGGCGGCGCGGAGTCGGCGATCACGCCGATGAGCGTTGCGGGGTTCTCAGCCATGCGGGCGTTGTCGACGAACAACGACGATCCGCTGCATGCGTCGCGGCCGTTTGAACGAGACCGCGACGGTTTTGTGATCGGCGAAGGCGCGGGGATCATGATCCTCGAAGAGCTGGAGTCGGCGAAACGAAGAGGCGCGAAGATTTACGCGGAAATCGTCGGCTACGGCACGTCCGCCGACGCGTTTCATCTCACGATGCCTGATGAAACGGGATCCGGCGCGAGACGCGTGATGCAACGCACTTTGAAAGACGCGGGCGTCACTCCGGAACAAGTCGGTTACATCAACGCGCACGGAACGTCTACGCCCTACAACGACAAGTTTGAAACCCTGGCGATTAAAGCCACATTCGGCGAACACGCTTACAAGCTGGCCGTCAGTTCGACGAAGTCGATGACGGGCCATCTTCTGGGCGCAGCCGGCGGGATCGAGAGCGTGTTCAGTGTGCTCGCGCTGCATCACAGCGTGCTGCCGCCGACGATCAACTACGTGAATCCTGACCCGGAATGTGATCTCGACTACGTACCCAATGAGGCGCGTGAAGCGAGGGTTGATTATGTGCTTTCAAACAGCTTCGGATTCGGCGGAACGAATGCGGCGTTGTTGTTCAAGCGATATGAGGAATAATTCTCTGCAATGAAAATCCTGGTGATGATGAAGCAGGTCGCGAACAAAGACGCGATCCTGCGAATTAACAAAGATGGCACGTGGATCGAGGAGGGCGATCTCTCCTTTGAGGTGAGCGAGTCAGACGGGTACGCGCTCGAAGAAGCTTTGCGGGTCCGCGAGAAGCTGAGCGGTGAAGTGGTTGTTTGCTCGATGGGACCGCAACGCGTCAAGAGTGTTATCAAAGACGCACTCGCACGCGGCGCCGATCGGGCGATTCACGTCGTTGGCGACAATCTAACGCATCTCACGCCGTACGCGGCTGCGAGTGTGCTTGCCGATGCGATTCGTGACGAAAAACCTGATCTGGTTTTTACGGGTCTGCAATCCGATGACTACGGTTATAGCCAGACCGGCGTGATCATGGCTGAGCTTCTCGGTTTGCCGCACGCGACGATCGTGATCGAACTCGACGCTTCGCCTGACAAACTGCGCGTGAAGAGAGAACTCGAGAGCGGCTGGTACCAGTGGTACGAGATGCAGATGCCTGCGTTGCTGACGATTCAGTCGGGCATCAGCCAGATTCGTTATGCGACGTTGAAGGGCATCATGGCCGCGAAGAAGAAAGAGATCAGGGAAGTGACGCCTTCGGCGGAGATCGTGGGCCGGCCTTCGCATCAGCGGGTTGAGAAGATTTACCTGCCGCAGAAGATGAAGCAGACGCAGATGCTCGGGAATGGCGACGCGAAGGCAGGCGCTGCTGAGCTTGCGCAGAAGCTGCACGTTGAAGCCAGAGTTTATTAGCCGCGGATTTACGCGGATGGACACGGATAAATCAGATGAGTAATGGGATCTTAGTTTTTATTGAGCATAAAGGTGGGGTCGCGAACCGGAGTTCGTTCGAAGCGATTGCTGCCGCACAGGCGCTGGGAGCGGAGCTGGGGCAGACGGTGAGTGCCGTCGTGCTGGGCGCCGATGTGGCTGCGTTGGGCCAGGATCTCGCCGCGTACGACGTTGCGAAAGTGATCTGCGCGACGAATCCTAAGCTGGCGGATTACACGCCGGATGCATACGCGGATGGAATGCAGCACATCGTGAAGCAGGTCGATCCAAACTTTGTTTTTCTCACTCACACTTACCAGGTTCGTGATTTTGCGCCGAAACTGGCCGCGCGTTTTGGGAAGTCGATGATCAGCGACTGCATTCGTGCGAAAGCCGACGGCGGGAAGATTGGTTTCACGCGCAGGATTTTCCTCGGAAAGCTGGATGCTGACGTAGTTTCGGATGGTGAGCCGCCGGTGTTCGCGACGTTTCAGAGTGGAGCTTACCGGCCCGACCAGGCTGCCAAAGGCGGCAGCGCGCAGGTTGAGAATGTCGCGGTCGAGATTGGCGATGTGCGCATGGTTCCCGAAGCACCGTTCCAGGAAGCGAAGCAGGCCGTTGACCTCACGAAGGCGGAAGTGATCGTCGCTGTCGGACGCGGTATCAAGAGCAAAGATAATCTGGTGCTAGCTGAAAAGCTGGCCGAGGTGCTTGGCGGAGATCTCGCAGCGTCACGTCCGATCTGCGACGCCGAGTGGCTGCCGATCGATCGGCAGATCGGATCGTCGGGTCAGACGGTTGCGCCAAAACTCTATGTGGCGCTCGGCATCTCAGGCGCAATCCAGCACCTCGTCGGCATGAAGAACTCAGGCACGATCGTCGCGATCAATAAAGATCCGGAAGCGCCGATCTTCGATATCGCAGATTACGGGATTGTCGGTGACTTGTTTGATGCAGTTCCTGTTTTGACTGAAGAGATCAAGAAAATAAAAGGTATTTCTTAACGCGGATAAACACGGATTTTATCCGCGGATTTTATCCGTGTTTATCTGTGTACTGCTTTTTTAAGTTCAGCTACCACGTCTGCTGGTTTCCACTCATTCCCACTATAAACCTTCACGACTTTTCCATCCGGCCCGACGATTACCGTCCGCAACCCGTGAATGATCTCGCCCTTCTCCGGAAAATATCTTAGCCCGAAATACTCCGCGATCTCCTTCACCTGCTCATCAGTCCCGGTCGCAAACTCCCAATGCGCGAAAGTCTCGTTCTGGTAACGCTCCGTGTGCGCCGAACCGTAACTGCGCAGCACCTGCGGCGTGTCGTAACCGGGATCGATACTGATGCTGAGCAGGTGAGTCTTGCTGTACAACTCCGGATCCTGGCCCAGTTCGCGCTCCACCTGCGCGAAATTGTTGCTCATCAACGTGCAATATTCAGGCACCGGACAACGCGTGTAGATAAACGTCAGCAGCAGTGTCTTGCCGTGATAGTTGTGAATTCGAATCTCGCGATCGTTCTGGTTGCGCAGTTTAAAATTTGGAACACTGTCGCCTTCTTTCGCCTGGACCACTCCAGGCACGGCCGCTGGACTCCCGCTCTGCCTGACGATGATCAGATCTTCCAGCCAAGAGTGCGAACCGTCGACGACGAGCGTCGCCGTGATCTGATCTTCGGGCGCGAGAATCTGCAGGTCTGACTCACTCCGCACCGTAAACGGCATCGTCATCGCCGGCATGAAGCCTTTCACTTCTTCATGAGAAACGGTGACGAGGTGTTTGTCGGGTTCGACGACCACGACCTTGCCTTTGAGGTCGTAGCGCTTCTCGTTCGAGCGCCCGCACGCGGCCATGAAGCAGGCGCACGCCAGTAATACCAGTATGAGAACGTGTTTCTTCATTTCGTTGTGACGGGCTTGAGTTGTGCGTCGTAAAGCCGTTGATAGGTCCAGAAGTTTGCCATCACTTTGTAGACGTAATCACGTGTTTGCGTGAAACCGATTTCGGGAACGTAACGGTCGGGTTCGTTTGCGCGCGAGCGGGCGATCCAGCGTGCGAGATTGTCGGCGCCGCCGTTGTACGAACCCGCCACCGCTTGCGGTTGATCCGGAAACTGTTTGAAGAGGTTCGCGAGGTATTGCGAGCCGAAGAGTATGGCCGTGTCGGCGTTGTACAGATCGTCCTGGTTGAAGTTGCGCATGTTCAGCTCGGTCGCGATCTGATCCGCGGTGGACGGGATGAACTGCATCATTCCGCGCGCTGCGGCCACCGACTTTGCATCGGCCTGGAAGCGCGACTCCTGGCGTGCAATCGAGAGCACGAAACGCGGATCGACGTTGCGGCTCGTTGCGTGTTTCAAGAGCGACTCCACGAACGGCGCCGGGTAGAGAAGTTCGACCAGTTCGCGCGGGACCAGTTCGATCACGAAGTCCGCAGGAAGCGAACGCCATGTTTGCTCGCCGAAACGGACCGCGCGATTCGGCATGCCTGCGCGCAAGGCGAGTGTGGCGAGCGTGTATTCTTCGTCTGGTGTTCCCGCTCCGGTTCGGGCGGCGAGCAGTTCCGGAAGTGCTTCGTCGTAAAGTTCGAGTTGCAGGAGATTCTCTGCAATCGCTTCGTGCGAGTTCGCGGTTGCCGGAGTTGCTGCCGGCTTGATTAACGAGACTTTGTTGAACTGCGGCAGTCGATAAGCCGGCAGTATGTTGTATGCGGTTTGAAGATTCTGGATTGCTTCAGCGCGAATCTGTGCATCGTTCGTGAGTCTGAGGGCGGCTTGCGCCGAGACCCGCGCCAGCTCAAACTGGCCCGCCTTGCTTGCCGCTCTCATGTAGTCGAGCAGCGTGTTGAGACGCATCTTGACGAACGCGCGAGATTTTTCGCTATCGGCGAGTGCGCGTAGCCGTTGCGTGGCGCGATTGCCGTAGTACTCATTGCGGCCATCAGGGATCGACAGGTAAACCTGGATCGCTTCCTCGTTGCGGCCGAGCTGTTCGAGCGCAAACGCCCGCAGGAAATTGATTTCTGTGGGATTCGTGCCCCCGGGCACACGCGTGCCGCCGAGATCCGGAAGTTTCAACAACTCATCAGCATCGCGCACAACGGTGGACCAGCTGCCCAGGGCCATGTGAATGCGGAGTTGCGCAAACAACGCGAGCGCCTCGCCGAGATCGTTTTTGAATCGCGCGCGGGTTTGTTGCACCCAGTTCAGAGCTTCTGCATGCCGGCCCGCTTCGTGAAGTGCATCGATCAGGTTCAGGTAGGGACGATCGGGACTTGGCGCGTCGGGAAAACGATCGATGAGGAGTTTGTAAGCGTTGACGGCATCGTCAGTGCGCTTCATGCGAACGTACGTGGAACCGACGAAGCCAAGCGCCTCCCGCGCGCTGGACGATTCTGGATACGAGTCGAAGACCTTCTGAAAAAGTTTTACTGCATCCGCGTATTTTGCTTCCTGGTAGAAGCCACGCGCGATCTGGAATATCGCGTTCGGCACAGTCGTGCTTTGCGGAAAACGATCGACCACCGCCTGGTAATGAACTCGCGCGCCGGCAAAGTCGCGATTGAATTGATAGACCGACGCGCGTAACAGGTGTTCGGCTTCGGCGAGATTCGTTGTCGATCCTTTGTCGAGTTGATCGAGTTGCCGGACGGCCTCGAGCGCATAATCATCGGGACGCGCAGCATCGGGCATCTGCATTACGAGTTTTGTAAAAACGTCGCGTGCTTCGGCGGTCTTTTCGGCGCGCACGTATGCCATGCCCATCAACGCCGCGCCTTTGCGCGCTATGCCCGTGTTCTTTGAGAGCGCCAGAGGCTTCGCACTGTTCGCCGCGGCTTTAAAGTCACTGCTCTCGATAAAACTCTCGACGAGGCGCAAGGTCGCGGCTTCGTAGAGAAGGCTTGAAGGCGCTGTCGAGATGAGTTGTTGGAGACGCTCGCGTTCGAGGACGAGATCGCCCGACGAGCGAGCGATCTTCGACAGTCGCCAGAGCGCATACTCTTTCAGCCGCGACTTGCCGGAAGCGAGCGCTTGATAGTTGGCAGTCGCACTCGCGAGGTCGCCGCTGCTTTCGGCTTTGCGGCCCAGACGATACTCGTAATTCGGGATCTCCTCGCTCGGCTGGGCCGCTGCCGCAAGCGCAGCCAGGGCGAGCACGACACAAGAGAGTGTTAATCTCACCAATCGCATCGCCAGATTATGATCGAGCCACGTGTGAAACACCAAACCGCGCAATCTGTGTATACTATCCGCACCATAAATGAGACTCGAAGCAGCAAAATTAGCGACACGAATCAAGCAAGAGGTCCAGGCTGAGATCAACGAACGCGGCGTACGCCCGACGCTCGCGGCGGTGCGCGTCGGTGACGATCCAGCGTCGGCGGTGTACGTTCAGAACAAGATTCGCGCGTGCGAAGAAGTCGGCATACGTTCGGAACATCACGCGTTGCCGGAGTCGACCACCACGTCCGAGTTGCTCACACTGATCAACTCACTGAATACACGCGACGACGTCGACGGCATACTCACGCAACTGCCTCTGCCAAAGGCGATCGACGAAACCGCGATCATCGAAGCAATCGATCCGGCCAAGGACGTCGACGGTTTTCATCCTGTGAACGTTGGGCGGTTGGGCCTGGGCCGGCCGGTGTTGGTCCCTTGCACACCTGCCGGAATCATCGAGCTGCTCGAAGACAGCGGCGTTGAGATACGCGGCGCGAACGCGTGCGTGGTGGGCCGCAGCCAGATTGTCGGCAGGCCAATGGCCCAGCTACTACTGCAACGCGATGCGACGGTTACGATTTGTCATTCACGCACACGCGATCTGCCCGCCGTAACGCGCAGCGCGGATTTGCTCGTCGTGGCGATCGGGCGCCCGGGCTTCATACGCGGCGAGCACATCAAGCGTGGCGCAACCGTGATCGACGTCGGCATGAACAAGGTTTCAGATCCTAACAAGGTGCGTTCACTTTTCGGCAGCGAGGCGGCCAAGCGGCTGGAAGTCGTGGAGAAACGCGGATTCACGCTTGTCGGAGACGTGCATCCCGCCGAAGCGTCGGAAGTTGCAGGCTTGTTGACGCCGGTGCCCGGAGGCGTTGGTCTGCTCACCGTGGCGATGTTGATGAAAAACACGTTATTGGCGACCAAGCTAAGGCGGAAATAACTGTAGGGGCGGCCCTCCGTGGCCGCCCCAGTGTGGAACTCGAACGTGGAAGGGCCACGGGCCACCCCTGTGTGGAACTCCAACTGGGGCGGCTACGGAGGGCCGCCCCTACAACGAATTCGGAACATGTTACGCGTTGGTCTGACAGGTTCGATCGCCGTTGGAAAATCGTTTGTCGCGTCAGTTTTTACCGAACTCGGCTGTCACGTGCTCGATGCGGATCAGACGGCGCGCGAAGTAGTGATGCCAGGCACGCCGGGGCTGAAGGCGCTGGTCCAGGAGTTTGGTGACGGGATCTTAAATGCCGACGGCACGCTCGACCGCAAGGCGCTGGGCGCTGTCGTGTTTGGCGACGAACAGAAGCGCCAGCGTCTGAACCACATTCTTCATCCGTTCATCATCGCGCGCCAGGATGAAATTATGAACGAGTGGGAACGCGAAGATCCCCGCGGCATCGGCATCGTCGATGCCGCACTGATGATCGAATCCGGTGGTTACAAGCGGTTTGATAAACTGATCGTGGTCCATTGCCGTCCTGAGATCCAGCTCGAACGCCTGATGCTGCGCGACAAGCTCTCGCTCGACGAAGCGCAACGCCGCATCGCTTCGCAGATGCCGCAGGAAGAGAAGCAGAAGTTTGCAGATTATTTGATCGATACGTCCGACGGGTTTGACCTCGCAAGATCTCGAACGATTGAAGTTCATAACCAGTTAATCCGTGTCATCCGTGACTAAAAAACCTTTCCCCTCTATCTGCTCGCTACTTCTTGCGCTGTGTCTAACGAACACAAGCTGCTTCAACACATTCGAACCTTCGACCTACTACGGCAAAGTCGTAACTCCGAAAACGCAGGAGTTTCGCTGGAGCAACGGCGGACTCCCGCAAACGTTCGATCCCGCGTTTGCCGCTGCTCCGCCCGACACTGACGCCGTGCGAGCGCTCTTCGAAGGACTCACCGATTACGATCCGAAAACACTCGATCCCGTGCCCGCCGTTGCAACGCGCTGGGAGTCGTCGAACGACGCGCGTGTCTGGACGTTTTACCTGCGCGACAATGCGCGCTGGTCCAATGGCGAGAAGGTCACTGCCAACGACTTCGTCCGTTCGTGGGAGCGGACGTTGAAGATCGGAACACTCGCGCCGCACACAGAGCTTCTCGCAAACATCGAAGGCGCAACTCCCGGCACATCAAACGACTTCGGCGCCCGCGCGATCAACGAACACGTTTTGCAAGTGAGGCTGCAACACGCCGACCAGAGTTTTCCTGCACTCGTGGCCCATCCGGTTTTTCGCCCGGTGAAAGTGCCGGACGCGGATCGGACCAATCGACTCGAGTCGCACGAGTTGATCTCAAACGGCGCATTCAATCTCGCGGCTACAGAGAGCGATCGCGTGCAGCTCGAACGTGCAAAAACTTACTGGGACGGCGAATCGGTCGCACTCGAACGGGTGACGTTTGTTAACACGGCGAGCGCCGAAGCCGCATTGAGCGCGTACCACGCGGGCGAGATCGACGCTGTGACAAACGCGCCCTTCGAACCGCTCGCGCTCAAACTCCTCGCGCCTTACAAAGACTTCCGCCGCTCAACCTACGGAGCTTTGACTTACTACGATTTCAACACTGCGCGCGAACCGTTTGACGACGTGCGCGTACGCGAGGCGCTCGCGCTTGCGATCGATCGCGAACGTGTCAGCCGCGACGATCTCGGCGGCGCGACAGAGCCTGCCGGCAAGTTTCTTCCGGAAGAGATGTCTGGTGAAAAGCCTGTCGTCGATAAAGAGGAGCTGCTCGAACACGACGTCACGAAAGCTCGCGAATTACTCGCCGAAGCCGGTTATCCCGACGGCGAGGGTTTTCCCGTCATACGGCTTTTGATCAATCGCAACGAGCAACAGCGCATCGTGGCGCAGTCGATCGCTGCGATGTGGCGTTCGGCCTTGAACGTCGATACTGAGATCGTGATCCGAAACTGGGACGACTACCAGGCTGCAATCAACGCCGGCGACTACGACGTCGTGCGCCGGGGGCTCGTGATGCAAACCACTAGTGAGTTCATCAACATCCGATCGCTGTTCGAACGCGATACCCAGTCGTTGCCGGTTGCATCACCTGAAGCGAGCCCGGGTGCATCGCCGTCGCCGCCGGAGAAGATCGTGGCCGAAACGGAGTCGCAGGCGTTGAAAGATCTTCGCGCCGTCCCGATCTATTTCGCCTCGTCGTATTCGCTCGTGAAGCCTTACGTTTCGGGCTTCGATTCGAATGTTCTCGACGTTCCCCACCTGAAGAAAACGCGGCTCGATACAAACTGGGCGCACCCGTGAGTTCCCACGGCAAAATCATTTTCGCAGGCGGCGTGATTGCGTTTCGCACTGACACGTTTTACGGGCTCGGGGCCGATCCGTTCAACGCCGCGGCAGTCGCGAAGATCTGGGAGCTGAAAGGCAGGGAAGAGAACAAGCCGATCCTGCTGTTGCTTGCAGACGTGAGCGACGTGGATCGTTTCATCGTGAACCGATCCGCGGATTTTGATCGGATCGCGAAACGATTTTGGCCCGGGCCTTTGACGATCGTGGGCCACGCGGTCGGGGATCTGCCGCCTGAGATAACGGCGGGCACGGGAACGGTCGGCGTGCGTGTTCCTGATGATTCCAGTGTTCGCGATCTGGTGCGCGAATGCGGCGGCGCGTTGACTGCCACAAGCGCGAACCCCTCCGGCCGTCCACCTGCGCGCACCGCCCAGGAAGCACGTGAGTATTTTGGAGACGCTGTCGATCTCGTGATCGACGGCGGCGAAGTCACTGCCACCGAACCCTCAACCGTCCTCGATGCAACCATCACACCGCCTCGCATCGTCCGCGAAGGCGCACTCTCCGCTGCGGCTCTAAACAAAGCTCTTGACAATTAAATTACTAAGCGTATTATCTACGCTAAGCATAGCGTTAATACGACGCTATGCGGAAAGGGTTTGATGGCGTACAAGTACGAGTTCGAGCGACCTGGGCTGACGGTTGATTGTGTGATCTTCGGACTGGATCTCGACGAAGAGACACTCAGGGTGATGCTCATCCAGCGCGACGTGGAGCCATATGAAGGCGTCTGGGCGATTCCCGGCGGCTTTGTCCGGTCCGGTGAAACGTTGATGCAGGCTGCCACACGAGAACTCGAAGAAGAGACAGGCATCAAGGACGTCTTTCTGGAACAGCTCTACACCTTCGGCGATCCCGATCGCGATCCGCGCGGGTGGATCGTGTCCGTCGCGTACTACGCGCTTGTCTCGCCGGATAAACACGACATCCGCGCAACGGCTGATGCACGGCAGGCGCGTTGGTTTCCAATCACTGCGGTGCCGCGACTGGCGTTCGATCATAAAGAGATACTCGCCACGGCCCTCGAGAGGATCAGAGGCAAACTGACTTACGCTCCGCTCGGATTCGAGTTGCTGCCGCAAAAGTTCACCATCAAACAGCTGCAAAAGGTGTACGAAATTGTCCTCGGCCGCACCCTGGACAACCGCAACTTCCGAAAGAAGATCTTCGCGATGGACGTGTTGCGTGAGCTGGGTGAAATGCAAAAGGGAGTGCCGCATCGTGCGGCGCGTCTCTACAAGTTTGACGAGCGCAAGTACAACCAGATGATCAAACGCGGGCTGAGTTTTGAGTTGTAGGGGTGGCCCTTCGTGGCCACCCCCAGTGTGAGAGAAAAAATTTTTTTGACTATTTCAGTTAGCGTAGAAAACACGCTAACCAGAGCAGGAAAGGGAAGGTTGAACATGAGCAAGAGAATTGAACTGCTGGTAATCGATCCGCAGGTGGATTTCTGCGATCCGAGAGGCGCCTTGTACGTGCCGGGCGCCGAACATGACATGAAGCGCCTCGCCGCCATGATCCGGCGCCTCAAAGACAAGCTCGACGACGTACACGTCACGCTTGACTCGCACCACCTGATCCACATCGCGCACCCGATTTTCTGGCGCGACTCGCATGGCAAACATCCTGCGCCCTTCACGCGGATCAGCCGTTCAGACGTCGAGGAGGGCGTGTGGACACCGACCGTTCCCGGTCTTTACCGGCGCGCGCTCGATTACGTGTGCAAGCTCGAACAGAACGGGCGCTACGAGTTGACCATCTGGCCGCCGCATTGTCTTATCGGCAGTCCTGGTCACACCGTTTCTCCGGAACTCTTCGCCGCTCTGAGTGAGTGGGAGTCGCGCTTTGCCTTCGTCGATTATGTCACTAAAGGCAGCAACATCCTCACGGAACACTATTCCGCGGTGCAGGCGGACGTGCCTGATGCAGCCGACGCTTCCACGCAGATCAACACACGCCTGATTCAGACACTCGAAAACGCGGATCTAATCCTCATCGCGGGTGAGGCGCGCACGCACTGTCTTGCCAACACGGTGCGCGACATCGCCAATAACTTTGGCGACGATTCCTTCGTCTCGAAACTCGTGTTGCTCACCGATGCTTCCAGCGACATACCGGGCTTCGAAACTCATGCGCAGAGTTTCATGAACGAGATGGTTGGCAGGGGTATGCAACTTTCAACAACAACTGAATTTCTCGCGTGAGGAAAGGGGGTCGAAAATGCCAATACTCAACGACACACAATTGGACCACATAGCATTACCTAACAGTCACTACGGCTACTCCGCCACGCGTCTCGACGAGCTCGGAGCAACGGAATACACGATCGTCACGATCGTCGCCGATGTAAGCGGGAGTACTTCGGCTTTTATTTTCGATATGGAGTCGGCGATCGCGAAGATCGTTCAGGCGTGCAAGTTTAGTCCGCGGGCCGACAATCTTTTGCTGCGCCTGATCGCGTTTGACGATGCGTTGAATGAGATTCACGGGTTCAAGCTGCTGGAGAATTGTCATCTCGCAGATTACGGCGGTTGTCTCAACTCCGGCGGTTCAACTGCTCTTTTCGACGCGACTGAGAACGCGGTCGCATCGACAACCAACTACGCGCAAAAACTCGCAGCAGGCGACTTCTCCGCGAATGCCATCTTGTTCGTGATCACGGACGGCATGGACAACGTTTCGAAGAGTTCGGCGAAGCAGGTTAAAGCTGCGTTTGCCGAAGCGATCCGGAGCGAGGCGCTGGAGTCGATCGTCTCCGTTTTGATCGGCGTGAATGTGAACGATGTACACGTGAGCCGGTTTCTCAGGCACTTTCATGTTGAGGCTGGGTTTACGCAGTACGTCGAGCTCGACAACGCGGACGCGAAGACGCTGGCGCGACTGGCTGATTTCGTTTCGAAAAGTATCAGCGCGCAGTCGCAGGCGCTTGGGACTGGTGGCGCATCCAAGCCGCTCGTTTTTTAGGATCTTCCACGGATGAACGCGGATAGCACACTGAACATCGGATCGACGCATTCACTTTGCCAGGACTATGTGATTGCGCGTGATGGTTTGCCCCGGACCAGAGGGCCCTACGTGATTTTGTCAGACGGTTGCTCGTCTTCGTCTGACACGGATATCGGCGCACGGCTGCTCGTGAGGGCGATGGACCAG
>DASTQB010000020.1:0-4661 GCA_035761985.1 Pyrinomonadaceae bacterium
GTCGCTCGCGACTCCGGTGCGTGTCCACGCTTCATTCGGAAGGCTCTCAAAGAACGATATTGTCGACGCTCTCAGCGACTTAAACTCGTCAATTAACTTGTTCCACGGCGTCTCGTCTGCGTGCGCCGCCTCGACGGCCCCATCCTGCTCAAAACTCGGCAACGCGTCCTGAAAACCGCGTGCGAACCATAACGCCCGGAAGGCAAACACCCGCTCGCCGTCGTTGACGTGGTTCCAGAGCTCCCGGATCGTCCATTTCCCGGTTTCGTATGTTCCCATGCTCTTTTCTTCGGAAATTCCCTTCAGAAACTCAACTGTTTCATCCAGTTGCGTCCGCAGGGCGGCAACAACGTCGTCGCCGGGCACGAGGTCGATGTACTTGAAATAGTAAGAAGCAGCTTCGTTGGGTTGTGGTCGTGTCATTTGGCTGCAAATCCTAACAAAAAACAGCGATTTTCGTAACCAACCTGGCGCGCCGCGTGTCTTATCTAACGCATAGAGAGGATAGGAAAGGTATGAAGGTAACAAGGAAGAAATTTTCGATTTCACAATTAGCAATCAGCTTTTTCGCAATGCTGTTGCTGACCGTGATGCCGGCGGTTGCTCTCGCGCAGGGTGCGAGCGATCCTCAACTCCAGAGACGTGTTCGACGTGAGTTGGTGACGCTTCCGTACTACGGCGTGTTTGACAATCTCGCTTACAGCATCAACGGCGGCACTGTAACACTGTATGGACAGGTGGTTCGACCGACCACGCGTTCCGACGCGGAGCGCCGCGTGAAGCGACTTTCCGGCGTAAACCGTGTGGTGAACAACATCCGTGTGTTACCGCTGTCGAACTTTGACGATCAGATTCGCGTAGCGACCTATCGTTCAATCGCCAACATGGGTGGGCTTCATCGCTACCTGCGCGGCACAAACCCGTCACTGCACATCATCGTCGATGGCGGACGCGTGACGCTTGAAGGCGTGGTTTCGAACAGTGGTGATAGAACACTTGCGTATCATGCGGCCAACCGCGTGTCGGGAGTGTTTTCGGTAACGAACAACCTGCGAGTCGAGGGCGAAGATCCTCGATAATCGGCGAATAACGAGCGGATTACACAGATCTCCGGTTTGTGTAATCCGCAGTTCCCATCAAAAACCAGAACAACATCGCGACCTCAGCATCCCCGTAGTTGTAATTCACTAAAGAACTCACCAGAAAAGCAGTAAGCGCGCCAAGCGTTCCGAGCAGAATGCCGTAAGAGTTTGTGTCGCCTGCGTCTTCGCTTTCTCTTGAAGCGCGGGAAAGCGTCAGCCAGAACGCACCCATCATCCACAACCAGAGCAGCAGCATCGGCAAACCACGATCGAAGGCGAGTTGCAAGGGCGTCGAGTGCAGGTGAAGTATGTCTTTTCCGGGGAAGCCCCACTCGTTCCAGTGCAGTTTTATGGCGTCCATTCCGTGTCCGAATACCGGATGAACGGGAATACGCGAAAGCCCGACGCGTGCTACCTCGAGTCGTAGCGATGAGCTCGGATCGCCGAGCAGCAGTGCGTTGCGATCGCGAGTATGCCACACGACCACTGCTCCGAAAGCGATGACAAAGACCAGCATGAACGTGAACACCAGCTTGTAAGCGCCGCGTAACGAGCGCCATGCGATAACCGTTGCACCCACGACGAAAGCGACGATGACTGTTCTCATCGCGGTGAAAACCAGGCCGAGGGTCAACAAAGACGCTGCCACAATCGCGATCCGGAAAACTCTGTTCAGGCCGTGATTACGCAGGTGCGCGAGTGCGATCCCGAGCGCTAGCAGCCCAATCATCTGCATCAACTCGGCAAACGTCTGGTAATGCCTGGTCCAGCCGGAAGCGCGGAAACGATGATTGCGATCCGAACCCGTCAGGCCTGAAGTTTGACCGGCCAGAAGCCCCGGGCGCTCGACCTGCTCGCCACGCGAGATGATCCCAACCGTCAACGGCGTTCCCGCGGGCGTTTCTCGGAGTTTTTCGTCGATATCGCTAAGCGAATAAACGCGACGACCACCAACACGCCAGATCGTGTCGCCAGGGACGATCCCAACCTGTTCAAAAGGACTGCCCGGCGCGATCGTCTCCACCACAACGCCACGTCCTCTTAACAGATCAAACGCACTGTAAATCGCACCTGCACAACCGGAAAGGATCAACAACCCCACGAGCACCATCGTCGCGCGCCTCGTGAGTACTGCCCGCGTTAAGTAAAACAAAAACACCGTCCACGATGCGGTGAGTTTAGCGATACTGATTCGTGGTTCTTCGGAGAGTAGTGCGGAAGCTACGGTCCACAGCAAGATCAACAGGATAATCAGGTCAAACTTCGATCGCCGCAGGCCCAAACTCCCTGTGCCCACCGTTCGAATCACCCATCCCCCGCCCGCGATACCAACTCCGATCGCGCTCGCAGCCACTGAATGAGGTGCGAATAAGACGTAGATTCCTAGTCCGCCGAGGGCGATTTGTTGTCCCAGCTTTGCCAATTGAGACGGTTCGGCTTTGGTTGGAAATACCTGCGTTGACACCCTTTATTTACGCGTGTTAGCGTATCTCGCGGCTATTTGCCGGAGTTGCAAGTGGAGTTTTGACAAGCGCTTATCTCGGAATGGCATTGTCCCGCTGCCCGCTGCTACCATTAAGCCGCCGACACCGTTTTAATTTTACATAAGATTCCTGATGGCTTTCGATAAAGCTAAGGTCCTAAAAGCCGCTGAGAAATTCCTGTCACAAGGGAAGATCAACGCAGCTATCAAGGAGTATCGCCAGATCGTCGATAACGACGCCGACGATTTCACTACCTTGAACATGCTGGGTGATCTCTACGTGCGCTCAAACAAGAAAGAGGAAGCCATCGCGTGCTTCGAGCGCATCGCCGAACATTACAGCGCACAGGAATTCAATCTCAAAGCCATCGCGATGTACAAGAAGATCGAGCGCCTCCGCCCGCGCGATCCCGTTATCGCTCTCAAACTCGCGGATCTATACGCCAATCAGGGCCTGGTCCATGATGCGCGTTCGCAGTATCTCGTCGTCGCCGAGGCTTACTCACGGTCCAACGACAACAAGAAGTCCCTCG
Source organism: Pyrinomonadaceae bacterium (assembly GCA_035761985.1). Classification (GTDB taxonomy): domain Bacteria; phylum Acidobacteriota; class Blastocatellia; order Pyrinomonadales; family Pyrinomonadaceae; genus PSRF01. Next base: position 3,099 of record DASTQB010000020.1, read on the forward strand.
ACATCCTCCACAAGATCGCCGATCTCGATCCAAACAACACCGAGATCCGTCTGAAACTCGCAGACGGTTATCTCAAGGAGAACATGCGACGCGAGGCAGCCGCTGCTTTTGTGCAGGCTGCTAATCGACTTCATCAAACAGGCGCTCACGATAAAGCTCTCGAAGCTTACAACAAAGCGCTCGAACTCGTGCGCGACGATCGAGAAGCCCTCCGCGGCATGCTGGAATCACACATCGCGCGGGGCACGGCTGATGAAGCGGCGGAAGTGCTGGAGCGTGTGGTCGAAGGACACGAAGACGATAACGAGCTGGTTTCGATGCTCGCACGCGCTTATCTCGAAGCCGAAGACGCGAAAGGCGCAGAGCGTGCGACGACGCTGCTTATGCAGCAGGACGCGTCAAACTATCCGCAGTTTCTTCCTGTTACGCGCCTCTATCTGAAAGACGGTGAAGTAGACGAAACGATCCGCATCCTCTCGACGATCATCGAGCGAATGCTTGCAGGCCGCGAAGAGAGAGAACTGCTCGAACTCGTCAACCAGGTTCTCGATCGAAATCCCGATCACGTCGCCGGGCTGCGCATGCTGGTTCGCATTCACTGGTGGCAACGCGATATGGACGCGCTTCGCTCATCACTCGAGCGACTCGCGGAGTCGGCTGAAGCATCGGAGCTCGTCGATGAAGAACGTTACGCGTTGACGCAGCTCGTGCGACTCGCACCCGACGAACAGCGTTATCTCGATCGTTTGAACCTGCTCGGCGGTTTGCAGGAAGACACGGAAGACTTTTCCGCACCGGCGGAACCTGAGAGCGATGTGCCGCAGTTTGAAACGTTCGCCGTCGTCGAAGACGATGAGGACGAGATGTCGGCGCCTGTGGTCGCGGATGAGTTTGAAACGAACGCCGCACCGGGTTCGACGTTCTCTGATCCAACAGCATCGTTTGCAGATCTCGCCGATCCAACGTCATCGTTTGCCGATCTGAATGAAGATTCGTCTTCAGCCTCGTTCCAGGAAGTCGACTTCAGCATCGTCACAACGCCTGAGCCTGCGCCCGCAGCCGCGGAAACTGGACCAGAAGAAGAAGCGCGGCGCGAAAACATGATGCGCCAGGAGCTCGAAAGCGTCGACTTCTACATCGCGCAGGGCTATGCAGACATCGCTGTCGACACGCTCGAGATGCTCGAGCGACAGTTTGGACCACACCCGGACATCCAGGCGCGACGCGAGAAACTCGCTGCACGAAACACGCCGCAGCCCGAAGCCGCCGCAGTCTTTGAGTTCGGCAGTGTGGAAGAGTTGTCTGCGGCGCCTGAGACATCGTCGTTCGAAACGGAAACAGCTTTCGCGACCGTTGTCCCTGATGGACCAGAGAACGGTGGCAAGGCTGGTACAGCTAAACCCGTTGGACCAGGAATCGATGCCGGACTCGCCGAACTGTTCGAAGAGTTTCGCGTCGCGGAAGAAGGCGACGACGTTCGCGAAGATTACGAAACCCATTACAACATGGGCACCGCGTATAAAGAGATGGACCTCATGGACGAGGCCATCCAGGAGTTTCAAA
>DASTQB010000021.1:0-20128 GCA_035761985.1 Pyrinomonadaceae bacterium
GTCGGCCTGGGCAGCGATTCAGTCGCAAGCAACAACACCTGCGACATCCTCGAAGAAGCCCGCTTCACCACGTTATTATCACGCGCCTCCGGTAATCCGATCAGCGCTGATCAGGTTTTAAAATCAGCCACAACCCGCGGCTCTGGTTTTGAGCAGGCTGATCTCATAGCCGTCTCGATATCAGGCGTCCATCAGGTCCCAACCTACGATCCCATCGCAACGCTGATCTTCGCCTCATCCGGTCGCGATGTAATCCTGACTGTGATCGCAGGCCGTGAGGTTTACCGAGACGGAAAGATAACGGGCGTGGATGAAGAACGACTCCACGCCCGGATGCAGGAAATTCAAGAAAAACTCAGCCGCGGATGAACGCGGATTTACACGGATGCGGCGACAGCGGCATCGAAGATCTCGAGCGCGACGTCCACGTTTTCTTTCGTAAGGATCAGCGGAGGTGACCAGCGAATCGTACTGGCTCCGGCACCGAGCAGGATCAGGCCACGTTCGAAGGTTGCTTCCTCAACACGATCGCGCAACTCCGGAGTCGCAAACTCCACGCCGATCATCAGTCCGAGTCCACGCACATCGACGATGCTGTCGTGCTTCTCTTTAATCTTCTCAAGCCCCGCTTTCAGATACTCACCGACTTCAGCCGCATTCTGGACCAGACCGCTCTCCAGCAACTCGATCGTCTTCAACGCCGACGCGATGCAAACCGGATTGCCGCCAAACGTCGACGCATGTGCGCCCGGTTTCCAGTCCATGAGATCTGCACGCGCGACACACGCGCCGATCGGTAATCCCGAACCAATTCCTTTTGCAATGGTCACAATGTCGGCTTTCACGTCGTAATGTTCACAGGCGAACATCTTACCCGTGCGGCCCATTCCCGATTGCACCTCATCGACAATCAACATGATCCCGTGCTGATCGCAAATGCGTCGCAGTCCCTGTAGGAAACCTTTCGGAGCAGGCACGTAACCACCTTCGCCCTGCACAGCTTCGACCACGATGCCGGCGACTTCTTCAGGCGGAGTCGTGGTCTTGAACAGTCGTTCCTCGATCCAGTTCAACGCGCCCTGCGCCGCTCCACCATCGCCGCAGTCCGCCGGATTGAACGGATTGCGAAACTCGTTCGGATAAGGAACATGGACCACGTCGAGCGCCTGGCGTTTGAAACCTTTGCGTTGTGCGGCCTTCGACGACGTCAGCGAAAGTGATCCCAACGTTCGTCCGTGAAAGCTGTTGAAGAACCCGATGAACTTCTCGCGGCCAGTCGCGTGCATCGCGAGTTTCAGTGCAGTCTCGATCGCTTCAGTACCGCTGTTTGCGAAGTGTGTGCGCGTCGGCGATTGCACGGGCACGATCGAATCGAGCTTCTCGGCGAGCTGGGGCATGTGGCGGTAGTAATAATCGGTGCCACACATGTGTATGAGTTCGGCGGCCTGGTCCTGGATCGCTTTCACGATCTCCGGATGGCAATGTCCGGTTGAGCACACAGCAACACCGGCGTTGCAATCGAGAAAAACGTTTCCATCGACGTCTTCAACCCAGACGCCGCGGCCGCGCTCGGCGACGAGTTTGAACGACGGCCGAGGGTAGGAAGGGGTAACAAACTTCGCATCTGCTTCAATGATCTTCTTGCCGTTTGGACCGGGCAGCGCCGTCTTGATCTCAGGGCGCCTCGGTGCGATTGCGGTGGTAGACATGTTCATTCTCCTGAAAAAATGGCCCAAAAAACCGGTAAATAACCGGGTCCGCTGGTTAACTATTCGATTGAATTAAGACAAGAACACTAATCGCCGAAGAGGTTCGCGCGGGATTCGACGGGCCGATGATTTAGCGGCTGGGGGTTCAACATTGCGGAGTCGATTCTAGCACCGAGCCCCCGAAAGTTGCCATAGGTTCATAAAGCGGTAGTGCACTGCTAGTGTTTGCCGGCACTAATAGCGCACTACCTATAAAGCAGCCTGCGTCGAGTATCGTGTTTACTCGCTGGCATTCACAAACTTGATGCACTGCCCCTGGTTCCTAAAGTCAAAAGTCCTCCACCCATCTTCGATGCACTGAGCTTTACTGGTGGGAAACGGTGTGAAGGTCAAGCCTGTAGTACCTCTCAGACCAGTGCCATAAGAGTTGATGAACGCCCCTGTCTCCCCGTCGTATCGATAGACGGTGCTGTAGTAACCGATGAGGTACAGGTTTCGATCCGGGCCGAAAGCCATGCCCGCGATACATTGGTCGAAGGGAAGAGGGACCTGCCCAGCGGTAACGAAAGTGCTGATGAACGCCCCGGTTGTTCCGTCGTAGCGTAGAACGTTTCGACACTGGGATGTCACGAAGAGGTCCCCGTTCGGTCCGAACGTTATAGGGCCATTATCGCCGGCCGCAAAGAACGCTCCGCTGTGGCCCGGTGCGGGGAAAGGTTGTCCGGTCAAACCGTCGTAGCGCAGTATGCCAGAGGGCCCCGACACATAGAGGTCGCCGTCGGAGGAAAATGCCGGGGTGGACATGCTCACTCCCGCCACAAAAAGATCAATGAAGACTCCCGTTGTTCCGTCGTAGCGCAGTACCCCAGGGTTGCTGGCAAAAAAGTAAGACGTAACATAGAGATTGTCATCAGGCCCGAAGGTCACTCCATAAGGTCCCCCTAATCCACCGCTGTGAATGGGGACGAAGACATCGATTAAAGCGCCTGTTTTTCCGTTGTAACGCAGGATGTTTCGACTGCCGAAGCTGGCAACGTAAAGGTTGCCATCCGGGCCGTAAGTCAGGGTTTGAGGGAGCTCGATTCCCCCGCTGTCGGGAGTTACGAAGTATCCGAGCGGGGTCCCAGTCACTGGACTGTAGCGCAGGACGCTCGGCGGGTCACCAAGAGTAATAAGCAAATCACCCGGAGCGTTCTGTCCCAGAGCCGCAATGGAAGTGACCATCATGAATGCTAGCGTTAATGCTGTGCCCAGCACCGATTGTTTAGATCTAAACATGGCTTCTCCTTTCTATGAGGCGCGTGGGAATGTTTATTCGGGGCGGGGTCGCGTTCGCGGCCAGTCGCGTCTTTTCACCCACTGCTATGTTTTTTTACCCACAGCCGAGTAGACGAATCAGAGGTACAGTTCCTCTACCCGAACTACATAAGTGGCCGCCGCGCAAATTTCTACAGGCGGCGTTCGCTGGACGAGACGCGACGCGAGGGGCGATAGAGGTTCAATAACGATCAGCCACGAGCATACTCAACGGCAACTTAGGGGCCAGAACCACACATCAGACGTATTTGAAGTTTTGCTCGATCTCTATTAAATTACGACTCCAAATTCCTGCCCGCGCGGAGATTAGTACATGAAGAAGAACCTCGGAAATAACGCCCTTAGTGTGAGACGCAGCCTGCTCGCTTTTGCCTTCGTGGCTGCTGTTCTTGCAATCACCGCCATCGCTCCATTTCTGCATCGCACAGGCGCCCAGAGCATAACGGCCGGAAGCGCAACCAGCACTTCTACAACTCCATCAACCTCAGATCTGCGGCTCGTCTATCCTGAAAGCAAAAAGGTCGATGTAGTCGACGACTACTTCGGAACCAAAGTCGCCGATCCATATCGCTGGCTCGAAGACGAAAACTCGGCCGAAACGAAAGCGTGGGTCGAAGACCAGAACAAAGTCACGTTCTCCTATCTCGACACCATTCCGTATCGCGAAAAACTGAAAGCTCGTTTGACGGAGCTCTACAACTACCCGCGTATCTCCGCGCCGTTTCGTCGTGGTGATACCTACTTCTTTACGAAGAACGATGGCTTGCAGAACCAGAGCGTCTACTACATTCAAAAAGGCGTGAACGGCACGCCCGAGGTTTTTCTCGATCCAAATAAATTCTCCGCTGACGGCACGTCGGTATTGTCCGGTTTCTCGCTTTCAAAAGACGGCAAGTATGTCGCTTACGGCATCTCGAAAGGTGGTTCTGACTGGATCACTTTGAACGTCATGGAAGTCGAGACGCGGAAAAAGTTGACCGACGAGGTCATGTGGGTGAAAGCGTCCGGTGCGTCATGGCAGGGCAATGGCTTCTACTACAGCCGTTATCCGGCCCCGGAAAAGGGCAAGGAACTCAGCAGCAAGAACGAGTTTCAGACGGTTTACTTTCACAAGGTCGGCACGCCGCAATCGGAAGACGTTCTGGTCTATGAAGACAAACAGAACCCACAGCGTTTTCAGAATGTCGGCACGACCGAAGATGAGCGTTTCGCGATCCTGTCGATCTCGGAACGTGGCAAAGGCAAGCAGGGCAACGCGCTCTTTTATAAAGAGGTCTCGAACACTGAAGGAAAGTTTCTGCCAATCATCCCTGAGATCGGCAACGACAGTTATGGCGTGATCGACAATGTCGGCGACAAGTTTCTCGTGCGCACGAATCGCAACGCGCCGAACGGCCGTGTCGTGCTGATCGATCCGAAAAACCCGGATGAGAAAAACTGGAAAGACGTGCTGCCGGAAAGGGAAGAACCCCTGCAGGGCTCAGGCACTGCAGGCGGCAAACTGTTCGCTTCGTGGCGTAAAGACGTGGCCACGCGCGCGTACGTGTTTAGTCTCGACGGCAAACTCGAGAACGAAGTTCAGTTGCCGGGTATCGGAAACGCGGGTGGCTTTGGTGGTCTGAACGACGACAAGCACGTTTTCTACAGCTTCACTTCGTTCAACTTCCCACCTACGATTTACAAGTACGACATCGCGACGAAGAAATCGACGGTGTTTCGCACAGTCGACATTCCCGGATTCAAGCCGGAGAACTACGAAACGAAGCAGGTTTTCTACAAGAGCAAGGACGGCACGCGCGTGCCGATGTTCCTGGTCTACAAGAAAGGCCTAAAGCTCAACGGCAACAATCCAACACTGCTTTACGCGTACGGCGGTTTCAATTCGGTCACTGCGCCGTCGTTCAGTTCGTTGCGCATGGCGCTGCTCGAACAGGGCATGGTCTATGCTTCGGCAAACATTCGCGGCGGTGGCGAGTATGGCGAGAAGTGGCATGAAGCAGGCACGAAGCTGAAGAAGCAGAATGTGTTTGACGATTTCATCGCTGCGGCTGAGTGGCTGATTGAGAACAAGTACACGTCGTCAAACAGGCTCGCGATTCACGGCGTCTCGAATGGTGGACTGCTTGTGGGTGCAGTTGCGAATCAACGTCCGGAGCTGTTTCGTGCTGTGATACAGCAGGCGGGCGTAATGGACATGCTGCGGTTCCAGAAGTTTACGATTGGCTGGAACTGGGTGGCGGATTACGGTTCGGCGGAAGCGAACGAAGCTGAGTTCAAGGCGCTTTATGCGTATTCGCCGATTCACAACATCAAGCCGGGAGTGAAGTATCCGGCGACGTTGACGACTACCGCGGACCATGATGATCGCGTTGTTCCGGCGCACAGCTATAAGTATGCGGCGGCGCTGCAGGCGGCGCAGGCTGGTCCAAACCCGGTGTTGATTCGCATCGATACGAAGTCAGCGCACGGCGCGAGCAACACGACGAAGACGATTGAGCAGGCGCGCGATATTTATGCGTTCCTGTTCCACAACCTCGGCGTTGAGTATAAGTAATAGGTCCTATAGGACCTATAGGACATATTAAAATCCTGTAATCCTGTCTAACGGAAGGTGGATGTCGATGACGAGTCCACCTTCTCGTGCGTTATAGGCCTCGATCGAGCCGTCGTGCATACGCACCACGCGGTCAGAAATAGCAAGTCCTAATCCGGCGCCGTTGCTGCCGGGCTCAGCACGATAAAACGGCAGGAAGATCTCGTCGATCTTATGTTGCGGCACTCCCGGTCCATGATCGCGCACACGCAATAACGCAAACAGCTGCTTTCGTTCGATCGTCACCTCAACCGTCGTTCCTTCCGCCGTGTGTCGCACCGCGTTCCGCACGACGTTCTCAACCGCGCTGCGAATCAACTCCGCGACGCCAGTCATCGTGCAACTTCCCGGCGACGAAAACCGCACCGCACGATTCTGGGCTCGTGCTTCAAAATCACCATCCGCCGCCACTTCCTGCACGAGGTTCGCCAGATCAAACGTCTCGCGCAGGTTTGCATCGACACCGCTGTCGATGCGCGTTAACGTCAGCAGTTGTCCAATCAACTTGTCGAGACGTTCCGCTTCGATCCCGATGCGATGTTGATACTCACCCGCTTCTTCGCTTTGCGCCTGCTTCAGCAGACTCAGCGCCACGATCAACCGCGCGAGCGGCGAGCGAAGCTCGTGTGAAACGTCGCCGAGGAGATTTCGTTGCGCCGTCACCAGACGTTCGATTTGTTCGGCCATGCGATCGAAGTCTTCGCCTAGCAGCGCGATCTCGTCGTGTCGCCGCCCGATCGCAGGCTTGACTCGCGTCTTCAGACGACCCGCGGCGATGGCGCTCGCAGCTTGTCGCAACTTGCCAAGCGGCCGCGTGATGTGAAGCGTCAGCACCAGGCACAAACCGATGGCGAAGAGCGTGATCGCTATCAGTCGCAGATATGGATGTCTGCCGATCGCTTCCGACACCGGCACGAGATGACTCGGCGACGTTTGAAACGCAAGGATGTATTTCTTTCCACTCGGTCCTGGCACCAGTCGCAGCGCAATGCCCTGGCGCACATTCACCGACGAAAGGTTTTGAGCAGTCGTAAACTCCAGTCGCTCCCTGTCCCGCGCCATTCTTAGCACAACGTCCGGAGCGGAACGATCGAGCAGCGATTCTCCATTCTCGTCAAAGAAGTAGAACCTGACGGTCCTGCGTCTTTGCTGTTCATCGAGATAGTTTTGCAGCGCGTCTTTACCCTCCGTCTCGTACATGCGCGCGGCCTTGTCCGCTTCCATCGGCATGATGCTGTGCAGCGTGACCTGCCAGCGATCTTCATAGAAGCGCGCGAGGATCGACGACGTTTCCAGCGACGTGCCCACGAGCACGATGATCACCAGAAAGCAGAGAAATATTTTTATAAACAGCGTGCGCATTGATTCTCAGGTGCGTGGGCGGAGCGGAAGCGCGTACAGGTATCCAATGCCACGCACGCCTTTGATTCGATCCGTGCCGTCGGCCAGTGGTCCAATCTTCTTACGCAGGTTGCAGACGTGGGTATCGATGCTGCGATCGAACGGCGAAAACTCCCGACCGAGAATGTCGCGCGTCAGTTTTTCGCGATTCACTACCTGGCCCGCGGCGCGCATGAGTGCTTCGAGCAGATCGAATTCAACGGTCGTGAGATTGATCAACTGGTGCCCGTGACGAACCACACGAGCACCGGAATCGAGTTCGATATCGCCGACTGTGATCGTCGAGACTCCGGCCGTCTGGGTTATAGCTGGCCCGGGTTTAGCGCGACGAAGAATCGCGCGGATTCGCGCGGCGAGTTCGGGAGGACTGAACGGCTTCGGAAGATAATCGTCGGCGCCCATTTCGAGTCCGAGCACTCGATCGAGAGCGTCGCCGCGCGCAGTCAGCATCAGCACGGGCATCGCCGACTCTGCGCGGATGCGTCGCAGCACGTCGAAACCGCTCATTTCCGGCATCATCACGTCGAGAACGACGAGCGCGTAGTCACCCGACAGCGCCCGCTCGATGCCCTGCGCGCCCGCGTTTACCGCATCGATCTTGAAGCCCTCACGGACGAGAAAACGCGACACGAGGCTGCAGAGTTCTACGTCGTCGTCGATGACGAGGACGTGCTCCGATGCCTGGGTGCTTTGCGTCTCCATGTTCGAAGCTTGCATTTTAATTCGCTTATCGAATCCGCACGGTCAAGAAATGTCAAGACGCGCGTTCCGCCTTAACACTTCTTAACGAACCCTTGGCAATTCTTGACCGCATCCCCCTCGGAACCCGCGTATAAACCCCATCGATGAAATTCAAGTTACTCATTCTGATTTTTGCATTGTGGCTGCCGGCTGCGAGCCAGCTTTCGAGCGTTGCCGGCACGGTTACGGCCGTCGAGAAAACGTCGAAAACGATCTCGATCACGACTGACCAGAACGCCACGTTCACGATCAAGGCAAACGACAAGACTGTGTGCCTGCGAGTGCCTGCCGGGGCGCAGTCGCTGGAACAGGCGACGGCGATCGGGTTTGACGAGATCGTTGCCGGAGATCGGGTTTCCGCACGCGGCAGCCGCGATGAGCAAAACGGGTTCTCCGCTGTGCGGATCGTCGTCATCTCTAAAGATGAAATCGCGAAGCGTCGCGAACGCGATCTGGAACAGTGGCGCACGCGCGGGATCGCGGGTGTCGTAAAAGCGGTGAATCCCGCGACTGCCGAGATCAATATCGAACTGCGCGGCAGCGCTGCGGGAAGCGTGTTGACGATCAACACCAGTGGTTCTGAGTTTCGTCGTTACACAACGACTTCGATCAACTTCGAGAACACGAAGCAGAGCGACTTTGCGGAGATCTCTGTAGGCGATCAACTGCGAGCACTCGGCGACAAGAGCGCCGATGGGAAGAGTTTCAAAGCGCAGGCGATCGTTTCCGGATCGTTTCGAACGATTGGCGCAACGTTGACTGCGATCGATCTCGAGAAGCGTGAGATCTCGGCGACGACGCTCGATCAGAAGAAGCCAATACACATCGGTACGTTGAAAGAGTCGTTGATACATCGCATCCCCGCGGCGCTCGTACCCACGATTGCACAGAAAGCACGAGCGGCCAGTCAAACCGGGGAAGTGCAGAAACTGATCGATGCGTTGCCGGGCGCCGCGTTGTCAGAGTTGAAGGTTGGCGACGTTGTTTCGATTACAGGGATCAGAGAGAAAGACGATTCACGCATGACGGCGATCAAGGTGGTGGCGGGTGTTGATGCGGTGTTGAAGGCAATGACACAGCCCGGCCGCCCTCAGACCGTTCGTCTCAGCGCAGGCTTACCGAACGCATTTGATTTCAGTGTGATACCAGCACCTTGAAAAGCCCTGGACAGGATTTACACGATTTTCAGGATTTACAAGAAAAGAAGAACCATCTCATGAACATCAAAATCCTTTTTGTCCTTCTAGTCGCGTTCTCATCCCAGAGCGGCTCGATCCGCGGCGTCATACAAGACGAACTCGGCGGCGTGATCGTCGGCGCGACTGTCTCGTTCACCAACGAACAGGGTCAAACCCAGACGGCTGTCAGCGACGCGAACGGTATCTATCGACTGAACGTTGCACCCGGCAAGTATTCACTCACCGTCACCCAAACCGGTTTCGCGACATTCCAACAAACGATCAGCTTCGCCGACAGTCAACCTCGCACCATCAACGTCACTCTCAAGGTCGCCGCGCTCGAAGGACAAGTCACCGTCGATCCCGGCGCAACGATCACTACAGATCCGGCCGCAAACAAGAGCGCGCTCGTGCTAAAAGGGAACGATCTATCCGCTCTCTCAGACGATCCCTCCGAACTCGCCGCGGAGCTGAGCGCGCTCGCCGGACCTGCCGCAGGACCAAGCGGGGCACAGGTTCTCGTCGACGGCTTCACCGCTGGTCCAACCCTGCCCGACAAGCAATCAATCCGCGAGATCGTCATAAATCAAAATCCATTTTCCGCGGAATGGGAACGCATCGGTTTTGGCAACGTCCAGATAAACACGCGACCCGGCACCGGACAGTTTCACGGCTCGGGCGCGTTCACCTTCAGCGATGCAGTACTGAATTCGCGCAATCCGTATGCAGCGAACCGTCCTGACTACCAGCGCCGGATCTACGACGCGAACCTGAATGGACCGTTATCCAAACGTTCGTCGTTCTTCATGGCTTTCACTCATCGCGAAATCAACGACACCGCGGTTGTGAACGCCACCGCTCTCGATTCGTCTTTACAGCCGGTGCAAATCAGTGAAGCGATCGTGACGCCGAGAAACTCGACGTTCGTGTTGCCTCGTTTCGACATGCAACTCAACAAGACCAACACGCTCAGCGCCCGTTACACCTACGTCGCGCATGATTTTCAGAACCAGGGCGTGGGCGGTTTTTCACTCGCGTCGCGCGGTTTTCACCAGAAGGAACAGCTACACATTTTTCAGCTCATCGAGACGGCAGTGCTGAGCCCGCGCATCGCAAACGAGGCCGCGTTTCAGTACATCTGGTATTACATGCAACAGAATACAAACGATCGTGGACCAGGCCTGATCGTGCTCGACTCGTTCTCCGGCGGCGGTTCGCAGATCGGCAACTACAGTTTCGATCGCGGTGAAGGCGAGCTGCGCGACTACATGACGATGAGCATGGGACGCCACAGTTTGAAATTCGGCGCGCGTTTGCGCTGGGCGCACATCAGCGATATCGCGCCGACGAACTTCGGCGGCACGTTCACGTTCTCAGGCGGCGCGGCGCCCGCACTCGATGCGAACAACAACATCATTCCGGGATCGTTCGTCGACATCAACAGTCTCGATCGTTATCGACGCACGTTGCTCTTTCAACAGCTTGGCTTTTCACCCGCGAGCATTCGTTTGCACGGCGGCGGCGCGTCGCAGTTGACGATTGCAACGGGCGGCGCGTTTGCGGAAGTGCGGCAATGGGACCTCGCGCCGTTCATTCAGGACGACTGGAAACTGCGGCCCGACCTCACGCTCAGCCTGGGCCTGCGTTACCAGGTGCAGACAAACATTGACAGCAAGCGGCTCTTTGCGCCGCGTGTGTCGTTTGCATGGACGCCGTGGGCCAAAGGCACAGGCGCGCCGAAGACAGTCATTCGCGGCGGTGCAGGAGTCTTCTACGATCTGATTCGAACGAACATCACGCTGCAGTCAAACCGATTCAACGGCAGCAATCAAACGCAGTACATCGTCGACGATCCGCTGCTGCTCGATCTCTTTCCCAACGTTCCTTCTGACGCGGCGCTTGCGGGGCTCAACCAGCCGCAGACGCTCTGGGCCAGGGAAGCAGGCCTGACGCAGCCATACTTCATCCAGTCGTCGATCAGCGTAGAGCGGAGTTTGCCGCGCAACGTGACGTTGAGCTTGAGTTACGTCAACACGCGCGGGCTGCATCAGCTTCGCGCACGAAACATCAACGCGCCGGTGCTGGGCCAGCGTCCGTTTGGAACCAGCGACAACGTCTATCAGTACGAGACGAGCGGCATCTACAAGCAGCAACTCTTCGTGGTCAACGGCACGTTGCGTTTCAACCCGCGGTTTTCGATCAACACGAACTACACGTTAGGCAAAGGCGAGGGCGACACGGATGGACAGGGAACGTTTCCGGCTGAGTCGTACAACCTCGCGACCGAGTTCGGCCGTGCTTCGACTGACATTCGACATCGTTTCACGCTTGCCGGGAACGTCGAAACGCGCTGGGGGTTGAGTTTCTCGCCGCTGATCGTGGCGTTGTCAGGCGCGCCGTTCAACATCACATCGGGCGCGGATCGCAACGAGGATTCGATCTTCTCGGACCGGCCGAGCTTTGCGACAGATTTGACGAGAGCGTCGGTGGTGCAAACTTCGTTTGGGGCTTTCGATCTCGCGCCGTTGCCGGGCAGCACGATCATTCCGCGCAACTTCGGCGATGGGCCAGGTTATTTCTCGGTAAATTTACGTGTGTCGAAGACGATCAACTTTGGTCCAGTGCAGCGAGCGGCGGGGCAGGCGGAGACGCGTCCTTACCGGTTGACGTTCAGCGTTGCGATCGCGAACCTGTTTAATCACACGAACGAGGGCGCGCCGATCGGGAACTTGACGTCGCCGTTGTTTGGAGTTTCGAATTCGCTGGCGCAGTTTACGCCGCTCGGAACAGGCGGAGGGGCTGCGACGAGCAATCGCAGCATGGCGTTAAGGGCGCAATTCAGTTTTTAGCCGCGGATGGACGCGGATGAACGCAGATCAGGAACAGATTTATTCGCGTTCATCTGCGTGTATCCGCGGCAAATTTCCGGATTGGGTGTGCCTCGGTGTTGAAGATCACCTTGTCGAAATCGAGCGTGTCTGCCGGTGCGAAGAGCAGGTAGAAGTATTTGAAAGTTTCAGCGAATAAAAAGCTCTGCATCGAATCGTTCTTCTCCTTCGTCACTACGCTCTTCAGCGCCGCGTAACCCTCGTCGGTCCGGCAGTGCTTGACGAAGTCGCGCCAGAGCTTTTCACCCATCAACAGGTACTTCGCATCTTTCGTGTAGCGATACAGATAGTACGTCGATTCGACGATCTCCGGCCGCAGGTGATATGCCGGCGAGGTGATCTTGCGCGCGCGATAATCAAACTCCTCCGGCTCGATGCCCGCATAGTTCCACATTCGAAACGACGAATCCTGCAAACGCCTCGCGCGCTTCAGATCGCCCGACAACGCGAGCACCGCCGGAAAAAACGCGTCGAGTGCACCGAAGGTCGTCGCGCGTCGCTCGCCCGTGTTCATGTCAGCGTGCCCGTACCACAACTCACCTTCAAACTCATCCGCGAGGTATTTATTGACGACCGTGATGCTCTCGTTCCACATCTGCTTACAATCCGCGTCGCCAAACAGCAACGAGCATTTCAGCAGGTACTCGTAATAACTGTCGATCGCGCCGCTGATGTGACTGTCTTTGTTGGTCCACTCGCCAGTCTCGACGTTGATCCACTCGCCAACCAACCCGATCTTCGAACGCCGTTTATAAGTCTCAACAAGCGCGCGCTTCGCCTTCTCGAAAAAGATCGGCTTGCCCGTGAGTTTGCTTAATGTGCCCCATTCGACAATCAGCGTTCCCGTTTCAGCCGGATTACTTACTGGTCGACTCACTTTCCCCGTCTTTAAATTTACGTATCGATAGGGCAATCCCGTCGGCGAGTTGAAGACCGGAAGCAGCCTGTTGCCGAGATCTTCGGCAAGGTCGAGAAACCGCTTGTCGTTCGTCATCTGGTAACTCGTGAGCAGGCCGCCCAGCAGCCTGATCGTGACCTCGAAATTCTGTACCTCGATGTCTTTATCAAACGAAAGATTTTCGAGGATGTACTTCTTCGTCGCCGCGGCCTCCTCGTCAAAGTCCATCAGGATCATCGTGTCGAGCGAGTCAACGGCCGTCATCAGCAACGGCTGCGGATACCAGTCGTGCCAGGTCTTCGAGAGTGGTTTCAGGTCGTCATGGCCCCAGGCGTATTTTTTGTAGCCGTTCCACGCGTGAAGAAACTCGGCTTTCACTTCCGCCGCCAGCTTTTTATTGGAGGTTTGGGCGGTGACAGACAGGGGCAGTAGCAACAAGAAGAGGAAAATTTTCAAGGTCGTCATGGATGTCTCAGGCATAATCCGCGTTTTCCGCGTTCATTCGCGGCCACTTTCAAAAGTGGGAATCAGAGTGGTATTGAGCTTTTTAATTCCTTCGAACGATAGAAAAATCGCTGAATCGCCAGGAAGGGCAGAGTTTTTTCTCCTAACTCTGTTTTTCTTCAGTTTCTTCATGTACAACTTTATAGTTTCGTGCTACTACTGGCCAACCACAGAAGGCGGCCCCAGGCTGCGGGCCTTAATCATCAAAGAACAGCGTGGGGAAACGGGTAACGGTCTCAACTACACCCCCATTGGGAGACTGACCACCATGGATAAGCTCGCCTCTTCAATCGAACGCCGGCGCATGCGGCGGCTCAGGGCAAAATGCGAGGTGGAGCTGACCGCCGGCCTGTCTCTGCTGGATACCGACGTCAAGGACACTGACTCTTCGCTCCTCTTGCTCGGGCGCACGCACGATGTCAGCGCAAGCGGTCTCGGGATGATCCTTCCTTCAACCATGATCGACGAAAGATTTTGCAGCGGCGGGAACCGCTTGCACCTTTCGCTCTACGTTCCCGGTGGCGTGGTCGACCTGGAAGTGAGCCCGGTGCGATGTGAACGACTCAAAGGACCATACTTCGGCCAGGGTTACCTGCTCGGAACGAAGATCATGAACGTGAAGCACCGCGATCGGTTTGAACGTTACCTCGAGAACCTCTCCGCCACTAAACCACGGATTTGCGCGGAGTAAGAGCGCGGATTTTTACTCTGCTTGTCTTAGAAAATCTTTGGTGCGTTCGTCTTTCGGGGAGTGAAGCACGTCTTCAGTTGGTCCAAACTCGACAGCGTACCCACCTTCCATAAACAGAATATTGTCTGCAACGCCGCCGAGAAATCCCATCGAGTGGGAGATGATGATCATCGTGTGACCGCGATCGACGAACGTTCGCAGAAGAGTGCGCAGGCTGTTGACGCGTCGTGGATCGAGTGCGCTCGTAGGCTCGTCGAGCAACAGCAACGCCGGATGCATCGCGAGCGCGCGCGCAATCGCGACACGTTGTTGCTCGCCGCCTGATAACGATCCGGGATAACGGCGCGCTGCCTGTTTCAGCCCGACAGATTCCAGCAACTCAAAAGCTTCAGTCTCCGCTTTCTTCTTCGGCGTGTGCAGCACGTGCACTGGAGCCTCGATGATGTTTCCGAGCACTGACAGGTGTGGAAAGAGATAGAAGTGCTGGAACACTGTCCCGACTTTTAATCGAAGGTCTTTCACGCGCTTGCGATACTCTGCGTGCGACAGCTCAGCCTCGAGTCGCACGTTGTCGCATTCGATCGTTCCGCCGTTGATCGTTTCCAGCCCATTAAGACACCGCAGTAGTGTCGACTTGCCGCTGCCCGAAGCGCCGATGATGCCGAGCACGGTTTGTGGCGGCACCTCGAAGTCGATGCCTTTCAGGATCTCGTTCTCGCCGAAACGTTTTCGCAAACCCGTGACGCGGATCATGCAGTCGCCTCCTGTTCGACCACGCGCTCAGTAGCTCGATCGCGCAAGCGTCTTTCGAGCAGGCGTGCGAGATGGGCCATCGGCAAACTCATCGCGAGATAGAATGCGGAAACTGCAAGACCGAGAAGTAGAAACTGTCCTGAGGCGTTCGCGAGTTCGCGATAGGCGGTGGCCAGTTCCCAAACTGAGATCGCGAAAGCGACTGACGTGTCTTTGAAGAGCGAAACGAAGTCGTTTGTCATCGGCGGCAGTGCGATGCGAAACGCCTGCGGCAGGATGATGCGTCGAAAAGCAAGCAACGGGCTCATGCCGAGCGAGTAAGCGGCTTCCCACTGGCCGTTCGGAATCGCTTCGAGCGCTGCTCGATAGACTTGTGATTCGTAAGCGGCGTAGTTCAGTCCCAGTCCGACGAGTGCGGTCAGCCAGCCGGGCATGGCGATGCCGATCACTGGTAAACCGAAGTAGAGAAACAGCAGTTGGACCAGGACCGGCGTGCCGCGAAAGAACTCGACATAAAACGTGCAGAACATGCGCAGCCATCCCGGGCCTTTCCACTGTCCGACTGCGAGTGGGAGTCCTAAAACGATCGCGATCACCATCGAGCCGAGCGCGATGCCGACAGTGACTGCCGCCGCGCGCGTCAGTCGCCAGAGTGCTTCACCCCAGTTGAACGTCGCGTTGGTTGTTGTGTACTCCTCGGTTTTTGTCGACTGTGTCCCCGCGCGGATTGGCGCCTGAAACTCGACCTGTGCATCGTTCCAGAGTCCCCATTTCCTGAGAATGGTTTCGAGCGTGCCGTCGAAGATGATCTTGTCGATAGCGGCGTCGACCTCGGCTTTCAATGCGACGTCGTCTTTGCGGAGGCCGATGACGTAGAGACCGCGCGTGAATGGTGGTCCGGCGGGTCTGAGTTTCTGGTTTGCGCGCGCGTAGAACGCTTCGGCGGGCACGTCCATCACGACTCCGTCGATGCGACCTAACTCCAGATCGCGATATGCGCCGACGGGATCCGCGTAGGCCTTGAGTGGAATGCCCTCCTGTGCCAGTAGACGCGAGGCGGCGGTGTTTCCGAGTGTTCCGATCGTGCAGTTTCTGCAATCGTCTAGCGAGTTGATGCGATCGTTATCGCGACGCACCGTGAGTTGCAGTTGAAAAATGTAGTAAGGCTTGCTGAAGAGAATCTGCTGCGCGCGATCGCCGGTCGGTTCGAGACCGTTGACGATCACGTCGAACGAGCGGCGTTGAAGTGCGGAGACGAGCGTTTCCCAATCGCTCGGGACAAACTCAGCGCGACGGCCCATCGCCGCAGCGAGTGCGTCGACCATCTCTTTTTCATAACCGATGTAGCGATCGGGATTGGCGGGATCGGTGAAGACGTAAGGTGCGCCGCCGCTCGGGTCGGCTCCCCAGCGCAAAACCTGCTGCGCACTCGCGCTGGACCACACGCAGAGCAGACAGAGAAGAATCCTGCAAAGATTAATCTCGAGTTCCTCCGTTGTGCCGCAAGGTTTAGGAAAATCGTTCGGATCAATCCGTGCAAATCCGCGGCTCAGTCGAGCGGGGATTTTAGCCGCTGATCGCTTTTAGATCCACTTCTGCGCCGGGGGTCAGGTCGGCCTTCAACACAGTTTCCATCTGTTTGAGGGCATTAAGGTTCTCTTCCTCCGTGTTGGAAACCACGCAGTCGGAAGGAACGAACACTTTTAGATCGCGCATGTAAGCGTCGTTGGCAGTGAACAGCACGCAGTTGTTTCCCGCGATGCCGGTGAGAATGACGTTCTTGGTCGTGAGGTGCGTGAGCAAGAGGCTCAACGTCGTCGAGTAGAAGCCTGAGTGTTTTGGTTTGAGCACGAAGTAGTCGTCTTCCTCAGGCAGGAGCATTTCGACAAACGACTTGCCCCGCGCGTTTCTGCAATGGTCCACGATCTTTTTGAAGTCTGACTGCCAGCGGCCGAAGTTGTCGTTGACGTAAATCGCGGGTATGCCGGCAGCTTTTGCTCGTTTCTTCAGGGCGGCGATGTTTTTGCCGGCGGGCAGGGCAAATTCCAGGAGTTGTTCGCCTTCCGGAAAGTCGAAATCGTTGATGACGTCGATCAAAAGCAGAGCAGCCGCGGATTTGTCAGGCGCCGAACCGTGCAGATCGTGAGTGGACATTTTTATCTCCCCTTGTGTGAATGGATTCTAACATTGACATCGTGTAAATTGCTGTGCGCCTTCGACACTGGGGTGGCCACAGAGGGCCACCCCTACAACGACCCAGGTTGAGGCCCGTAAAACGATGTGTACCGATCGCAGAGACTTTCTACGTTTGTCCGCAGGTTTGGTTGGAGCAACACTGTTCGGCAGCTCGCTGGTCCATGCGCACGAAGAGTCGCTTCAGCCGCAGCAGGGAAACGTGCCTGAACCGATCCGCCAATTGCGTCCGATGATGGACAAAGTCGTGCCCATCACCCTCGAAGAACGCAAAGCGCGGATTGAGAAGGCGCAAAAACTCATGCGTGAGAAACGCGTCGACGCGATCTTCCTGGAGCCCGGCAGCAGCATGTTCTATTTCACAGGCATGCGCTGGGGCACGAGCGAACGAATGTTTGCGGTCGTGATCCCGGCACGCGGCGAACTCGCGTGGGTGTGCCCGAGGTTTGAAGAAGAGCGTGCTCGCGAGTTGATCCAGATCGGCACAGACATTCGCACGTGGGAAGAAGACGAAAGTCCGTACAAACGCGTGGCCGAGATTTTCAAAGATCGCGGTATTCGCACGGGGACCATCGGCATTGAAGAGCGCGTCCGGTTTTTCCTGTACGACGGCATCCGGCAAGTCACGCCACAGTTGAAGTTTGTCGATGCGACGCCGGTTACCGCCGGCTGCCGCATGTACAAGACGCCGACCGAACTCGCGTTGATGCAGATCGCAAACGACATCACGATCGTCGCTTACAAAGCGACGCGCGACAGCATGCGTGAAGGGATGACGCAAGGCGAGTTTGCCGGAAACTGCGCGGCGGCTTTCCGCGCGCTCGGAACTTCGGGCGGAATCTTCGTCAGCTTTGGTAAGTACACGGCTTTTCCACACGGCAGCAGCACGCCTCAACGTCTGAAGGAAGGCGACGTCGTGTTGATGGACGGCGGTTGCAGCGTGGATGGTTACCAGTCAGACATCACGCGCACGTTTGTGTTCGGGAAGGCGACTGACCGGCAACGCCAGATCTGGGACCTCGAACGCAAGGCGCAGGATGCTGGATTTGCGGCGGCGAAAGTCGGTGCTCCGTGTGAGGCGGTCGATTACGCGGCGCGGAAGGTGATCGTCGATGCGGGGTTTGGTCCTGACTACAAAGTGCCGGGATTGCCGCATCGGACGGGTCACGGCATCGGCCTCGACGGTCACGAGTGGACGAACTTCGTACGCGGGAACAAGACCCCGATCACGCCAGGCATGTGTTTTAGTGATGAACCGACGGTTGTGATCTACGGTGAGTTTGGAATTCGGCTGGAGGACTGTTTATACATCACACCGGATGGGCCGAAGTTTTTCACGAAGCAGAGCGAGTCAATTGACGAGCCGTTCTAGATTCGTGTTTATCCGCATCCCAAACAGACGAGAAAAGAAATCAGCCAGACGAAAAAGAAACCGCCTGCGGCTACCACTGCGCTCAACAAATAGATCAAGGACGCTTCGATCAGCTCGGAAGATTTTTTCTGATTCATCATGGGGAGATCCTTCGTTGCTCGGTTGAATGCTCTGCATTACAATCCAACCGCTCGAATAAGTCCTCAAACGACGCTAAAAATTTCCTCAAAGATATTTCTCAAGAACGGGATTGACGGTGCAACAGGACAATAAGTGCTATGAATTCGGACGTTTCCGCCTGAAAGTCGCGGAACGTGTCCTCTTGCGCGAAGGTGAACCCGTTCCGCTCACTCCGAAAGTGTTCGACATACTACTGACGCTCGTAGAACACGGCGGGCAGGTGGTGCATAAAGACGACCTGATGCGGCGCGTCTGGCCCAACACTTTTGTCGAGGAAGGGAACCTCACGCAGAACATTTCGCTCCTGCGAAAAGCACTCGGCGAGACTCCCGACGGCGTCCAGTTCATCGAGACTGTGCCCCGACGCGGGTACCGCTTTGTCGCCGAGACGAGCAGGACG
The DNA here is from genome assembly GCA_035761985.1 of Pyrinomonadaceae bacterium. Taxonomy (GTDB): domain Bacteria; phylum Acidobacteriota; class Blastocatellia; order Pyrinomonadales; family Pyrinomonadaceae; genus PSRF01. The sequence continues at coordinate 18,819 of DASTQB010000021.1, forward strand.
TCGGCGAGTGAGCACATCCAGGCCGGAGGAAACGGTCATAATGAAACTGCCGTTCCGATCGAAGCGCCGAAAGTTGCGGAAGAACCAAAGCCGCCGAGTCAGCCCGTGGCGCCCGCGAGGAGAACGCCTGTTTACGCGCTGGCGGGCGTCATCGTCGTGGCCGTGATCATGAGCCTCGTGTACTTCACCGGCTGGGGCAAAGCCGGCGAAGCCGACATGATTCAGTCGATCGCCGTGCTGCCTTTTGTCGACGAGTCGGCTGATCGCGACTCGCAATATATAAATGACAAGATCGCCGAAAGCCTGATCAATAGTCTTTCCAAGTTGCCGCAGTTGCGAGTGGTCCCGCGCAGCGTTGTCGCCAGTTACAAAGGCAAGGAGATCGATCCGCGCCAGGTCGGGCAGGAGTTGAACGTACGCGCCGTCGTCACCGGACGCATGCGCCGGCACGGCGACATCATCAGCATTCAGGCTGATCTAATAGATCTTCAAAATGTCGCACAGCTCTGGGGCCAGCACTACGATCACAAAGTTTCTGACGCTCTGCTCGTGCAGGACGACATCTCGCGCGACATTTTCGAAAACCTGCGCCTCAAGTTGAATGTCGAAGAGAAGAAACAGCTCGAGGCTTATCGACTCTACTTAAAAGGCCGCAACGCGTGGAACAAACGCACCGGCGACGCCCTGCAACAGGCAATCGAGTATTTCAACCAGGCAATCGCGATCGATCCGAACTACGGCGAAGCGTATGCAGGACTCGCCGACTGCTACAACATGCTCGTCGTTTACGGAAGGTTGAAACCGACAGAAGGATTTCCAAAAGCGAAGGAAGCTGCGACGCGCGCGCTCGAGATCAACGAAAACTCCGCCGAGGCCCACACGTCGATGGCGTTTATAAAGTTTCGCTTCGACTGGGACCGCACGGCGACCGAGCGTGGATTTCAAACTGCGATTAAACTCAAGCCTGCGTATGCTCCGGCGCACCAGTGGTACAGCTCATACCTGATTGCCGTAGAACGATTTGACGAAGCAATCGCCGAGGCAAAACGGACCGAGGAGCTGGAGCCGCTGTCGTTTGTCGCGAGTTCGCATCTCGGCTGGATCTACTACCTTGCAGGACAGAACGACAAGGCCATCGAGCAGTGCCGCAAGATCCTCGAACTCGATCCGAGTTCGTTCCCTGCGCGGCGTTATCTTGGTCTTGCGTACGAAGCGAAAGGCATGTATGCCGAAGCGATCGCAGAGTTTCAGACGGGCGTGAAGCTTTCGGGTAGCCCGCTGATGCTTGCGCTCCTGGGCCATGCTTACGC
>DASTQB010000022.1:0-17261 GCA_035761985.1 Pyrinomonadaceae bacterium
TCCACGCAGGCGTCGATCATCGACATCATTAACGAGAAGAAGTACTACCACGTCGTCACGATCGAAGATCCGATCGAATACCTTCACAATCACAAGCGTTCGACGATCAACCAGCGCGAGGTAGGCCACGATACACGCGACTTCCCGTCCGCCTTGCGCGCGACTTTGCGCCAGGCGCCGAAAGTGATTCTCATCGGTGAGATGCGAGACTTTGAAACTACGGAGATCGCACTCGAAGCCGCTGAGACAGGTCACCTCGTGCTTTCAACGCTTCACACGATCGACGCCTCGAAGACAGTCGACCGCATCATCGGTCTCTATCCGAAGAACGAAGAGCAGGTGATTCGAACGCGGCTCGCGCAAACGTTCCGCTACATCGTGTCGCAGCGTTTGATTCCACGCGCTGACGGCAGTGGCCGCGTTGCTGCGGTCGAGATTTTGAAGTCGAGTCCGCGTACGCGCGAGTACATCGAAGTCGGCGAAGTTGAGGGCAAGTCGCTGCTGGATGCGATGCGCGACGGCAAGCTCGACGGTATGCAGGATTTCGACACTGTCATCAAGGAGTTGATCGAGTCGAAGGTTGTCAGTCTTGAAGACGGACTTGCGTTTGCGACCAACCAGAACAACTTGCTGCTTTCACTCAAGGGCATGACTGCGGCCGAGGATTTCATCCGGCGCGAAGTCGATCACATGCCTTCAAATGCGTTCTCCGATTCCGGATCGATGCTCGGGCTGATCGAGTAACTCATGATCATTGTTTGCCAAAAGTGTTCGACTCGTTTGCAGGTCGACGAGGAGAAGTCGCCGCAACGGCCGTTTAATGTTCGTTGTCCGAAGTGCAACAACACGATAAGTTCCGGTCCGGCGAGTCCGGCAACGGAGCAGAGTGCGCTTGCGGTCGGCGGTTCGCCTTCGACCGATCATCCGCGTTTTGAACCGTCGACGGCGCGGCAATACGATGCTGCGATGCCGGGTGAAACTCCTAGGCAGGCGGGTTCGCCTGACGACGCAGTGCGGATGTTGATGGACCTGCTTTCGAAAGGCGGCGCGCCGGCTGCGAACGATAATCCCACCGAGCGTCCGGCGTGGAGCAAGCGTAAAGCGCTGGTTTGCACGAGCGAGGGTTATCGCGAAGGAGTTGCGCGCAAACTTACCGAGAGTGGTTTTCAGGTTTACGTTGCGGAGGATACACGGCAGGCAGTTGAGACGATGCGCGCGAGCAAGATGGATGTCGTCGTGCTCGAGCCGCAGTTTGATCCGGCTGAACAGGGATCGGTGTTTGTGATCCGGGAGATCAACGTGCTGCGCCCGGCGCAACGCCGTAGGTTGTTCTTCGTGCTGCTGTCGCCTTCGTTGCGCACGATGGATGCGCATGCTGCGTTCTTGAATAACGTGAATGCGATTGTGAATCTGAACGACATCGACGAGCTGCCGCGAATCATGGAAATCGCTCTGCGCGAATTTAACGAGTTGTACCGCGAGTTCTACAGCGCCTTCAGCCTCACCGCCTTATAGGTCATATAGGTCGTATAGGTCGTATAGGTCATATAGGTCATATAGGTCCTATAGGTCCTATAGGACCTATCTCTGCTGCTCGATAAACTTTGTGCTATTCTTCCTCACACTCCAAACAGAGGTTGGTCAAGCCTTGGCACACACGGGACACAACCACAACCACCGGCGGAACAATGAGAGCTGGCGACGGTTGAGCCTTGTGCTGGCACTGACCGCGCTCTACATGGTTGCCGAAGTCGTGGGCGCGTGGTGGACCGGCTCGCTCGCTTTGCTCGCCGACGCGGGACACATGTTCACCGACGTCGCCGCACTGATCCTCGCATTGACCGCAGTCTGGTTTGGCTCGCGTCCCGCAACGTCCAGCAAAACTTACGGCTACTACCGTCTCGAGATCATCGCCGCACTCGTCAACGGCGTCGCACTCGTAGTGATCTCCCTCTTCATCTTTTACGGCGCTTACGAACGCTGGTTCGATCATCCAGTGGTCAACAGTGAACCGATGATCGCGGTAGCCGCAGGCGGTCTGGTAGTGAACCTGGTCTGCGCATGGATCCTGCACTCACGCCATCACGTCGATCTCAACATGCGTGGCGCATGGATGCACGTCATGGGCGACGCGCTCGGTTCTGTCGCAGCCATTCTCGCGGGCGTTTTTATGTCGGTGTTCGGCTGGTACCAGGCGGATGCGCTGTTTAGCGTCGTGATCAGTTGCCTGATCATCTGGGGCTCGCTCAGGTTGATCAAAGAATCAACGAACGTGCTGTTGGAAGGCACACCGGCGCACATCAATCTCGCCGCGGTGGAAGAGGCGATACTCAAGACGAGCGGCGTGTCAGACGTACACGATCTGCACGTTTGGACCATCACGTCGGGTCGCGACGCATTGAGCGCGCACGTGATTCACGCCCACAGCATCTCCCAACCCGACTTGTTGAGAGAACTCCGCACCAAGCTTCACGATCGTTTTGGCGTCGACCACCTCACGATACAGATGGAAACCCCCGACTTTGAAGACGAGACATTTCATTTTTGCCATGCCGGAACGGCGTGTTTTCGATCGGAAAGAGATGGAACTCAACCTTCTCCTAACCCTTGACTTACGGGAGCAGGCAGCATTGCAAGCGGCGCTCGTGACGCACGGCGCGCCTGACGCACTCGTGACACTTGCACTCACGGGCGCGTGCCGCATCTCGTCAATCGAGGAAGCACGCCAACTGCGCAAGTGGCTGTCTGAAGCACGCACTGCCGGTGAATCAGACTTCGCTTCCCTTCACGTGATCGAAAAAGCGATGATCGATTTTGGATTGTGACTGTGACAGGCCGTCCACAAGCACAAATCGAGCTGGGTTACGGGCGCAGTTCTTTTGACTTCCGCTTCGACGAAAACCGTTTCGAGATCCTCAGCAGCAACATGGAACACAAGTCGCCCCTAAGCGACTACGAGATTGGTGCAGCGTTTGACGCCGCCCTGGCCTCGCCACCGCTCGACGAGATTGCCGGCAGCGATGATTCGGTGTTGATTGTTGTCTCCGATGCGACTCGCGCGACCGGTAGCGCGCAAGTCGTAAACTTGCTCATTCGCCGTCTCATTCAGGCAGGTGTTTCACCCGCAAACATCGCGATCATCTTCGCCACGGGCATTCACCGTCCGGTCAGTGAAAAAGAGAAGATCGAATTGCTGACGTCGTTCGTCGTGCAGCGCATCAGCATTCTCGAGCACGACGCTTACGACGCCGCGAAACTCACAACCCTCGGACAAACGGATAGCGGCATCAACGTCGAGGTCAATCGCGCGTTAACAGAATTCTCGCGCGTGTTTCTCACTGGTGGTATCACATTTCATTACTTCGCCGGGTTTACCGGAGGGCGAAAGTCAATCTGCCCCGGCCTTGCATCGGCGCGCACGATCGAAGCGACGCACATGCTGGCGATGGATTTCGAGAACGGTGGCCGTAAAGCCGGTGTGCGTGCGGGAGCTCTGGACGGCAACGCGGTCCATGAAGAGTGTGAACGCGTAGCCAGGCTCGTCTCGCCGGCATTCGCCGTCAACACGATCGTCGATGAGAACAACCGTGCGTTGAAGATCTTTTGCGGCGACTGGCGAATCGCGCATCGCGCGGCCTGTGACTATTACCTGGACCAGCATTCGGTTTCCGTACCGGCGAAACGCGATACGGTGATCGTGAGTTGCGGAGGGTTCCCACACGACATCAATTTGATCCAGGCGCACAAGGCGCTCGACACGGCTGCACTTGCGTGCAATGAGGGTGGCACGATTATTCTGCTAGCCGAGTGCGGCGACGGTCTCGGCCGTCCCGACTTTCTCAAGTGGTTCGACGCCGCCGATTCGCGCGCGCTTGAAGCACGGCTGCGTGACGGGTATGAAGTGAATGGACAAACGGCATGGGCATTGTTGACGAAGGCCGAGCGTCACCGCGTTTGTCTTGTTTCAGAGCTTCCGGCGGATGAGGTCAAACGAATGCGCATGGTCCCGGTTCAATCCATTGCGGAAGCGCTTGACGGCGCGGGCAGCGGTGATGGGTTTATCATGCCTAGAGGCGCGGCTGTGTTGCCCAGGATAGAAACGTGAAGCTGGAGCTTGCATCGTGCACAGTTCGTAGTTGGGAGTGGCGGGATCGCGATGCGATCGTGCGCCATGCAAACAACCGCAAGGTGTCGATCAATCTTCGCGATCGGTTTCCGTATCCTTACACTGCCAATGACGCGCGCAACTGGCTGGAGATGGTTGTCGGCCACGAGCCTGAGACGAATTTTGCGATGGATGTGGCTGGCGAGGCAGTCGGTGGTATAGGCTTCACGTTGCAGCCGGACGTCGGTTATCGCTCAGCGGAGATTGGATACTGGCTTGGCGAGGAGTTCTGGGGACGCGGCATCACGACCGAGGCTTTGATTGCAGTGACTGACTATGCGTTTCGCAGGTTCAATCTTTGTCGTTTGTACGCGCACGTGTTTGAGAGCAACGAGGCTTCCGCGCGCGTGCTCGAGAAGGCGGGCTATGCGTTTGAAGGGCGCCTGAGAAAGAGTGTGACAAAAGAAGGTCGGACGATCGATCAGCTCATGTATGCAATGATCCGGGGGGAATGATATAGGACCCATAGGACTTATAGGACCTGTAGGACCTATATTTTGTACCGATGAAGGAGGGACGATGAAATCAATTGCTGCCGGATTAGTTGTCTTATGCAGCGCGTTGATTGCGAGCGCGCAGCAGCCAACGCCGGGCAACCTGATCGAACAGCGCATGCCTCTGACAGAGGCCGCGGTCGCGTTCGACGCGGATGGGGCGCCGGCGCTCGAAGCGACGCTTCGAACCACCGCTCTCAACGGTGCACCTGACGCGCCGATCACGAACATTCGCATGGTCGTTCGGAACAGGAGCAGGATCGCTTACGCGTTCGTTTCCGGTTCCGTTACGTTTTACGACGCGGCGGGGATTCGTTGTGGCGAGGGCGTGTTCAAAGCCGATGTGTTGGCGGCGGATGAATCGTTTGAGGCGGATAGTCCGGGGTTGCGGATTCGCTGTGAGGCTGTGAGCTGGCGGATCGTGGCGACGAACCTGCTGCCGCGAAGATCGCCCTAGGAGCGATAGGACCGATAGGAGCGATAGGACCGATAGGACCGATAGGACCGATAGGACCGATAGGACCTATTTGATAGGACGTATAGGTCATATAGGTCATATAGGTCATATAGGTCATATAGGTCTTATAGGTCCTATAGGACCTATTCAAAGCGTATGCTCTCAGTCTTGATCGAGCTTCAACGCCTCAAGCGCCTGGACCGCACGGGCTGGACCTTGCGTGGTCTCCCCAACGGCACCGAATCCGTTGCGGCCCACTCGTTCGGCGTCAGCGTGACCGCGATGTTGCTCGCCGACGAGTTCGTCGCTCGCGGCATTCCGGTCGACGTTCAAAAGGTGCTCCGCATCGCGTTGCTTCACGACTGGGCAGAAACGCGCGTCGGAGACATGCCGCGAACCGGCACGCTTTACTTCGGCTCCGAAGCGAGAAAACAGGCCGAAATGGCTGCCTTTCGCGACATCGTGGCCGAAGTTGACCAAAACCACGGGCTCTACGCACGTCTCTACGACGATTACGAGCATCGAAGCAGCCTTGAAGCACGGCTCGTCAAAGCGGCGGACGTGCTCGATTTACTGGTCCAGGTGCTCGCACTCGAACGCGCGGGCGCGCGTGGCCTCGACGAGTTCTGGCAAGTTGCCGAACAGCCCGATTTCAATCTGGAGGGAGAAGCGGAACAGATCGTGCACGAACTTCTTCGGTCGATCCTGAAGGCGCGCGCTGAATTGCACAATAATGTTTGAGTCACTCATGGAATTTATGCCTGCGTTCACGTGGCGCAACGTTCTTTTGGGAACACTGATCTTCGTCGGCTCTTTTCTCTTCAACCTCGCGATTGTCTCTATAATCCTGGTTAAGTTGCCCGCCGATCATTTCAGCAAAGACAAGAACAAAAAGTTCGCCGCCGGCTCGCATCCGATGCTCCGCGTGCTGCTGATCATCGGCAAAAATATCCTCGGCGTGTTGCTGGTTGCGCTCGGTGTGGTGCTGTCGTTACCGGGTGTTCCGGGTCAGGGGCTGCTCACCATCCTGCTGGGTATCATGTTGCTCGACTTCCCCGGGCGCGACCGTCTGGAACAGAAATTGTTGAGCAGGCCGACTATCGTGAACACGATCAACCGTTTGCGAGGACGATTTGGAAAGCCGCCGCTGCAACTGGATTTCACAAAGGCGCAAAGTTGAGGCGGGGTGGATTCTGTTTTCCTGAACGTTTGACGTATGATTGGCGCGAACGGCTGATGCTCAAATATTCCGACACTTACAGAACCGTAACCTCCCGTTTGTTGCTGGCACTGCTTGTCGTGTCGGTGCTGTTCCTGAGTACTGGCTGCGGTCTGTTCGGCACGAAAAGAAAAGTAACTGTTCCACAACTGCTGACTCCTTTATCAGAAGCCGGGCGCGACCGGCTTTTCCAGGAGGTCAACCGGCTCTCGACCGTCAAATCGATTCACGGAAAAGTCGACATTCAGTTTGAAGACACGTCATTCGCTTCAACAGGCGTAGCCGATCGTTACCGGCTTGTCGACGGCACGTTGACGCTCCAGCGGCCGGGCAAGATCTTTCTCCAGATCCAGTTTATTTTGGTCGATATCGCGCAGATGGCGTCGGACGGCGAGCAGTTCCGGGTCGCGGTGTTGCAGGGCAATGATAAGTACAAGCGCTTCGTGAAGGGCACGAATAGCGCTGTCTATCCGAAGCTGCCGGAGGAGCCAACGCCAACGGGAACGGCTAAAGAAAAGACCGAGAAAGAGACAGTCAGCGCACTTTCAAATCTGCGCCCGCAACATCTCACGGATGCATTCATGATTCGTCCGATTGAGACGAATGGCTCGATGATTTACGCGCAGAGCGAATTCTTTCAGGAGGAACCGGACACGCGCCGCCAGGCGAAGAAGGATTCGCGAATAATGCGCGGGTACTATCTGCTGGATGAGATTTCACAGCCGTCGCCCGGTGAGGCCAGATTGATGCGTCGCTTCTGGTTTGATCGCGTTGGCGGAATTCGTCTTGCACGCGTGCAGAGTTACGACGACCGCGGTTCGCTGATCACGGATGTTTCTTATTCAGACGAGCGACCGCTCGGAAGTGGCACCACTGCTTCGCGGATGCCGAGCCGTGTTGAGATAACGCGACCGCAGGACCAATATAAATTGAGTATCACTTATCAGGATTCGAGCTCGGTTGAGTTAAACAGAGAATACGGCCCAAAGGCGTTTGTGTTGGAAAACAAATGGAAGTTGCCGGAGGTCGATCTCGACGCCCAGAACAAGAAAGTTACCGCTAATCAGTAATACCGTTCGCGTCACAGTATCAATGAGGACGATCTTAAAAGCTGAAGATCTCGTGAAGGTTTATCGCATCGGAAAAGTCGATGTGCCGGCGTTGCGTGGAGTTTCACTGGAAGTTCAGGAAGGTGAGTTTGTGGCGATCATGGGCCCGTCCGGTTGCGGGAAGTCGACCATGCTCCACTTGCTGGGCGGATTGCTGACGCCGACTTCCGGCCGAATCGTGATCGACGGTGAGGACATCACCGCCGCTTCGGACGCAAAGCGCACCGCCATCCGTCGTAAAAAGATCGGGTTTGTGTTTCAGAGATTCAATCTTTTTCCGACACTAACGGCTGAAGGAAATCTCCGACTGGCGGAGCGAATTCATGGCAATGGCGGAGGCGATGCACAGCTCCGGCGCGACGTGCTTCGCCTGCTCGGACTGGAAGATAAACTTCATCACAAACCGCTCGAGTTGTCGGGTGGTGAACAGCAGCGAGTGGCGCTTGCCCGTGCAGTTGTGACGCGACCGGCAATCGTTCTTGCGGACGAACCGACGGGAAATCTCGATTCGGAGAACTCAGCACTCGTCCTTAACATGTTTCAGGAGTTGAATTACAGGTTTAATCAAACCATCATCATGATCACGCACAACCCTGAAGCCGCAGCAATGTGCAAACGTATCGTGCAGATGCGCGACGGTCATATCGTCGAACAATCGCCTACGGTCCGGCTTTAACTCCGTGCTCCAGCGGAGCACAATGTTTATAGCCACATTAACTCGTGCTCCAGAGGAGCACAATGTTTATAGCTACATTGTTTCAATGATTTGCGCTCCAGCGGAGCGCGATGTGCATTGGCAATAACATGTCGCTCCTGACGGAGCGAACAAAAAGGCGGTTTTGAGGCTATAAACATGTTGCTCCTCCGGAGCAAAACACGAGATTGTCGTTTACAGAAGCGACTGGCGGAGGCTAGAATCTACCCACCTGCCAGCCGCGCGCATCGCGTGGCTGTTTACTTGCAAGCGTTGAGAACGTGCGAGGTCTGTTCACCACACTTAAGAAGATCTTCTTCTGGAATTACCCGAGAAACACGTGGCAGTGGGATCTTCTCTGTGTTGTCTGCTTAATCTTCATCTTTTTGACACCAAAAAGCTGGTTTGAAAGTGGCGAACGGGCTCCACAAAACATGCATCCAAGCCGAGTCGCAGCCACCCTGGTTTTGAGCCCCGAAGTTGTTGCGAACGAAGGAGATAAGGTTCAGATCGAGCGGCAGGTTAAAGCGTTGACCGGACGTGAGAAATTCGAGGTTGTAGGGGTTCGTCGCGTCCTCGACACAGAGGGCCGGACACGCAGTTTCGAGGTTGACATACGTTAGTCATTCCCTAATAATTGCGAGGTTTTTTTGCGAACCACGCGGAAGGGAGAATTGAGTTAAGGAGCATTTATGAAGAAATTGATTTCTTCGGGCCTGGTGGTAGCTTTCATATTGTCTGTCGTCATAGTGTATCCGGCCACGGCGAATGGTCAGGGAGCTGGCCTCGTGAGTTCTGTTCTGAACCGGATGGAGAAGAATCGTCAGAGTTTGAAGACTTTGAAGGCCGGTATCAGCGTCGTTAAATACAATTCACAGCTTGGCGTTGAAGACAAATTCAACGGTGTCGTCATTTACATGCCCGGCCAGGGCAGGCAGGCATCCGTCAGGATCGACTGGAGCAGCCCGCGTCGCGAAGTGCTGGCCGTTTCAAACAACAAGTACACGATCTTTCGTCCAGCGTTGAACGTTGCTTACACCGGCGATTCACGCAAGATGAAAGACAACAAAGCCGGCGGCCTGATGGAAATGATGAACATGTCGCGCGGACAACTCGAAGCGCGCTTTCATCCGGTGAAGGACGTGCGCGAGGAGACTCTGTGGGGCGGCGTGAGCACGATCCATCTGACACTCGTTCCGAAGGGCAATGCTGGTTACAAGTATGCTGAAGTCTGGATCGACAACGCCGGTATGCCAGTGCAGACCAAGATCGTTGAGAAGAACGACGACTCGACGACGATGCGTCTGACGGCTCTGGAAAAGAACCAGAAGATCAGCGCGAGCGACTTCGAGGTGAAGCTCGACTCGAATGTGAAGATTGTCAAAAGCTAAGAAGTTCTGACCAACACAAAAGCCGAAGGGCTCTGTCGAAAACAGAGCCCTTTCTTTTTGCGCCACGACGAACTTCAACCACGGATGACACGGAATGGATCCGGATTTGCTATCAGTGTTATCCGTGGCTTTATTGTGGCAAAGACGTGTGCATTCCAATGGCACAGTTGCGTTGGACCGCCTTCGTCGCATATTCTTCGCGTCATTGAATGAGGAAGACTAAGTTCCTAAAACTGAAGCTGCGCGAGGCTAGCTTTATCAGTCGCGCGTTATTGTCTAGTCGCCATCCCGTTCTGGCCCATCTCATCCCGATGCGCCGCTGCAATCTGGCCTGCGGATACTGCAACGAGTACGACCACACGTCAAAGCCGATTGCTCTCGACACTGTCAAGAGCCGTCTTAACAAACTGGCAGACCTTGGAACTTCGATCGTCACGATTTCCGGTGGCGAGCCGATGATGCATCCGGAACTCGATCAGATCATTCACCACATTCGCGTGCGCGGAATGATCGCGGGCCTGATCTCAAACGGTTATTACTTCACGCCTGAACGCATCAAGCGGCTCAACAGAGCAGGTCTCGAGTATCTGCAGATCAGCATCGACAACGTCGAGCCCGACGAAGTGTCGCGTAAGAGCCTGCGCGTGCTCGATAAGAAGCTGCGCTACCTTTCAGAATTCGCCGACTTCCACGTCAACATCAATTCAGTTATCGGCGGCGGGATCAAGAATCCCGAAGATGCGTTAACGGTGGCCCAACGCGCTGTCGAACTTGGTTTCTCCACTACGGTCGGTGTTATTCACGACGTTGACGGAACTCTCAAGCCTCTTTCGGAACGGGAAAAAGAGATCTTTCAGCAGGTCAAGAAACTTGGAAACAAGGACCACGCACGCCTGAACTGGTTTCAGGACAGCATCGCGGAAGGCAAGCCTTACCAGTGGCGTTGTCGCGCAGGCGCTCGTTATCTCTACATCTGCGAGGAAGGTCTCGTTCACTGGTGCTCGCAGCAAAGAGGTTATCCGGGGATTCCGTTGGACCAGTACACGATGGAAGACTTCGATCGAGAGTACAAGACGGAAAAATGGTGTGCGCCTACCTGCACGTTACAGTGTGTGCATCAGGTGGGCATTCTCGACAACTGGCGTGATCCGCAGAAGACTCCGGCACAAATTGCCCAGGAACAGAAAGAGGGCAAGGGCGTCGGCGAGATGATCGGCGCGGATTGATTCGCGTTCATCCGCGTGAATCTGCGGCTTACCTCGTCGTTGGTCCAAGCTCTCCACCGACAGTAAAGATCGTCACCGAGCTCGACAGTCCCAGTCCTGACAGTCGTCCAGCCATCACCACGATCGTTTCACCTTTCTCCACCGCACGTGCATCAAGCAGGCGTTGTTCGCCTATCTTCAACATCTCTTCCGTCGATTGCGCCTTCATCACGAGCAGAGGTTCGACTGCCCAGATCAACGAGAGCTCTGAAACAACCTGGGGCAGGTGTGTAAGTGCGATGATGCGTTGCTCGTGACGCAGCGACGACATCCTGCGCGCCATCCGGCCCGAGGCTGTGAACACGGCCGTCACCGTCGTGCCCATCTCGCTGGATGCAAACGCTGCGGCTTCGCACAGTGCACGGCTGACGCGACCCGACTGCCTGCCGGACCACGTCGCAGCCCTGTCGGGTGGTCCATCTCTGCCTTCAGCGGATTCGATAATCCGGCACATGGTCGACACTGCCTCTACCGGATACGATCCCATAGCGGTTTCATTCGAGAGCATCACGCAGTCAGTGCCGTCCCACACAGCGTTCGCGACGTCCGAAGCCTCAGCACGCGTCGGACGCGGACTTGAGACCATCGACTGCAACATCTGCGTTGCAGTGATCACCATCTTTCCTGCCTTTATCGAACGCTCGATAATTCGTTTTTGATAAACAGGCACCAGCTCGACGCTTGTTTCCACGCCGAGATCGCCACGCGCGACCATGATTCCGTCCGCGGCTGCGATAATCTCGTCGAGGTGATGGATCGCTTCGGCCTTTTCAATCTTCGCGATCAGTGGCGCACGTCCCCCTTCCTCCTTGATCATCCTCTTGGCGCGTTCGCAATCGCTTGCGCGACGTACGAATGAAAGTGCGATGTAATCGGCATCCTGCTGGACGGCCCACTTGAGATCGACGATGTCTTTCTCGGTCATCGAGTCGATCGGGAGTTCGACGCCGGGCAGGTTGATGCCTTTACGTTCACCGAGCTTGCCGCCGTCGATCACCCGGCAAATCACGTCGGTGTCGGTCGTGCTTTCGACGATGAGCGACAGTGCGCCATCGTCGAGCAGCATGCGCGTGCCTGGTTTTACGACTCGCGGAAGGTCCTGGTAGTTAGTTGAGACTTGGTGTTCATCACCGGGCACGGCGCGGGTGGTGATGATGAACTGCGCTCCCGGATTTAGTTGAACTGGCTGATCGCCTTTCAACTCGCCGGTACGGATCTTCGGCCCTGAAAGATCTACGAGCACGGCGATCGGCTTGTCGAGCTTCTTCGCGGCTGCGCGTGCGCGCTCGATGTCGACCGCTTTTTCCTCATGCGTACCGTGCGACATGTTGATGCGCACGCCGTTGGCGCCCGCGGAGATCAATTGTTCGATGACTTGTGGTTCGCGAGACGCCGGACCGAGCGTGATTAGAATTTTTGCTTTTCTCAATTTAGACCTTGTTACGGCGCTGCGGTCTTCAGTGCGGTTTCAACCGCACGGTCAAGACGCTCACCCGATTGTTTACCAAAACCAATAAGACGATCGACGAGTTGGCCTTGACGATCGAACACGAACGTTTGGGGAATAGCATCGATATCGGAGAGCAGCAGGCCGACCAGATCCTCGTCCGGTTTTCCGAGTGCGTACTGAATGCCAAACTCTTTTACGAAGCCTGGAATTTCTGCTTCGTCGTCTGGTCCACCTACGTTCAATCCAACAATTCGCAGCCCCTGCTGTTCGTACTTCTTGTGCAGTCCCATTAAATGCGGAATGCTGTCGCGACACGGCAAACACCAGGTCGCATAGAAATCCAGGACCAGCACCTGGCCTTTGTACTCGGAGAACATCGCGCGCTTTCCGTCAGACAATTCCCATCCCATATTGACGATGGAATTGCCACTCAACGGCGGCATGGGGAAACTGGTCCCTGATGGTGGACCAGAGATCACGGGCGTCTCGTTAGTGGTGGTTTTGATATCGTTTGCGTTGCAGCCAGATAAGAGACACAAACAGCAGGCGAGAAGGACGATTGCCGATTTCCGATTTCCGATTGCCAATTTCTTTATCCCCTGTCCTTTGATCCTCTTTAACAAATCGGCAATTGGCAATTGGAAATCGGAAATTCTATTCGTCAGACTCATCGACTACAGTACCTTCGTTATGTTCGCGGGGGAGCGGTTCACCGGGGACTCGATATTCACCTTCAACCCACCGGCCGAGATCGACGAGCTGGCAGCGCTCAGAACAGAAGGGACGAAAAGGATTGTCTTTCCACTCGACCGGCTTACCGCAGGTTGGGCATTTCATGAATCTTGAAGCCACTAAAACGGCGCGGACATCAACTAAAAGATGCCGGTCGTTTGATCAATATTCGTCGTTTGACGAATGCGATCGTACCTTCGCGGCGCATGGCATTCAAGCGGACGGTGACACTTTCACGGGTCGAGCCGACGATTGAGGCTATTTCACGATGAGGAAGTGGTATGTCGATGAGCACGCCTTCGGGTTCAGTGACGCCGTATCGCAGTGAAAAATCGGCGAGAAGGCTGTCGAGGCGTGCGGGAATAGCGTTTAGAGCAAAATCGGCGAGGCGGCGCTCCGCATGATCAAGTCGTTGACCGATCAGGCGGAAAGTGTAATCATGAAGGCGGCCATCCTCAGCCATCCCCCGTTTGAAATCCCCGACTTGGATTCGCAGGAGCCTGGAGTTTTCGTAGGCGATTGCAGAATTCGCTCGTTGCCCCGCAGCAGAGTAGAGAGCTGATTCGCCGAAGAGCGATCCCTCCGGAAGAATGTCGATAACGGCTTCTCGAGCGGTTTCAGCCTCAATGCGGCAGAGTTTTATGCGGCCGTGAACAATGGCATACAGGCAGTCCGCGGGTTCGCCGGCACGGTAAACAAAACGACGGCGGCGAAAATCAAGGACCACGGAATTGCGCGCCAGGTCGCTAACGAGGGCATCGTCAAGTGTGGCACCAAATTCTAACTTGCGAATCATTTCAGCGCGATCTTCGGGAGTTAAGTCCCGAGCGCGCTTTTGTTCCTGCAGGGCATTCATCTCCATGTCAATTCAGGCATCGAGTCAGAGTTTCCAGCTTAAACGTTGGCGACGGCGTGTTGCCCTATATTCAAGTGGTTCGAAGCGGGCCAGTTTTACGAATGTAAGGAAACCCGCGCGATGTTTTCCCAGGCTTGTTTCTCTCTCGATTGATCTTTTGACGCGATGCTAGGGCGAGTACCGGCTACGAACGTTAACCGAGGCCCGAACTTTAGCATGAAGCTTGTAAACGGCGCAAGAACATTAAGGTCCAACTTTCTCGTTTTATGGAGTCAAAATCCAACATCCTAGTCGTCGACGACAATCCCGATAAACTCAGCCTCATCGAGGCTGCTCTCCACCTGGCAGGTTACAACGTAACCACTGCGACTGACGGCGACGAAGCGCTTGCAGCCATCGAGTCGTATCAACCTGACCTGGTGATAACCGACGTGATGATGCCACGGATGAATGGTTACGAGTTGGCCCAACGAATACGGGCCAATCCGGTCACCAAGTTTATCCCAGTAATCATGCAAACTGCCGCGGGCCGCCGCGCTGAAGACCTGCGACGGGCCAACGAGGTTGGCGCGTTGGGTTACATAACAGACCCAACGGACCTGGACCTCCTGCTAGCACGGACCAGGACCCTGCTCGAATTCAAAGCTTATCTCGACGTTTGTGAAGAAGCCGCGTTTACGGACCACCTGACGGGTCTCGCAAACCGGCGCCGGTTCGAGCGTCAGTTGGACCGGGAAGTCGCGCGCGTGTTGAGGTTTGGTCACCCGTTCAGCCTGTTGATGATCGACATCGACAGTTTTAAGAACCTGAACGACACCTACGGGCACGACGCAGGCGACGATGCGATCCGGCGACTCAGTAGAGTGCTGCGCGAAGGGACGCGCGGGATCGATCTCGCTGCGAGAATCGGCGGCGAGGAGTTTGCCGTACTGCTCGTCGAGACCAACAAAGACGGTGGATTTGAGGTCGCGGAACGCTTGCGCGCCTCGATCAAAGCGCTCGAAATTCCGAGAGCGGGTCAGATTACGGCGAGTTTTGGGGTTGCAGAATGCCCCAGCGACGCGCAAACTGCTACTGAGGTCATGAAAGCGGCGGACGTCGCGTTGTACCAGGCTAAAAGACAAGGGCGCGACCAGGTTGTAGCCATGCGTTCGTTGAAGTCGAACTCGATGGTTGCAGGCGACGTACAAGGCGATGGGAATTTAGGAGTAGCATCGCGAGGATAGAATGGCTGATTACAAGGAAAAATTTGAAGAGTGGCAGCAGGCAGCACGGCGGAAGGCCCGTCAGTTCGACGAGAAATATTCGATCTCGGATCTGGTTGGTGAGGGAGCGCGTGCGGCTGGTGAAGCGGCGAAACGCGGCGCGGAGACTGTCGCCAGCGGCGCTGAACGGTTGCGTGCTGAAGCTGAACGGCTGACTGAAGACGAAGAGGTCAGTGAGACAGCGCGGCGAGCAGCGAGTGAGACGGTAAAGAACGTGAAGAAAGCTGGGAAGGTCGCCGGCGATGCTGGAAAGCGAGTGTTCGACGACGCGAAGGGATACTACGATCGTGCGTCGCAGATCTACGACACGGGCGCGAAGTTCACGCGCGCGTCAACCGCCGCCACGACTGGAGTGTTGAAAGCGCGCGACTGGATCAAAGAGAATCCGGGCAAGGCGGCAGTAGTTTCTGTTTCACTCGTCCTGGGCATCAGGGCTGGAGCAGCTTTTCCCGGTTTGGATGCCGTGTTACTTGGGGCGCATCCACACTGGCTGACACACTCGGCGCTTCCGGTTTACGGGCTGCGCAAAGCGAGCGAGAAGTTTGACAACTATCTGAAGAAGCAGGAAGAACTGATCGCGCGTGGTGAACTCGACGAAGCTGCGCAGCAGCGAGTTGAGTTTGAGCGAAAAGTAGCGAAGTACGTTGGTGCACCGTTGCTGGGCGCGTTTAGTTGTGCGGCAGGTGCAGCGATGTGGGCCCAGATCTTCCAACCGGGTGCAATCACGGGCGCGCCGATCAGTTGGCTACTCGGCGGCAACCCATTCCTCGACGGTGTGTGGTTATTTGCAAACGGCGTCATCTGCTTCCACCAGGGCTACAAATTCTTCATGATCGCCCTCGCGAACCAGGAAGAAGTCGTCCGCGTCGTCCGCGAGATCAAGGGCCTCCTCCCCGCTGCCACTATTTAGCTGAGAGCACGTATGGACCAGTTGTGATAAAGTCCATGCGTGCCTCACCGACTTATTGAACGGATCCGCCAGAAGATTCTGTTACGACTGTATGACATGACCATCCATGCCGTTGAGGAAATGGCAGAGGATGATCTGGACATTCTCGACATTGAAGAGGCGATCCTGAACGGACAAATAGTACGCAGGCACAAGAAGGATCATCGCGGGACTAAGTACACCATTGAAGGCTTGGCTTTAGACGGGCAGAAACTGGTCGGTGTCGTGGGTCGATTTCATGGAACTGATCGGTTTTTGATCATCACAGTTTATGACATCAGCAGATACCACTAAGAAAGCTCTCTACGGTCATTCATGTGAGCACTGTGACGGGACAGTTCGTCCCAAGAAAGTCGACCGCGAAGCGTTTAAGCACAAGAAGGGGTTCATCATTCTCGAGGGAATTACAGTAGGCGTCTGCGACGCCTGCGGAATGCGTTACTACAGCGCCGACATTCTTCACGCCGTCCACGACATCGCCACTGGCGCAAAGCCCTTCGACCGAATCGAAAAGATCCCCGTCTCCCACCTCCCCGAAGGACCATAAACACCACCAAACAAGATAACGCTTAGACAGGATTACCATGATTAATCATGATTATCCTGAAATCATGGCTAAGTGATCGTGATTGGGAAGGGCCAGAAGCAGAGGATGAAGACGATCAGGGTGATGATCGCGATCGCGATACGTTTGGCGCCTAAGGGTTCCATCGTGAATGGCGCAGGATGCGGGACTCGCATCATGATTCCTAACAACACAGCGTAGAGAAAGCCGCTTGGGCTGCCGTGCCACCAGAAGCCCAGCACCGCTAAGACTGACACG
Organism: Pyrinomonadaceae bacterium; assembly: GCA_035761985.1. GTDB lineage: Bacteria > Acidobacteriota > Blastocatellia > Pyrinomonadales > Pyrinomonadaceae > PSRF01. The sequence goes on from DASTQB010000022.1 coordinate 16,870, forward strand.
GAAATAAATGCAATGCGACCGATGAGCCGGTGCGCTCTCGCGCCGAAGAGTGAGAACGTTCCGTGCCCGCCGTCGAGTTGGCCCACCGGCATCAGATTCAAACTCGTGACCAGTAAACCGATCCACGCGGCCATGTAGTAAGGGTTGGTCGGCGAGTTTGGATCGAGAGGCACGCCTGCCACCAGAGCGATCAATCGAAACAGCAACGGATCATTGAAGTAAATGACACTGCCCTGCGGTGCCATGGCTGGACCAACCGTCAACACGCCGATCACCGATAACGGAACTGCAACCACGAAACCCGCGAGTGGACCAGCAAGACCGATGTCAAACAACGCCCGTCGCGACGGAATCGGCGACCGGATCTTGATAAACGCTCCAAACGTCCCTGC
>DASTQB010000023.1:0-5461 GCA_035761985.1 Pyrinomonadaceae bacterium
CGTGATGCGTGAACTCTGCTCCAAACATGTCGAATGGGATTGCCCCTTCGATCGTTTCGCCGTCGGCAACGAAATAGAAGCGTGGTCGTTTATCGATGAACCGCGAAATCAGCCACGCCGACGCCAACCGATCGATATGAAGATTGCGGCGCGTCACCCATCGTCGATTCTGAAAATCAGCAATGGATAACACTCCCGATTCGCGCGGAGCGGAGGCTGCTTTCTTCGCTGGTTTTTGCGACTGGCGAATCGCTTTCCGGCAGCGATCATAGGCGCTCACTGCAGCAGCACGGCCCTTCGACTTGAAGAAGTCGTTCGCAATCACGCGTTCCAACTCTCCATGCAACCTGTCGAGTTCAGTCTCCTGTGCCGACAAACGAGCGGGCGACAAATGCCGGGCGCGAGATTGTTCGCGAACGCGGCCGGTTAGACCATCAAGCTCAGCAGTGATAGTTGCAAACTCTTCATCGCGTGCCTTGCGAAACGCCGCGACAATCTCCTTATCCGTTGCGCCCTCAACCGATCCCGCTCGAAAGACCGCAGCTTCGCCACCCGCAGACTCGATTTCCTGTTTGAGCCACTGAAAATCCTCGTTGGTCTTGTCGTTAGCCGGAAGGACGTAGACTGAGTTCTTGATTGCGACTGCACCGAGCTTTTGCAGTTTACGCCAGATGCGAACGCGCAGGTTCGTCGGCTTGGGCGGCAGTTGATGGATCAGCAGTATCCATTCATGAGCTTGCGGCTTTTGTAACACCGAGCGTATAGTAACGACTGTTACAAATTCGAGCAAGTCATTTCAACGTGGTAACGGTGAGAATATGAAAGGTACGCTTTTGCTGTCGCGCAGCGAGGTTGCGGCGCTGCTTAGCATTGAGGAGTACATCTCGGCCCTAGAACGAGTGTTTCACTTGTACGGTGAGGGTAGAACGCAGACGCCCGGCATTCTCGGAGTGCACGCGCACGATGGCGGGTTCCATATCAAAGCGGGAATACTGGACCTCGACCGGTCGTTTTTCGCAGCCAAGATAAACGCCAACTTTCCACAGAACGCAAACCGGTTTGGTCTGCCGCTGATTCAGGGAATCATATTGTTAGCTGATGCTCAGAATGGTTACCCGTTAGCGATTCTGGATTCGATAGAAATCACGATTCAACGAACCGGAGCAGCAACGGCTGTCGCCGCGAAATACCTCGCGCGTCCCGATTCGAAATCGGTATTGATTTGTGGTTGTGGTAACCAGGGCCGTGTGTCGGTCCGGGCGCTCTCAAAGATTTTTTCTTTGGAGCACGTCTTTGCATACGACGTCGATAGCACTCAGGCGCAGCGGTTTGCGAATGAGTTGTCTGCCGAGCTGGGGATTGGAGTTGAAACCACCAACGACCTGGCAGAAGCAATGAAACGCATTGATATCTGCGTCACCTGCACACCTTCGACGCAGTTCTTCCTCAAGCAGGAGTATGCACAACCGGGCACTTTTATCGCCGCAGTCGGATCAGACAGTGAAACTAAACAGGAACTGGAACCAGCGCTCCTCGCCCGAAACAAAACGGTGGCGGACGTCGTCGAACAGTGTGCCTCGATCGGAGAGTTGCACCACGCGATCGCTTCAGAAACGATGACCAAAGACCAGGTACACGCCGAACTCGGCGAAGTAATTGCCGGAATCAAACCCGGACGCACATCGCCTGACGAAATCATCATCTTCGATTCAACCGGAATGGCGCTTCAGGATGTGATCGCTGCGTCAACCGTATACAAGAATGCTGTCGAGAAAGGTATTGGCAGGACGGTGAACCTCGCCTACTAGGCTTGCACGAAAAGTCATGTCAATCCTGATAATCATGTTAATTCTGCGAAGCATGCCTTTCGAGTAGGGCGTTTTTACAGGATTTACAGGATTGGACATGATTTACATGATCATCATGGACATGCAAAAGCGAGTTTTCGTGCAAAGCCAGGTTAACAGATTAACTATTCTTTTCGTCTTCGCTTGCGTGCGGCAACTCCTGCCAGACCAGTTCCTAACAAGAACATCGTCGCCGGCTCGGGTACTTCAGGAGTATCATTCGGCGTACCGACGTCGCTACCGCCACTGCCTGCGGCACCGGGTACATTCTGAAACCTGACGTAGATTGCGTTGCAAATTTCTTCCTCAGTCAATCCGGCGTAGGCTGCACCGCTAACAGTAAATGAGGCGCTCTCGCCCGGCAGATCCGTGGTTGCTGCTTTTCGTTTGATCGGAAGCCCGGCTCTAGCTCACTCAGTAACAACGTGCCAGGCCGTGCGGTTGCGGTTGAACCGGACATGCTTGATCGCACGAGCGATACCAAGCAGTTGCAGGAAACGAATATTCCACCAGGTCACGTCGATTTCATACCACTTCAAGCCATGTCGAGCAGACGTCGGAAATGCGTGATGGTTGTTGTGCCATCCTTCACCGAACGTCAGCAGTGCGACCCACCAACTGTTGCGCGAATCCTCGTGCGTGAGAAACCGGCGGCGGCCCCACAGATGTGTGGCGGAGTTGACCAGCCATGTCGAGTGAAGGCCGAGCGTGACGCGCATGAAGAGACCCCACAGCATCACTCCCCAGCCTCCGAATACCCACAGACCGATGAGTAATACGATCGAGGGCACGTAATAGAATTTATTCAGCCAGACGTAGTAACGATCTTTTGTCAGATCCGGCGCGTAGCGCTCGTATGTAGCCTGATCGTGATTCTGTGCGGTGCCGCGAAGAATCCAACCGACATGGGCCCACCAGCCGCCGTCGCGCGGCGTGTGTGGATCACCCTTCTGGTCAGTATGCGCGTGATGAATTCGGTGTGTTGTTACCCACTGAATCGGCCCACCTTCCAAAGAAAGCGCGCCGCACGTTACGAGAAAGTATTCGACGATCTTCGGCACGTGATAACCACGGTGAGTAAGCAATCGATGAAATCCCATGCCGATGCCGAGACTCGCGGCCACCCAGTAGAGAACCATAGCGGCAATGATCGCAGGCCAGCTCCAAAAGAACAGCGCCGCAACTGCGGCACCGTGACTTATCACCAGGAACGTTGCGGTTCCCCACCTGATCGTCTTGTCGTTCTCCGTTGGCGCCGCCATTGCTCCCTTATACATTCGTTCTCCTCTGCTTTCGACCGGTTGCTACTCAACGGTCATGTTATCACGCATAGCTCGCACTGCGTCGAGGCCGAAACGATCGACTCGAGCTACGTGAAGATGACACACGCGTGGGAGATTTGACAGGGCTTATCGCCAGCGATGGTATTCCGAGACCTTTAGGCACAACGCGCTTGATGGCCTGACCTGTTAACCGCTCAATCGCTCTGATCGAATACTCGTCAACAGGTGCGACGATCGAGATCGCCTGACCCTGGTTGCCTGCTCTGCCGGTACGGCCCACTCGGTGCACGTAGTCTTCAGGAGCTGCCGGCACGTCGTAATTGATCACGTGCGAAACGGCATCGATATCCAATCCGCGCGCGGCTATATCAGTTGCGACCAGCACACGCGCACGCCCTTCGCTGAACGCGCGTAACGCTTCTTCACGTTGCGACTGCGAACGATCAGCATGAATGCGCTTTACTCTGTGATCGCGCGCCTGAAGAACATGCGACAAGCGCTCGGCTCCTCGACGTGTGCGCGTAAAGATCAGCACTCGTTCAAAACGCTCGGGCTCTTTTTCAAGTAGTTCCAGCAGGAGAGCGGTCTTTGATTCGGGAGAAACGTGGTATGCAATCTGCTCAACCAGCGTCGCTGCGCGGCCACGAGTGCTTACTTCAACGAGCTCGGGATTCTTTGTTGTAGAACGCGCGAGTTGCTCGATGCTTGAAGACATCGTCGCTGAAAACAAGAGTGTCTGGCGCTTCGTAGGCAACAGCGCAAGTACCCGGCGAATTGCCGGCAGGAATCCCATGTCCAGCATGCGATCCGCTTCGTCAAGGACCAGCACTTCGATCCCAGACAGATTCACCGCTCCGCGTTCTATCAGATCGAGCAGGCGTCCGGGAGTTGCGATCAGAACAGCAGCACCACGTCGGAGTTGTGCAAGCTGTGGGCGAATATTTGCGCCACCGATCGCGATGACACTGCGGTTGGATTTCGCCTGATTCAAGGCCGTGTAGTTCTCCTGAATCTGAAGCGCCAGCTCACGCGTTGGCGCAAGCACAAGCACGCGCAGTCCGGGTCGAGCACTTCCGCTTAGCCTCTGAATGATCGGCAGTAGAAATGCAGCAGTTTTACCTGTGCCGGTTTCGGCACAACCGATCACGTCGCGACCGGTGAGAATCACGGGTATCGCCTGACGTTGAATCGGCGTAGGTGTTTTATATCCAAGAGACTCGCAGGCGCTCACTTGTGCGGGCGCGAGTCCCAATTCAGAAAAGTTCATAATGTTCCTTAATTTTCACCCGCTACCGTGAGGCAGATGGTGGTCCAGTGCCGGGCAGTCTCTTCCATTCTCGGACCTTTTGAGACGAGTAAACAGAAGAGACTCTGCCGGGCGAGTTTATTTACCAGCGGGGTTCGCCATAACCACCGTCGTTACCGCCGCGATAGCCGCCACGGTTACTACCGAATTTGCGATCACTCGAACCATTGCGATTTTCGCGTGGCTTGGCTTCATTGACTTTCAATGTGCGGCCGCCGAGTTGTTTACCATTGAACTGGTCAATAGCTGCCGCGGCTTCGGCGTTTGACGACATCTCGACGAACGCGAATCCTCGTGAACGGCCGGTGTCGCGGTCTTCGACGACGTTTGCAGATTGAACGGTGCCCGCTTGAGCAAACAGATCCTGCAGCTCCTGGTTGGTGGTTTGGAAAGCGAGGTTTCCAACATAAAGTTTCGTTGACATACAGATATACCTTTCCCTTTTGGGGTTAAAAAGAAGCTGCGAATGGGATTGGCTTCGGCGAAACGGTTGCGCTTGAAGGACCACGTTCGGATGCTCTTAAAGAGAGCGGCTTCAGAAGTTGAAAAAAGCCTGCTCTCGAACTATCCAAACGTCCGGCGCTGATATTTGCTGCGCGGGGCGCATCACCGTCGATGCGCGAGAGAAGGATTAACCGGCTGCTACGATGCATCAGTTCAGACGCAAGTTGCAAATTTTGTTCAATTACCAAAAAGACCGCGCATTTGAACCAGGACGAAAGTAACGACCGGAATGAGCATCAATCCGGCAAATAGCACGTACGACCTGGTAAGGAACTTCCGCTCTTTGGCGGTTGCCTGGTTATGCAAAAATCCAGGATCAAAAACCAGCGCACACTCCTGACACACTTTAGCGTCGGTAAAACAGTGGCGCTGACAACGTGGACATCTGGTAATCGTCATTGAATCTGCTTTCTTGTTCCCGCCTCTGTTGGTCCAGCTTAATCGGACCTGGCCAAAGAGATCTTCACTTGCACGGAGTTAACCCTCGCACACACGAGAAGATTACTGGCTTGTTATTTCAG
>DASTQB010000024.1:0-9399 GCA_035761985.1 Pyrinomonadaceae bacterium
ACGCGTCGTGATAGGCAGTGATTCCGGTCCAGTATCCGCCGAGGCCCACGCCGAGAATCGGGTTTGCCGCAAACATCTTCAGCGTGGCCTGCCAGATCTCACTCCGGCTTGCGCCTTCAAGCGAGTTTGAATTGTCGACCCACAACGTGGCGCCGAGCACACCTGCGATCACAACCACCAGCACTGCTTTGAACGCGGTGAAAGGTGTGAACTTTGTAGAGCGACTGGCGACCAGCAAACCCACAGTAATCATCTGGACCACGATTGCCAGGATGCCGCCGCGCGAGTTTGCAAGAACGAGTGCGAGCAGGATAGGCAAGAGCAATGCGATGTAGATCATCAGGCGATCTCGTCTGACGCCGCCGCCGAGTATCATGCCGAAACCGAGTCCAAAGGCCATTTCCATCAGGTAGGCAAAGTGGTTTTTGTTGATGAACTGCGCGAAGCCCTGGTTTGGTCTTAGTAGTGGGAGAATAAAACCGGTTTCGTGCTGAGTGGTTTGCCGGAGAATACCGAAGATGGCGCTGACCACGGCGACGCCGAGGATCGTGTAGACCAGGATTCGAATCCGGCGTTCTGTGTTTACGTATCGATAAAGCAACGCGAGCAACGCGGTGAGCGCAAGCATCTGCAACGCAAAAAACTTCGATTGAAACGGATCTGCGCTGATCTGTGTTGAAAGCGATTGCACGAAGGCGAGGGCTGCGAGTGCGAGCATTGGTAGCAGGATGAGATCGACGCTGATCGGCGGTCTTTCGATGATCGCTACAATGCAGATCGTGAAGATCGCGCAGATGAACGCCGATTTCCACCACGGCTCAACTGTGCCGTAAGGAATCGCGGTAATGGTGATCAGCGCGAGCAGTGCCAGGAAAATCGCACCAGGGAGCTTCCCTCGGATGCGAGTCGTGGATCGTAAAGATTCGCGCGGCTGCGTTGGTAAACTCACGTCGGAAAAGGTCACTCAGGTAATTCACATCAACCAGTAACGGTTCACTCTCGAACGTCCGGTACAGATTCAGCCAACCCCACTCCACACCGTCCTTCACCAGCGGCAATCGAAAGCTCCATTCGAAACGCGAACGATACGCGTCATCAGGTTCTTGACCATTGCCCGACCACGACCACGACACACGGCCGTTGCGAAACTCCAGCAACTGCTTCGGATGTCGTTGCAGGCTCGCCTCGTAAGCACGTTCGTTCATGTCCGCGCGCCCTGGCTGGCCCACCTGCGCGTTCGCAAAACTAAACTCGCCGAAGTCGAGCAGGTGTCGCGTCGCTTCAAACATCTCGTGAAGATCGGAAGCCTTCGAGAGCGCGAGTGCCGCACGCCGCACGCGGATGTTGTTCGCCACTCGCAAACGTCGATCGTTTACCGTGCGTTTTACTCCGGCTCTCAACTCGTCAACTTCGTGATAACGCAGATGGCCCACGGCGATGATCACTGCGACCGAGATCACAAACAACATGAATCCCGTGAGTTTTGGTCCGGAGGCGGGAAAGATCAGCGCGGCGAGACCAAACAACGCACACACGCCGTACAGCACAAGCGCCGCACGTCGCTGCGACCAGCCTCGCGCGAGAAGCATGTGATGTATATGTTCGTTGTCGCCCTGAAACACGGGTTTGCGACTCAGCAGCCGGCGGCCCATCGTCATCGCCGTGTCGACCATCGGAAACCCGAACGCAAGGATCGGCACCACGATCGCCACTGCTGTCGTCGCCTTTTGCGTTCCGAGGACAGACAAAGCCGCGAGCAGAAATCCGGTGAACAGTGCGCCGGAATCGCCGAGAAAGATTGACGCGGGATTGAAGTTGTAACGAAGAAATCCGGCGAGCGCGCCGCACAGGACGAGCGCCACCACGATCGTCAGCGTCTGTCCCTGCGTGATTGCGACGCCGAGAATGACGAGCGACGAAAACAGTGCGGCGCCTGACGCGAGACCGTCGAGCCCGTCGATCAAGTTGAATGCGTTTGCGATTCCTACCAGCCACACGACCGTGATTACGTACGACAGGAGTGGTGATAGCTGGACCGGTCCAAACATCGGGATCGACAAGGCGTCAATCCGTCCGCCCATGGCGTAGAAGATCGTCGCGATCAGTCCGAGCCCGGCGAACTTCACGACCGCGTTTGTGCCGCGCAGGTCGTCGTAAGCGCCGAGCAGCAGGACGAGCGTGGCGGGAACGACGAGGGTCAGGATCTCGTAGCGCATAGTGCTCAGCGTTTGCGTTAGTAAGTTGTCGACAAACGGTAGAAGCGAGAGCGCAGTCAGGCACGAGATGTAGAGCGCAAGTCCTCCGAGACGTGGGACGGCCGTGCGATGAATGCGACGCCCGTCGGCGGGTACGTCAAGTAGTTTGTATCGTTCACATAAACGACGAATAAGTGGCGTCGTGATTAAAGAGGCTACAGTCGCGATCGAGAAGAGAGCGAAGTAGGTCTTCAAAGTGATATCTCCTCGTAAGATGAGATGGGGCGTTTGACAGGATTTGCAGGATTTTCACGATTAACACGATTCACATCATGAAAAATCGTGAGCATCTTGTTGAGACTGAACTGCGTGGGATTTTCCGTTCGAAGGCGTTCCGGCGGGTTCATCGCTTGCGATATTGCAGCTATCACGGCATCAACATCTCCGTGCCGCGTGAGAAAAAACTTTCCGTGCTGCGAAGCGATGTCAGTGATGTGACTGGGCTCTGGTCCAATGTATAGGACCGGCGCGCCAACCGACAGAATGTTGTAGACCTTGCACGGATGGACGATGCCGACGAACTGCTCGCCCATCACCACGACGTGCAGATCGGCGGCTGACAAAGAATCCGAAAGCTCGTCCAACGGTTGATAAGGTAAGCACTGCACGTTCGTAAGCTGGTGTCGCGAGGCGAACTCGCGCACTTTGCTTTGTTCACTGCCGCCGCCGATGAATAAGAAGACGATCTCCTCGCGTGTTTTAACCGCAAGCGCGGATTCGAGCAGTGTGTCCAGTGGATGACAGGGGCTGTGATTGCCCGAGTACATCACCACAAACTTGTCAGCCACGCCGTACTGCGCGCGAAACGCTTCCCTTCCCTGCTCTGAATAGCCGACGACATCATGCGACCACGGCGGCACGATCGACACACGCGTTGGATCGATTCCCTTTGCGGCAACTCGCTCCTTCATAAAACGATCGAGCACGATCGTGTGGCTCGCTTGTCGAAAGCTGTAGTTCAGCATGCGTCGCAGCAGGCGTGTCGTTGTAGAGTTTTCGTCGAGCCAGCCGGCTGCGATCGCTTCGTCAGGGTTGAGGTCCATCACCCAGAAACAGAAACGTCCGCCTTTGAGTTTTACAAACAGTGCTGCCAGAAATGAGATCAGTGGCGGTGATGTGAGTGCGACGACGACGTCGAACCGGCGAAGCGCGACTAGCCGAAGTGAGCAGAAGAAAAGAAAACTTCCGAAGTTGATCGCCCGCCGCCAGCGACTGCGCTTCCCCAGCGAGAGCGATGGGATGCGAATGATCTCGATGCCGTTCCAGCGTTCGCGCCGTTTGAAGCGCATCGACGGATTGTCGTAACCGCGATCGCTCGCGATGACTGTCACTTCATGACCGCTGGATACAAGTGCGCCGGCGAGATCTGTGAGGTGTTGGGCCGTGGAAACCACATCGGGGTAAAAACACTGGTTGAGAAGCAGGACCTTCAACCGACGCGTTTCTTGAAGTCCTCGACCGTCTTTTTCAAACCTTCACGTAAGCTGATCGTCGGGTTCCAACCCAGCACCGTCTGCGCACGCGTGATGTCCGGTTTGCGCTGGCGCGGATCGTCGGCGGGCAATGGCAGGTACGTGAACCCTGATTTCGAGTCGCACGTCTTGATCACCTCTTCCGCCAACTGCCTGATCGTAAACTCGCCCGGATTGCCGAGATTGACGGGATCGTGCAAATCGTCCGTGTTCATCAGCCGAATCAGACCTTCGAGCAGATCGTCTACATAACAGAACGAGCGCGTTTGTTCGCCTTCGCCATAAAGCGTCAGCGGCTCGCCTCGCAGCGCCTGCACGATGAAATTTGAAACGACGCGTCCGTCGTTTTCCAGCATTCGTGGTCCATACGTGTTGAAGATGCGCGCGATGCGTATGTCGACGTGGTTTTGCCGGTGGTAGTCAGTCATCAACGTCTCCGCGAGGCGCTTGCCTTCGTCGTAGCAGGAACGTAGACCGATGGGATTGACGTTGCCCCAGTAGTCTTCGGTTTGCGGATGGACGAGGGGATCGCCGTAGACCTCGGACGTCGACGCCTGAAGTATGCGCGCGCGGACGCGCTTCGCGAGACCGAGCATGTTGATGGCGCCCATGACCGAAGTCTTGACCGTCTTCACTGGATTGAACTGGTAATGGACCGGCGACGCTGGACACGCGAGGTTGTAGATCTGGTCCACCTCGAGCAGGATTGGTTCGGTGACATCGTGGCGGATGAGTTCGAAGCGCGGATTCTCGAGCAGGTGAAAAATGTTCTCGCGCCTGCCCGTGAAGAAATTGTCGAGGCAAAGCACCTCGTTGCCTTCGTTCAGCAACCGCTCGCAAAGATGCGAGCCGATGAATCCGGCGCCGCCTGTGACAAGAATCCGCATGGTTTTCTCCAATATACGTCCTATAGGTCCATAGGTCCTATAAGACCTATTCTCGCCTCACAGCATAATTCCCCAGGTACAGCACGTCCATCCTGGTCTTCTGGAAACAGTCGATCGCTTCCTGTTGCGTGCAGACGATCGGCTCGTTTTCGTTGAACGACGTGTTGAGAAGCACCGGCACACCCGTCAGCTCAGCAAAGTCTGAAATCAACTGGTAATACCGCTCATTCAGCCCTTTCGAGACGGTCTGCAAACGTCCTGAGCCGTCGACGTGCGTCACCGCTGGAATCTCGCGCCGCCGTTCCTCTTTGATCTGGTAGACCATCAGCATCGTCGGCGCAGGATGCGTCTGCTCGAAGTAATCGCCGACGCGTTCTTCGAGAATCGACGGTGCAAACGGTCGAAACGGCTCACGCTTCTTGATCCGGTCGTTGAGTATATCCTTCATCTCGGCGAGACGCGGATCGCCGACGATCGACCGGTTGCCGAGCGCACGTGGTCCAAACTCCATGCGTCCCTGGAACCAGCCAACGACCAGGCCATTCGCGATGTCCTGTGCAGCGCGTTTCGTTAACTCACGATCTGAGTAGTGTTCGAAAGGCTGTTTCAGGACCGCCCGGATCTCTTCGTTTGAGAACTCTGGACCAGTATAAGCCCCGTCCATCGTTTCTCCACGTTGATTCTTGAGAACGCCGTTGTAAATCTGGTAGCAAACACCCAGCGCCGTCCCGCTATCACCAGCAGCAGGCTGGATGTAGACGCGTTTGAACGGTGTGTTCAGCAGGATCTTTCCGTTCATCACCGAGTTGTAAGCGACACCGCCCGCGAGGCCGAGATCGGTGGCGCCGGTCTGTTCGTGTAGATGGTTCAGGACGTGAAAAGCGACCTCTTCGAGGCGGAGTTGGAGACTCGCGGCGATGTCTTGCTCGCGATCCGTCAGTGCAGTGCCCGGCGTGCGTGGTGGTCCAAACACGTGCGCAAACTCATCTGAATAGACGCGCCCGACCACGGGCGAGCCCTCGTCCCACGTCATCTCGACGCCTTCCGAATGATGACGGAAGTAGTCGAGGTTCAAACGAAAACGCCCGTTCTCTTCGGTGCGAATGATGTGGCGAAACTCTTCGATGAAACGCGGGCGGCCGTACGGAGCGAGGCCCATCACCTTGCCTTCGTCGCCGTAGTGTGGAAAGCCGAGAAACTGCGTCGTCGCGGTGTAAACGATACCGGTCGAATGCGGAAACTCGACCTGGCCCAGCACGTCGATCGAGTTCCCTTCACCAACGGCCCACATCGTCGAGATGAAGTCGCCAAAACCGTCGATCGACAACAGAGCGGCACGGTCAAACGGCGAGACGTAGAAGCAACTCGCAAGATGTGCACGATGATGTTCGATGTTGTGAAACCGCGCGCGCAGGGTTTTCTTCGACACGCCAAGCACACGCGCCAGTTCCTCTTTCAGATCCCGCACCTTTGCGGCATTCCCGATGCGATCCTTGATCTGCTGAAATCCGGCGCGCGTCGCTGCGAACAGGATCTTCTTGTGCAGGTGTGCCGACGGATCGCGCGAGATCCCAACGTGGTCCAACTCTTCAGGTTTGATACCCGCAGCCTCGAGACAGTAACGAACAGCGTGCGCAGGAAAACCGGCGGAGTGTTTGAAACGATTGAACCTCTCTTCTTCAACGGCAGCGATCAGGCGCCCGTCCTTCACGATCGCAGCCGCCGCATCCCCGTGATACGCGTTAATGCCCAGGATATTCATCCGCGATTTTATCCGTGCAATCTGTGGCTCAACATAAGTTCGGCCACCGTCCGCTGAAAGGCATAATAAAATCCCGCCCAGCCATCGAAGATCCCACGCCGAACAATCAGGCAATAGACCAGCATCGCCGGCGGCATCACGACGCGCCATCGTCGCAATCGATCCACACGACTCAACTCATTTCGATCGGCCGCACGAAGTTTTTGGGCTTCGAGTTCTGTGTATCGTGCTTGTGATCTGAACCAGCGTTTAAACGATTTGCGATCGTCGTGAAACACGGGCGATCGCAACTGTTCGATCCGTCCTTCGACGGCGACTCTCTGCGTATGACCGTCTTGAACGTAAGTCGCAGCCTCTCGACGGTAAAGAACTGTCACCGGTGGATAGATTCCGCTGTGCAGCTTTTTTCCGTTGATGCAGTAGACAAAGTTGACGCGATATCCGGCCGTCGCCGGATCGGGCTGAAGCTGTTTGAGTTCCTCGATTAACTCATCAGAGACGACATAATCGGCGTCGAGTGCGAGTACCCACGGCGTTGTGATTCCGGTCTCCTTCAGCCCGAATTCCCACTGGTTTCGATGAGAATCAAACGCTCTTTGAAATACGCGCACCTGTGGAACAGACAAGGCAATCTCAACCGTATCGTCGTCGCTGAAGCTGTCGACCACTACGATGTCTTTGGCCCAGGCGAGGGGCGCGAGTGTTCGAGCGATGTTTGGCGCCTCGTTGTAGGTGAGTATGAGCGGCGTGATCTGGTCCAGCATCCTTAATTAGGCCACAGATTCAAGCGAATTAACACGGATCAGAATCCGCGTTAATTCGCGTGAATCTGTGGCCGATCTCCCGATAAAGATCAGCTAAACGCTTGGCGGCGTTTTCCCATGAATATTTTTTCGAGAGGTCTTTTCCGGCGCGGCCGCGTCTCGCGAGTTCTTCTTCGTCGGCGAGCGCCTCGGCCAGACGCGTCGACAGCGCTTCTTTATCCACCGTTGCGATCCAGCCGGCGTTCGCGAGGAGGATCTCTTCCGCGAGATTCACGTGTGGGCTGACGAGCACGGGAACCGAGTGAGACAGCGCTTCCATCACGCACAAGCCAAAGTTTTCCTGGTGCGACGGCAGAACAAGCAACGACGCGTTGCTTAGCACGGCGTCTTTCGCCTCGCCGTCGAGCCAGCCGGTGAACAAAACTCCGTTGCAGGTCTTCTGTTTCAGTGTCGCGACATAATCCGCCGGACCATCGCCTGCGACCACGAGTCGCCAGTGTGCAAACTTCTGCTGCTGGATCAACGTCGAAAACGCGTCGAGCAGCACGTCCAAACCTTTCTTTGGATGGAGCCGCGACAACACGAGCACGTACGGCTGATCCACCAGCTCAGGAAAATAGCTCGCCAGTTTTTCTTTCGCGCCCGAGGTTGAAGAGCCATTTGCAATGCCGAGCCCGATCACTTTTCCGTGATTCAGACCCAACAGTCGTTGCGTGGAAACCTTTTCGGCTTCAGTTGTGTAGTGGACCGCCGCCGCGCGTCGCAGCATCGCCTTGCCTGCCACCTGCCAGAACACGCGCTTGCGAACAGACTTCTGCGCCATGCTCCAGGGCTCAAGCGTCCCCAGCGGCCGGACCACGTAAGGCACGCGTGCTTTTCGACATGCGTGCGCCGCTGTCACGGAGGAGTGATTGAACACGGCGTGGATGTGGGCCAAATCAAATTCCCTGATGTTTGAGCGAAGCCACGATGATAGCGGGCGTGAGTACTTGAACGATTCACCCAGTTGCGACGGGAACAACTTCGCGGGCACGCCTTGGAAACGCGGCTGCCCGCGCATGCCCGCATCCGTGCTAATCAGCGTGACCTCGATTCCCTGCTGCTGGAGTGCGCGGCACATCGGAAGGATCGCGGTTGCTGGTCCACCCGAACGCTCGTCAACCGACGGTATGACGTGAAGGACTCTCATGCTGACTTAACGCCGTTACGCTCACACCACTTTGCGAGCACGTACAGTGTCCACGGCCGCGACCAACCTACGGCGCGAGGCTTATCGAGAAAGGTGTGCCAGATCTTATTTACTGCTGCGGCATTCAAACCAGCCGCGGATAAACACGGATCATGGAATACAGATGAAATCTCGGATCTGAGATCGTGTTGCATCCACTTTTCGAACGGCAGCGTGAAGCCCATCTTCGGGCGGGACAGCAAATCGCGGGGCAGGAGATCGGCGACCGCGTCGGCGAGCAATGCCTTCGGCCTCGAGCCGCGGTCCATCTTCCATTCGCCCGGCAGCGATAAGACGTAGTCGACCACTTTCCGGTCGACAAATGGGACGCGCACCTCGAGCGAATGGGCCATGCTCATCGCGTCTGTGTCACGCAACAAGGTGTTGGTCATGTACCCGGTCAACTCGAGGCGAGAGATTGTGTTGATCGGATCCGAATGATTTCCACTGTGAGATTCAGGCGCATGAGCCTCTCGGCCGGTCGTCTGCGTTATGTAATCGCTCGAGAAGAGTTGCCGCGAAATGCGGTACACATCCGCGGGTCCGCCGTTGCTGTTTGCCAGTTTCCAAAACTTATGTCGCTGCACTGAGCCATTCAACGCGACCATTCCAACGCCCGCAGCAGCGCGTAAAACTCGCTTCGGTACCGCTGGCATCCGATGAAGCCGCATTGCACGCCTGAAGCTCGGATAACCCGCAAACAACTCATCGCCGCCGAGTCCGGAAAGAGCGACAGTCACACCAGCCTGTTTGACGGCACGAGAAACGACGAACGTGTTGATGCCATCCATCGTCGGTTGATCGATCGCGCCGATCGCATCCGGCAAGATGTCGATCAGATCACGTTCGCTGAGCCGTATCTCGTGATGATCGGTTTCGAACCGTTCCGCAACGGCGCGCGAGAATGGCGCTTCAGTGAACTTCGCTTCATCGAAAACGACGCTGAATGTTCTTGGCCGCTGATTAGTGATGTGAGACAGCATCGCGACGAGCGCGCTCGAATCCATTCCACCTGAAAGAAACACACCAAC
>DASTQB010000025.1:0-8438 GCA_035761985.1 Pyrinomonadaceae bacterium
GACTGCCGCCGGAAGTGGGCAGCAACACCACTTTGTCAGCCGACGTGGATTGCACGGCTTCGATCACCGACTTCGAGATCGGTGAATCCATCTTCGTGCGCTCCGCGTTGTAGCCGCCTTCGCGTACGTTCACACGCGCGAGTAACGGATGTTGTGCGCGCTCCGCAGCCGTCGGCTCGCGATCGGTGACGTGATAACCCTGCTTGCGTATGTGATCGATGAGCCGCTGTGCTTGCCGGTTGTGATCGTTTCCTTTCACGAGTCGCAGATCGAGAACGGCTGTGGCCGTCGTTGGAATCACGTTGCGGGCGAGGTCGCCGACGTCGCCGCTGGCAAATCCGTTGATGTTGAGGGATGGAAGATTGATCAGTTCGAGCAGTGGTTTTCCGCCGCCTTCGGTGCTTTTCAGACCCAACTGCTTTTTGATCTCTTCGTCGTATTGCGGAGCCTCCGCAATCGCACGGCGCTCGAGTTCGCCGAGCGGCTCGACGTCCGAATACCAGCCTTCAATCGTGACGCGTCCTTCGTTGTCTTTCATCGACGCGAGCAAACGGGCGAGGAGATTTGCAGGGTTGGGCGACCAGTTTCCGTAGTGACCACTGTGCAACGGTCGCGTGGCACCGTAAACCGTGACGTCGACGTTTGTGTCGCCACGCACGCCAAACACAACCTGCTTTCTGCCTGACTGATGTACTGGTCCATCGCAGATGATCCATGCATCGGCTTCGAGCAGTTGTTTGTTACGGTTGATGATCTCTCCGAGATTGGGCGAGCCGGCCTCTTCTTCGCCTTCAAAGAAAAACTTGATGTTTGACGTTGGCATCAAGCCTTTGTCTTTGAGCGCGCCGACTGCAGTGAGGATCGTCATCACTCCGGCTTTGTCGTCAGACGCGGAACGAGCGTAGATGCGCCACTCGGGATCGATCGGCGAACCGTCCGTTGGCCCAGATATGATCTGTCCACCTGCGTGGAGTGCCTCAGAACGATAGACGGGCTGCCACGGCAACGTTCCCGTCCACTGTTTCGGGTCCGTAGGCTGTCCGTCGTAATGCGCGTAAAGCAGGATCGTGCGTTGCGCGCCCGGCACTTTCCATTCGCCGTACACCGCGGGAGGAACACTGCGATTCGCGCCTTCCAGTAGTCGCGGGTTCAGCCCGCGCTGCTGCATCATCTCGACGATGAGTGCCGCGTTTTTGCGAATGTTTTCCGTGTCGGAAGCGACGTTTGGGATCGAAAGAAGCGTGGTGAACTCTTTCAGGATCCGGTGCTCATTGGCGCGACGGAAATCCCGAACCTTCTCCTGCGTGGTCTGGGCCACGCTCAAGATGGGCAAGAAAATTACGACAATCAGTTTGCGAAGCATCCGCGTTATCCGTGTTACGGTTTTACCACGCCGCCATTCTCCAGCGCCGTGTAAACATCCGTGGAAAACAGTCCGAGCCAGGGATCGGAACTCGGCGTCAGAAACAGGCTCGCGTAAACCTTCTCATTCAACTTATCGACGTCACCCCGAGCAGGATCTCTCATCAGCCACGTGTACAGCTTCGAATGCAGCAGGTATTCGTTGCGTACTGTATCCAGCGCGATCAGTTCCTGAAACTTTCGCAGCAATCGTACCATCTCTTCATCCGATAACGCTGGATTCTGACGCTTGATCAGCGCGACACTTCGATCGTCGAGCACTGCAAGCGACGAATGAAGCTGCGCGATCTTTCTCCAGGCGTCTTCATCGGTGATCTGGCCCAACGATTCGGTCGCGGTCGTCATCGCGCGCAGAAAATTCATTTCGACGGCCGCTTTGGTTACGGCCAGCGGCGCAACACTCAGCGCCTGCGGCTGACCGTTAATGTCCTTGATTATCCTGAAACCCTGGGGCACCTTGCCGCCGATCTTCTGAGTGTCGAGTGTCCAGTTGAGCGAAATCTTGTTGTGCTGATCGCGGTAGTACTGCGTCAGCAGAATGTTTCTCTCAGCGGCGTTCTTGCCTGCGAGTGATTTGAAGATCGACTCCGCGTTCACCAGTCCACGCACGAACGCTTGTGGACCATAAAGGCCCGGAAGCGCATCGAGCGGGCGTGCCTCTGAGTCGAGAATGTAATGAATGCTGTTGCCGGTGAGCGTGCGTTCGAGTTTGCGGCCGTCGCCGAAGTCGATCGTTACGCTCGGCACTGGTCTCACTGACTGCCAGTGGAGCACGAAACGTTCGCGCAACATCGTTGCTACCGCATCGTTCGGGTAGAGCACGGTGCGGAAGAACCTGCTGTTCGCGCAGCTGAATTCGTCGGTGAGTTTGCCGAGCAGTCGCAAAGAGAGAATGGGTTTGCCGCTTTCGGCTGAAGCTTTCTTCGCGGTTTCGATGTCGGTGTGCCAGTAGAGGCCTGCGATGTAGCTGTTCTTTTGCTGCGCGACGTTGTCGAGTGCGGTGGCGATGCGTTGCCATTGCTCGTCAGGCGCCATCGTCGGATTTGCGATGTGACGCTTGATTTCGTCCGCGTACTGGCCCATCAGCACTTGCAGACCGGCTGGGCCAAGCGACCGCAGCTCTTCAATCGCGGGCGAGGCTTCGGCCGCGTTTTCTGAAACCGCCTTGCGGGCGAGGGCCTCGGCCGACTTGTTAGCGTTTGCGATTTGAGGGGAGAACAGGACCAGCAGCAGTAGCGAAAGGAGGGTGATTTTCATAGTGATGGCTTTGAGGGCGCGTACGGCTCTCGCCGTTGCCCGACAGGATTTCTGAAATCCTGTCTACTTTTTCATCAGGTCCAGGACGGCCGAGGTCATCGCTTTAACCCCGGTCCGGATGGTCGGTTCTGGCACAGGTGCAAACAGAGCCGAGTGCCAACCCGGCAGCGGCGCGCCTGTCTCTCTGTACGCTTTGACTTTCGCCGGCTCTGAAGCGCCCAGCCAGAACAGCGTCGCTGGAATCTTCTGGTCCAATCCAAAGTAACCAAAGTCCTCGCTCCCCATCACGGGATCCACCTTGACCACGTTCTCTTCACCCAACGCGCGCTTGAACACGCCCGCCAGTCGCTCAATCAACTGCGGATCGTTGTACGTTGAACCAGTGCCTTCACTCACCTTCACGATTGGCGCACGATCCTCGGGAATACCCGCCGTGACCGCAACGCCCTTAACGATCCTCTCGATCGACGCCAGCACTTTCTTGCGCACCTCTTCCTTGTAAGCACGCACGGTCAACTGAAGATTCACTTCATCGGGAATGATGTTGTAACGAGTGCCGCCGTGGATCGATCCGACAGTGACCACTGCCGGATCGAGCGCCGACTTTTCGCGACTCACAATCGTTTGCAACGCCATCACCACTTGCGCAGCAACGACCACCGGATCCTTCGTCGTTTCGGGCGCCGAACCATGCCCGCCAATCCCGCGGATCTTGATGTCGATCGAAGTCGCACTCGCCATCGCATAACCCGGTGTGTAGCCAACTTTGCCGGTTTCGAGATCGGGCTTGTCGTGCAGCGCGATCACGAAATCAGGACGCGGAACCTTCGTGTAAAGATCGTCGCGCAACATCGCTTTGGCGCCCTCGCCCGTCTCCTCTGCCGGCTGCCCCAGCATGATCAAAGTTCCGCTCCAACGGTCCTTCAACTCCGCCAACAACTTCGCAGTGCCGAGAAAACTCGTCATGTGAATGTCGTGCCCGCAAGCGTGCATCACACTCACTTCCACGCCTGCATCGTTCTTCGTCGTCACTTTGCTCGCATACGGAAGACCCGTCTTCTCTTCGACGGGCAGCGCGTCGAGGTCGGTTCTGACGAGCACGGTTGGTCCTGGTCCATTCTTCAACACACCGACAAGACCGTAACCAGCCGCCTGTGCATTCTCATACTTGCCGATGCGTTCAGTGACAGTGAACCCGAATTTACGCAGCTCGCCCGCCACAAACGTCGCGGTCTTCTCTTCACGACGAGAGAGTTCCGGCGCTGCATGAAGCATCTTGTAGGTCGACAGCAACGACGGCAGATCGCGCTCCACCATCGGATCGAGCGATTGGGCGTTTGCGTTGAAAGCGAAAAGAATGAGAACTACAGGCAGGAACAAGCGATTGTTCATTTGTATGCTCCGGGAAGACGTTTGAGTTCACTAATCCTGGCGAGATGATAGTCGTCGTGCTCCGCCTGGAAGAACAACATGTCGACGAGACGCATCTGCACGTTGAGTCGTGGATGCAGTGCAGAGCGCGCGAAGAGATTGGCGTCGAAACTTTCGAGACGCGCGACAATGTCGTGTCGTGCAGAACGAAATGCTTTCAGGATTGAGTCGATCGGCAACTGGTTGTGGCTTGCTTCGTAGGTTTTGCGATTCGACATGTCGGCGGCGTGGAGTGTTTCGACGCCGGCGACGTATTCGTCGATTCTTTGCGAAACGAGGCTTTCGAGATCGAGTAGATGGCCGGCATTCTCCTGCATGGACCAGCGGCCGTCGACTTGGGCGTTCAGCGTTTCTTGTGACAGGCCGGAGAGTAGATCTTCGAGGCGAGCGGGTGTGCCGCGCACGCGTTCGATCATCTCGGGGTAGATGCCCGCGGGGAAGTCAAAGTTGAAGCGACGATCGGTCCACTTGATTCTTGGCATTTAGGATAGGTCCTACAGGACGAATAGGACCTATTCTAGCCTGACTGCGTGAAGCTGAATAGAGGCATCTAAAATAGGTCCTATAAGTCGTATAGGACATATAAGACCTATCACTAGGGCTTTGGCGGTAGCGGTTTCTGCAATGCCGCGGCGATGAACTCGTTTATGCCAGCATCACTGCCATCATGCCGAAACTTGTAATAGTTCGACATCGCAGCAAGCCACTCTTTCCGGCTCTGTTCGAGTTTCGGATCGGTGCCCGCGGCCGCGATCGCCCGCGCGTAAGCGTCGATGATGCGATCCATCACTATGTTCAACTTCTCGAGCGCTGCTTTGCTCTCGGGAGTCTCGGGCTTGTTTGCAAACTGAGTCTGATAGGCCGCTGACATCGTCTTGTATGGACCAGACTCATAAGCGACGGCCAGGAAGTAGTAAGTCGAAGGCGTTTTCTTGATGTCGCTGTCGTACTGCGCCGCCTTCAACAACGCATCGAGAGCCTCTGTCGGATTGGTTCTCAGCGTCAGAAAACCGACGGCGTAATTCAGATAAGCAAGGGTGTCGTCTTTGCCTTTGAACGGCGCCCACTCGGTCGGCGTCTTGCCCGACTCGATCGCTTTAATCGCGGTGCGCGCGTAGCCGAGCGCCTCGTTGTTGAAAGTCTCATTCTTCGCAGAGGCAGCAAGGTAACCGGCGTAGCCTAAGTCGATCTGCGCGCGCAGGTAGTTGGGCTCATCGGCCAGGATCTGTGCGCCCGTTTTGTAGGCTTCGGCGTAGTTCTTTTCGTTGATGAGAACCGGCAGCCGCCGCTTGCGCTCGTCGCGTTCGTAAAACGTGACCCACTTGGTGAGGTAATCGGTGTACTCGTCTTTGTCTTTCTGATACTTCTGAAGGTAGTCGCGCGCGGCCTGGTATGCGGCAGCCGGGTTGGGAATGCGGTTGTCAACAAACCGCTTGTAAATCGCGATTTTCGCGGGATCGTCCGTCTCCTTGCCTCCCTGCGCAACTGCCACCGCGCTAAACGACACGAGAGAAACCGCCAAAAACGCCGCTGCCACCAATCCTTTTGCCACTAACTTCATCTCCAACTCTCCTCCGCTCTGCTGTCTCCGGGCCTTAGACGCTCGAACGACCGCTAAAGGTTTTATGAACGTGAGGTTATAATCACTGACGTTCCCCATGATAATGAATGATCGCGACAAAATAAAAGTGACTGAACACATAAAATTCTCAGGCCGCATTCTATTTTTAACCGACGATACCACGCTGATCCGGCAGCAACTCGAAGCCACGGGCGAACCCGCCGCGGAGCTCGAATCCGAGCTCGCCGCGCGTCTCCAGAATGGCGATCTGCCGTTGATGAGCAACATCTCGACTGACGAGATCACGCCCGGCTGGGTCTGCTTTTACTACGACGAAACGCTCGGCCAGTACGTCTATGTCGGCATGCGTGAAGGCGCCGTCAAGAAAGACGAAGTGAAGAACGGCGGGTTCGCAGTGGTCGTCTCAGGGCTTTCGAAAGGCTGCGGTTCGTCACGCGAGACCGCGCCGTTTGCAGAACGGGCGGCGGGTATTCAACTCGTCATCGCACAAAGTATCGAGAAGATCTACGGGCAGAACTCACAAAACATCGGCCTACTCACGTCGACCGATTTCGGACTCATCGATCGCATTCGTCGCGGCGAAGAGATACCGCTCGACGAGTTTACGAAGGGCATCGATCCGATCTCACAGGAGATCGTGCGTCACGGCGGTCTGTTCAACTACAACAAAGCGCGACTCTCAGGAAAAGTCACGCCGCCGCCGATCGAAACGCCTCCACGCCCGATGACGATCGTCGAGAAGATCATCGCGAAACATGCATTCGTGACCGCGGGCAAGATCGGTGTGCCGGCCGTGAAGCCGGGCGATGCGTTGTTTGCAGTTGCTGACGTGCGGTTCTCGCATGAGTACGTGACGCCGATGGCTGAGTCGTTGTTCAAACAGGCGCTGGGTCCGGATGCCCGCGTTTCAGAACCCGAATCGGTGTTTGCGTTTCGAGATCACCTGACGTTTCTCGGGCGCGTGATGTCGCCAAAGCATCGCGAGATGGGCTTGCTGGAGAAGGCAGAGGGTCTGGCGACTACGCAGGCAAGTTTCACAACCAAACAAAACATCAGGCTCTACGGCGAGAGTGCCGACGGCGGCTCGGAAGCGATCTGTCATAACGCTGTCGTGGAAGATCTCGCGCTGCCGGGTCAGATCGTGATCGGGACTGACTCGCACACGTGCATGGCCGGCGTGCTCGGTTGCTTTGCTTTCGGTGTCGGTTCAACTGACATGGCCAACGCGTGGTACACGAAAGACATTCGCATTCGTGTTCCTGAAACCGTGCGCTACGTGTTGAAAGGCCGAAAGCGCGCGGACGTCGCGGCGAAAGACGTGATGCTCTACATCCTCGCGAGCGAGTACATGAAGACGAGCAAGGGCATCGGGAAAGTGCTCGAGTTTGCCGGTGAAGATTTGAAGAACTGGTCGATGGACGAGCGTGCGACGTTGACGAACATGGCGGTTGAAGCCGGTGGCACGACCGGCATCATCGAGCCTGACGAGCAGACGCTCGACTACATCGTGCAGACGCGCGGGCTCGATCCGGAACAAGTGCGCAAAGGGTTTACTTACAGCGATCCGGATGCGCAGTATGCCGCCGTGTTTGAGATCGATCTGGACGAGATCTGTCCGATGGTTGCGACGCCGGGCGATCCGCGGAATGGAATCCCGATTGACGAACTTGCAGAAGAAGTTCGGATCGACGCGGCTTACGGCGGTTCGTGTACAGGCGGCAAGATGGCCGATATGGACATGTATGCCCGCGTGCTCGAGAACGCTCTCGCGCGTGGTAAACACGTCGCGGAAGGTGTGCGGCTGTACATTCAGTTTGGATCGCAGAAGATCAAGCAGTACGCGCGCCAGCGCGGGTATATCGAGATCTTCGAGCGGGCGGGCGCCGAGTTGATCGATCCGTCGTGCGGCGCGTGCATCAACGCGGGCCCGGGCGCCTCGCCTTCGGCGGAGACGGTGACGGTCAGCGCGCAAAACCGGAATTTTCCGGGTCGCAGCGGGCCGGGCAAGCTCTATCTCGCCTCGCCGTACGTGGTCGCGGCGTCCGCGATTGCCGGGAAGATCGTCGATCCCAAGGATTTTCTTTAATTCAATAGGTCCTATAGGTCCTATACGTCCTATAGGACCTATAGGACTTATCTGCAACTTTTCACCCATCCTTTTCACTAACTTACCGGGAAAACGATGACTGGCGCTTTCGCGGGAACCCTGATGAACAGTCCAGCAGACCTGGTAACTCGCGTTTGCCAGGGCGATGCTGACGCTTTTCGTCTGATTTTTGAACGCTACTCGCGGCCGGTCATCAGCTTTATCTACGACATGGTCAACGATCGAGCGCTCGCCGAAGAGTTGACGCAGGAGACTTTCGTTCGCGCCTTTCGCTCTATTCGCACGATGCGCGCCGAAACAAAACTCTCCACCTGGCTCTTTGGCATCGCTCGCAACGTCGCACGCGAGTCGCTGCGCGCACGCGCCCGCGCCAATAATCATGTCGACCTCGCCGATAAATCCGTCATGGACTTAAGCGACCACAAACCGGTGCCTGTCGACGGCCTGCTCAGCAAAGAGTTGAACGATCTGATTCGCCGTTCGCTCGCTGCGCTCGACGAAGACAAGCGTCTCGTCTTCACGCTCAAGGTCTTTCACCAGTGCAGCTACGAAGAGATCGCAGGCATCACCGGGTTTTCAATCGCAAAGCTCAAGACCGATTTGCATCGCGCGCGAGCAGAGATGCGGAAGAGGATCAGC
>DASTQB010000026.1:0-31051 GCA_035761985.1 Pyrinomonadaceae bacterium
AGACCAACCCATTGAGTTGAGGTAAACGGTCGGGTGGACGTTCGCCTGGTATGTTTTGGCACCGACCGTAAGACTCAGCTTCATCTGCTTGGGCTTGTAAACGAAGGGCACTTGCAGCCCCCAGAAATCTGGGTCGATGCCGGCCCATAAGCCGATGTAGTACGGCCAGAACCGCCCGTGCTCGCGTTCGCGCCATTTCAACGGATGAACGCAGTATTCGGCTGTTTCATCTACCTGTCCGTTCGCGAATCGCTCGCGGTATTTGTTCGGCTGCACCAGGTAATCAAACGTCGGTTTGACCAGGTCCGGAAACGCGAGGGCCTTAACCGCCGTATAAACGTCGAAGGCGAAGATATCGACGGCGTGAATTTGATATGTCATTTTATTCAGTTTGCGAGCGCAGTCCGCCAACGTGGGGTTGACGTGTAAGCGATGGTGCCCTAAGCTCTCGCTCTATCTAGTTCGCGCTGTGATTACAGTGCGCACAGTTTAAAAACGACGACAGACCGCAAGGTCTGTGTCCTTTCTCGATGCCGGTCGCAAGACCGGCATTGGTGTTTAAGGCACATCCAGAGGCTGATACGCGCTTCCCTCCTTGCTGAAGTCCATCCCGGTCACATCGTCGTCCCAGGCTTCAATAACATTCCCCGTCGTTGTTTTGTCGGATGCTTTCGTTACCTCGTTCTGCGGCCGTATCTGCAGGCCTTTGCTGGTCGCTGTCTTATAGACGTGAAGCAGCCATCCCTTGTCTTTGTATCGCCGAAGTTTAGCAGCGAGGTTTGGATCTGTCGCGCCCGCAATCACCACCCTGAATGAACCAAGCAATCTCGCGGAAGTGCCGTTCCTGATGCCGAGCGTGCCGATGAATTTTTCACCATCTTTGATTCGAACCGTCGTCATCGGGCGGTAAGATTCATTGCCTCTGCCGAACACATCCTTCAGCCAGAGTGTTATCAAAAACTTATTGTAACGCGGGTCGCGTTTGAGCAGTTTCCAGAGGATCGTCTCGTTTTCATCTCCTTCCTTGATCTCAAGAGCGCGTCGCTTTCGGTTTTGGATCCCTGCCTTAGAGTAGTAAACGAGCGCGACGAGCACGCCGGCAGATGCGCCCGAGATTGCCAGCCACATCAGTTTATCGACACTCACATTACTGCTTGCATCAAGGTACTGAAGTTTTTGCGCGAACGTGGTCCATCCCCAACCCGCAACGAAACGGCGCAACAGTTTCGCCAACGCAATGAAGCCCAGCGAGGCGACTACTCCGTAAATCATCAGATCGGCGCCGTCGGTGCCAATCATCTTCGTGGCGCGCAACACCAGCAAGAAACAGAATCCCGGCACGATTAGACCCGCGAGCGCAAGCGGAATCCCAGCCAGGCTGTCGCTGCCGAGTAAATTCACCTTGACCGTTTTTTCCACTGACGTCATCGCCGTTTGGAGTTTGTCATCTTTGGTCCACTGGTACTTAATAGTGAACAGTACGTTGTATTCACCAGACGTGATGTCGGCTTTAGACTTAAGACATAGTTTGTTGTAGAACGCGGAACTCGACTCGGCCGGATCGAGTTGTATATGACGTTGGTCCAGTTTGTTTTGGCACGAAGCATCGTACCATTCCAGAATGTCGGGCGAGGAAACACGAAGCGCGACGCTCGTTATCTTTGGATCGCTATCGAAGCTGACCCATACATCCACTGGGGTGGCGTCATTCTCACGCAGCGCCTGGCGGGCGAAGGAAATTGAAACTGAAGGCTTCGGGGTCTCTGCGGTGCCCCTGGTTTCCTGAGCGACAACTACTCCATGACAAACGAGAAGAAAGAGAAGAACACAGCGCTGGAACATACGACCTCGTTTCACGTTGGTATCGGATCGAACGTGGCGGTGCATGGTGCGTCAGGATATCACCGCGCGGACCGAAGAGAGTATGGATGATACACAGCTCGGCCAATGCGGCGATACCGCAAGACGATTTCGACTTCTTCGCAAACCGCGACTGCTTCGAAAAAAGATGCTGCGGCGTTATTTGATCAAGTTGCATGGCGCAGCTCAACGGACTCTCGCCAGTTGACTTCTCGCAAATTGAAAGTTCTGCGATTATGCTTAACGCACGTCAGACCGGTTCACTCACCATGAAACTCGAACGGTGACGCCTCGCGAAGTAGCGAAAGGAGATTAACTTTTAGTGGCCATCACAAAACGCAGTGAAGATTATTCCCAGTGGTATTTAGACATCATCAAAGGGGCCAAGCTGGCTGAACACTCGCCCGTCAAAGGCTGCATGGTGATTCGGCCAAATGGTTTTGCGATATGGGAAAAAATGCAGCGACTACTGGACGACATGCTCAAAGAAACCGGGCACGTAAATGCATACTTCCCATTGTTTATTCCCAAGTCGTTCCTGAGTAAAGAGGCTGAACACGTCGAACACTTTGCGAAGGAATGTGCAATTGTCACCCACTACAGGCTCAAGGCCGCTGAAGATGGAAGTCTAGTTGTCGATGAGAACGCCAAACTGGAAGAAGAATTAGTGATACGTCCAACGTCGGAGACAATCATTTGGAGTTCATATAAGAACTGGATACAGTCCTATAGAGACTTACCCCTTTTAATAAATCAGTGGGCGAATGTAGTGAGATGGGAAATGCGTACCCGGCTCTTTTTGAGAACGGCAGAGTTCCTGTGGCAAGAGGGACACACGGCACACCGAACCTATGACGAGGCGGAAGAAGAAGCTCTCCTAATCCTCGGGATCTATAAAAAGTTTGCAGAAGAGTTCATGGCGATGCCGGTTTATGTCGGGGTGAAGACAGAATCAGAGAAATTCGCCGGCGCCGATCACACATACACGATTGAAGCAATGATGCAGGATAAAAAGGCCCTCCAGGCCGGCACCTCCCATCATCTCGGACAGAACTTTGCTAAAGCCTTCGATGTGAAGTATCGAGATGAGGATGGAGAACAGAAGTATGTTTGGGCCACAAGCTGGGCTGTGACTACTCGCTTGCTAGGCGCTCTTATCATGACCCACAGCGACGACAAAGGACTTGTACTGCCCCCGAAGCTGGCAACGAAACAAGTAAGCGTTGTTCCTATTTGGAGGACCGATGATGCCAGGGCGAACGTGATTGAGTACTCAATGAAATTAAAGGCGGCACTGAGCGAACGAGGCATTACCAGTTACGTCGACGATAGAGACGATCGGTCGCCGGGATGGAAGTTCAACGAGTCGGAGTTGAATGGCATTCCGCTTCGGCTCGAGTTAGGACCAAAAGAGGTCACGAGTGGCACAGTGGTAGTTTGCAGAAGAGACACGGGGGTTAAGGAGAGTTTTAGTTTCAACGAGATGCCTGAGAAAGCCACTGCTTTGCTCGCCGACATTCAGACTAATCTTTTTAACAGAGCCCGTGAATTCAGAGACAGCAACACCTTTGATGTGCAGACATATGATGAAGCCATAGAAGTGGTGAAGACAAATTCAGGATTTGCCAGGGCGTTCTGGAATGGCTCAACTGAAGGTGAGAATAAGCTAAAGAATATTCAAGCAAGCGTCAGATGTTTGCTCTCGAATGACGGAACAGAAACTGGCAAATGTATTGTGTCCGGCGAAAACGCAACCAGGAAAGCCATCATTGGTAAGTCTTACTGACACAATTACGTCCTGCCGGGAACGTAGTGGAACGCTGCGAGGCGATTCCACCACGTAAACTCAACCGGCCGTTCTCGAGCAGGACGTAACGCGCTCAATGGAAACGTTGAGCCGTGTTTTGACCAACCGCGCGGTGTACGAGCGTGTTGACAGTAGACTCGCGCAAACGCTCTGCGTTCAGGTGACAACCCGCTTACTCATATCTCAGAACTTCCAGAGGATTGACCTTGGTTGCCCGTCGCGCCGGCAGGTACGACGCCACCAGTGCCACCGCAGTAAGTAAGACTGCAATCAGCGTGAATGTCAGTGGGTCGGTAGCTTTCACCCCGAACAACAAATTCGCCATCAGGCGAGTCAAGACGAAGGAGCCGGCCAACCCAATTATCACGCCTATGATCGCCAGCATAAGTCCCTGTCGAACCACGAGTTTAAGTACATCGCGGGCCTGAGCACCCAGCGCCAGCCGGATGCCGATCTCGCGCGTTCGTTGAGTGACGGAGTAAGACATCACTCCATAAATTCCAATCGCCGCCAGGAGTAACGCCACGACGCCAAACAGGGCCAGCATCTGCATGCCGAACTTACGTTGGGCCATCGAATCAGCAACTATGTCTTCCAGGCTTTGCACACCGAAAACCGGCAAGTTCGGATCGACGGCTTGTACTTGCTGCAGCAGAGGCTGGGCCAGACTTTCGGGACGCGGTTCGGTGCGCAGATACACTGCCATCGCGTAGCCCAGGTTCTGGTAAATCGGAAAATAAACATGGGGCTGGTTAGGTTGATCAAAGCCGTCAGTCTTTATATCGCCGACCAGGCCAACCACCGTCATCAACGTGCCGTCTGTTCCACGTCGCAGCCATTTGATTCTCTTGCCGATAGGATCCTCATTGGGCCAAAAACGGTTAGCCGTCGTTTCATCAACGATAGCCACCGGCGGCGCCTTATCATCATCACTCTCGGCAAAGAAACGTCCTCGTATTAACGGCGTTCCCAACACCCGGAAATAATCGGCACTCACGTTGTTTGTTTGCGCGAGATTCGAGCGGTCATTTGCCTGGCCTTCGAGAACGAATCCACCGACATTATGTGTGCCCACGAGCGGGACACCATTGCCGCCGCTGAGCGCAGCATACTGTGCGCCGGGCAAACTACTGGCGCGACGCAGGACTTCACGCGCGAAAGTCAGACGTTTAGTGAAAGGCTTGTAAGGATCCAGGTCCGGATTGTTCGGTACCGGCAACCAGATGCGGGCGACCAGCACGTTCTGCGGATTGAAGCCTGGTTCGACTTCCAGCAGTCGCCAGAAGCTGCGTAACAGTAAGCCCGCCGCGATTAGCAGGACCAGCGACAGGGCAAACTCAGTTACGATTAGCGCTCCGCGAAAGCGAAGCTGGTAAGAACCCGCACCGGCGCCTTTACTGCCTTCCCTCAAGGTGGAGACAATGTCCGGTCGCGACGCTTGCAGCGCCGGAACCAACCCGAAGAGCAAACCGGTGACAATTGAAACTAGGACTGCAAATCCCAGCACTCTGAAATCAAAACCGACTTCGTTGAGGCGAGGGATATTCGCCGGGATGATACTCAGTAACGAGTTCATCAGAACTACATTCATGACCAGCGCAACGACACCGCCGGCGAACGCGAGTAAAAGACTTTCAGTGAGGAGTTGAACAATCAAACGCCTTCGGTTTGCACCAAGCGCCAGGCGAATGGCCATCTCCCGTTGCCGGCCTGAAGATTTCGCCAGCAGGAGGTTCGCTATATTCACGCAGGCGATTAACAGCACACAGGAGACAGCGGTCAGCAAAACGAGTAGCGTCGCCTTAACGCCACCGACGAGGTTTTCGCGTCCGGCCAGGAGCCGCACCTTCCAACCAGGTTCATTTTTATAGTCGTTGGCAAATTCTGAGCGTAAGTTCGAAACGAAAGAGTCGAGTTTTGCTTGAGCCTGTTCAACGTTCAAGCCGGGCTTCAACCGCCCAATAGCACCGGGCAAAATGCGTTGCGTCCGCACTGGCGGCCCAAATGGATTGGCCACAAAGCCTGCGGTCGCCCAAATGTCGACGTCCTTTCGCAGCGCCTTACCCGGATGGCGAAAGTCTGGCGGCATAACACCGACGACCTGGTAAGCATCACTGTCGACATATATCTGCCGGCCAAGCACGTTGGGATCTTTTGCAAACAACCGCTGCCACAGACCGTCGCTGATGACGACTGCAGAAGCAAACCCGGGTGCTTGATCCTCGGGTCCAAAAACGCGTCCCAATTGCGGGTTCACACCCAACAGAGAGAAGTAGTTGGGGCTGACAACCAGTAGTTCGATACGTTCCGGACGATCAGAACCGGTGAGATTGGCATCCGCCGGCCAGACTGCCGAGATCTGGCTGAAAACATCCGAACGTTGCTGCAAGTCATTGAGCTCGTCGACGGACATGCCGACATTCTCGAGCTTGAGATCAATCAAATCGTCTTGAACGAGAACGATCTCTTGCGGGTTTGGAAACGGCAAGGGGCGCAAGAGCACAGCATTGACGACGTTAAAAATAGCCGTATTAGCACCGATGCCTAACGCGAGGGTTAGTACAACAACAATGGTGAAGCCTCGTTGTTTTAACAGACTCCGCACTGCGAAACGCAAGTCCATTATGAAGTTATTCATGCTTACTCCTTGTGAGATGATGGCGATGGATCCAGAAGTTTCTCCTTGGCAGCTGAAGTGAAGTTACGGAACAAACGCGCGAGGCGCTGAGTGGGGGTTCACGATTCCGTGGAAGCGGATTTTAATCAAGACGTATTCGCAGGTCAATTATGAGTGTTGTATGTGCTCAAATGTCAGGATAGACTCAGCGACATGTCAAAGATGGGCGGACAACCCTCGCTGCCGGAGTTCTCACGGGCGCTCCATGAGATCTGGTCGTCGCCGATCAAGCGCGCCGCTCGCGATAAAGACCTGCCTCTAACTTACTTCCAGGAACTCTTGTTAGAGAAACTCTGGCTCAACCGTGCGGAGCGATCCAATCTGGGAAATTGCTTTCGACTGACCGGGTTCCTGAACTACGCGGCGCTCGAGCAGGCAATGGGTGAAGTGGCACGGCGACACGAAGTCGTTCGAACCAGATTCGATGTAGTCG
Organism: Pyrinomonadaceae bacterium; assembly: GCA_035761985.1. Classification (GTDB taxonomy): domain Bacteria; phylum Acidobacteriota; class Blastocatellia; order Pyrinomonadales; family Pyrinomonadaceae; genus PSRF01. The sequence continues at coordinate 6,778 of DASTQB010000026.1, forward strand.
AAGGCAAACCGCGGCAAATCATCGCTGCCGATGTAACACCGGAACTCACGATCGTTGACCTGAACGGCATTCCGGACGATCTGATTGTCGATCATGTAGCTCAGGCGTTGAGGCGCCCGTTCGCATTCACGAGCCAGATGCTCTGGCGAATTGTGCTACTACGATTGAACGACAACAAGCACATCCTGGTGGTGGCGGTCGATCATCTCATCACTGACGCATGGTCGCTCGATCTTTTGTTGCGAGAGTTGTTTACACTCTTCCTGACCTATTCGACGGGTCTACCGTCACCGCTTGCGGATTCTCCAATCCAACTCGCCGACTTTGCAAACTGGCAACGAGAAACGATTCGTGGCCGCACCCTCGAGGGCTTGATCTCTTTCTGGGACCGGAAGCTGCAAGGTATGGGAGTGTTGCCCGAATTGCACCTGCCCAACGAGAATCCCGTTCCTCGAACTTCAAGTTATCAACCTTATGCCACTCAGCAACTAAGGCTAACGCCATCTTTATCGGATGGCCTGGATGAGTTGAGCCGCGAGCGAAAAGTCACCTTACCAATTCTGCTGATGGCCGCCATAGTAGCCTTGCTGCACCACTACACAGGCAGGTCCGACATCGGAATACGTTTCGCCTCGGCTAAACGCCATCGCCCCGAAACAAGCGACGTGATTGGTTGGCTGTCGGATCTGATTGTCATACGCGTGGATCTGTCGGGCGTCCGTGACTTTTCGAGCTTGCTGAACAAAGTTCGAAACACAGTGCTCGAAGCTTTTCAGTTTCAGGATCTGCCTTATACGATGTTTCCCGGTTTCTCGAGTATCGCTGACGACGTGTTCCATCCGAGTCTCACCTTCAACATGATGCCGAATTTAGGTCTATGGGCGAGAGACCAACTAGCAGGTGGATGCAACACCACCTTGCAAATAGATCCAGTAACGCTTCCTTCCGGACCGGTGACGAGAGAGCCGGGCATGGCGCTACTTGCAGCTGTTGTTCGCGGAGAATTGGAATTCGCGCTTAAGTACGAGATTCAGCGATATGAGCTCGCGGTCATCGTTGAGCTGCTCGATAATCTCCGTATCATCCTGCAGGAGATCGTGAGTAATCCCGCCGTCGAGCTGGCGACTTTGCGAGACAAGATCAAAGTCACTGGTAATGCAACTCCGCAAGCGCTTCAGCACACATTGAAGTGATTTTGTTTATGTCGCTCGGGTGAAGATAACCCTGCCACTTGTTTGAGTTAGGCACCGGTGTCGCAGACACCAGGGGAAACTTTCTCGACGCGTCGTAGCTCACGTTTTGAGAAAACTCAATCGACTGCGGATTCAGATCCAGAAACTCACAAATCCTCTGAGCTTCGCGTTCTCGGTTATTGGTAAAGTCTTCGTATCGAACCATCAGGAGTTGTTTTGGAGCAACTTTGGAAAACTCGGTTGCGCAGTTAAAGGCTTCCAGCCAACCCTCAGCAAATTCTTCCGGCGTAATAAACAACCACGCGACTTTGCCGATCGGAATCACGTCTGCGAGTTGAAGTTCCGCGCGCGCGCGTCTGATCATGGAAGAATAAACGTCGAGCGGGTGCCGGTAGATAAAGAGAAACCTGGCTTGCGGAAAGATGGCCCGGAGCTCGTGAAAGATCTTGTAGTTGTCCGGGCATTTATCGAGGGGACGTTGCGCCTGGTAACTTTGAGCATACAGCGTCAGGAAGTTGCGAACTATCTGTCGGCGCCGGCTTAAGTGGCAGGAGACAGTGCGTAACCAGGGCGAGGCTCTGGGGTTGTGAAACACTCGACGGTTAAGCTGTTTTTCCCACCACACTCGTGTATGGCCCAACTCGGAATATCTGACTACGTGTTGCTTGAACAATTCGCTGTCAGGGATCGCATCTTTCCAGTGCGGCCACTCTTGTGCATAAACTTTATTGAGGTCCGTAGTCGGATCTGAAAAAAACCAAACAGCAGGTTCGAAAGCTCTGTCTGTTTCGCCCTGGTCCGGAAGATTAACGCCAAATTCGCGAAAGCCGGCGAGGAAACGGTACAACAGAGTGGTGCCGCTTCTCGGATATCCAGCTATGAAAACGGGGTTTTGAATGTCATTAGTACTTCGCACTTGCTTGTAACCTTTTCGTGAGTTGAGGGGATTGTAATACACAGATCAAGGTCCAGAGGTAACAGCACACAAATGTAATGATGCGTTTCGATTTTATTTTTTGCAGAGCAGTTGAGGAGTCTTGACACGTCTATTTCCTTTGCTATAATCCGCGCTCGTTTCGCTAAGGTGGTATTATGTGGTTCACCCCATGCCGGTTCCTCAGACGAACCTTTCACAATCTTTCCTCGACAAGCGGTTCGTCTTTCGTTACACCTGTTCATGAGGTGGCAATCATCGATCATGCGGAGGTTTTTTGCTGTTCAGATCGATTTTTGAAATAGGTGCGCCCCTTACCCCCCTACAGGTCGACCGATTTACCCTCAGGTAATCGGAAGGCAGACGGCGTCTACCGAATCCCGAACAACTCCTACTGATGATCGCGTTGTAGAGAGATCGAATCGCTGCAACCTGATTGCATCAGCTTAACCGTTAGGATTTACAACGTTAGTTTTCGTGTCGAGTCTCGACAAAGACTTCCTCGACAGCGAAGACTAACCTCACCTTTCCCACTTACTTAGCCGGTTTGCGCTGCTCTGGCTCTCCAAGCGGTAGCTCTGCGCAAACCTCACAAATTCAACTTCAAATCAAAACAAGTAAACGAACCCTACTCGGGTGATCCTATGGCCAAGCTACAGTTCATCGACGCCGTACAGACTGACGATCTGGTGCGTCTTCAAGACCTAATCGACTCGCGGGCAAATGTTAACGAACAGGACGAACACGGATGGACCGCACTGAACTGGGCCGCTGGAAAAGGAAATCCGGCTATCGTGCAACTGCTGGTTAACAATGGTGCAGACGTATTCAACGCCGGCCGCGATCAGCGCACGCCGTACACGATCGCATTGGCTGCCGGGCACGTTGAAGTGTTGGACATTTTGCAGAACGCTGAAGTGAAAATTGCCGGGCAGAGATCGCAACGCGAAGAGCTGAAATACTGTAGAGCTTTTCCAGTGGGCCAACTCCGCCAGTTTGTCGAGTGGAGTGCGATCGAAGAAAACCCGGCGCTTGCCGGCCGCCGAGCTCTCACGAATGAAGAGTTTTTGTTCGTGCACCACGATTATTCCGTGACCGACTCCATGTGGCACAACGAGAACGTGATTCTCGATCAGCCAACTTCTGCCTGGAAAGAGTTCTGCACGAACGAACTCGGCTTTACCGTTCCAAACGAAATCGAACTTATCCGTTCGAACATCAATGAAAGCTTTCCCACAACAATCTGAGGCTGCGACCCTGGTCGAGCTCTTGCGCGACAGAGCGCTGGGCGACCCTGCCCGACAGGCTTACACATTTCTGACCGATGGCGATCTGCACGAGGTCCATCTCACTTGCGCGCAGTTGGACCAGCGCGCCAGAGCTATTGCGGCAAGCTTGCAAGCCGCCGGAGCGAAAGGTGAGCGCGTGCTGTTGCTCTATCCTCCGGGTTTGGAGTACATCGCGGCGTTCTTCGGCTGTCTCTACGCTGGAGCAGTGGCGGTTCCGGTTTATCCACCCCGGATGAACCAGAACCTGGTGCGGCTCGAATCCATTATCGAAGATTCACAGCCGGCGCTGACCCTGACTACGTCGTTGAGTTTGTCGAGAAGTTCTAATCAATTCGATAAAACATCCACGCTGCAAAAGTTACGGTATCTCGCGACAGACACATTGGACGATAAGCTTGCTGGTCAGTGGCAAGACCCGAATGTGACGGCCGAGCACCTCGCGTTTCTTCAGTACACCTCAGGCTCTACGTCTGAGCCGAAAGGTGTGATGGTTAGTCACGCTAATCTGCTGGCCAACGCGCAGATGATGAGACAGGCGTGTAGTCATCCGGACGATGCAGTGTTCGTCAACTGGCTGCCGCTTTATCATGATATGGGACTGATCGGGAACGTGTTGCAGTCGCTATTCTTCGGTGCCACGTGCGTGATCATGTCGCCGGCGTCGTTTCTGCAACAGCCTTTCCGCTGGCTCAACGCCATCTCACGTTACCGTGCGCACACGAGCGGCGGGCCAAACTTCGCTTATGATCTTTGTGTACGCCGGATCAGCGCCGCAGAACGGGCCACGCTCGATTTAAGCAGTTGGAAAGTGGCGTTCAACGGCGCCGAACCTGTCTCGCGCGATACGCTCGACAGGTTTGCAAAAACTTTCGCAACGTGCGGCTTCCGGCGTGAGGCCTTCTATCCATGCTACGGACTCGCTGAAGCAACTCTATTCGTTTCGGGTAGTTCGAAGGAATCAGCACCTGCGATCAAAGCCGTACGCTCGGACGCGCTCAAACAAAATCGCGTGATCACTCAGCCGGATGGTGATGCTAACTCACAGGTTCTAGTGAGCTGTGGTCAAACTCTGCCGCAGAACAAGATCGTAATCACGAATCCTGAAACTCTCCTTCCCTGCCCGCCCGATGAGGTTGGAGAAATCTGGTTGTCAGGACCGAGTGTGGCCCGCGGTTACTGGAACAGGCCTGAGGAGAACGAGCTGTGCTTTAACGCCTACCACGCCGGTGTCGGAGATGGACCATACCTTCGCACCGGCGATCTGGGTTTCCTCGACGGCGGCGAGCTATTTATTGCCGGACGGCTCAAGGACTTAATCATCATCCGCGGTCTCAATCACTATCCCCAGGATATCGAGCAAACAGTGCAGCGCTGTTCGCCGGCGTTGCGCCCGGGGTGCGGAGCGGCCTTCTCGATCAATGTTGCGGGTGAAGAGCGCGTCGTTTTAGTCAACGAAGTCACTCCTCGTCATAAAGATTTCGATCTACCTGCTATCGTTGAAAGCATTCGCGAAGCGGTGGCGCTCGAGCATGACCTGCAAGTGTATTCAGTTGTGCTGATCGCCGCCGGCAGCATTCCGAAAACGTCCAGCGGAAAGATTCGCCGGCGCGCCTGCCGGGAAGCCTTCATCAATGGTTCACTCGAAGTGCTCGAGTCAGACACGCTGGCTGAGGCTGACGCGCAGGTCGCAATTGCTCTGTCCAAAGCAGTAGTGATTGCGACTCCGCCTGAAGAACGCCAGGAACTGGTCGAGTCGTATCTCGAGCATTGTGTCCGTCGTTTGTTCCGGCTCGGTGCATCGCAACCGGTTCGGCACCAATCACTTTGGAAGCTCGGACTGGATTCACTGGTAGCTTTCGAACTCAGCACTGAAATTGCAACAAATCTCGGGGTAGAAATAGCGCCCGCTGAGTTGTTGGGAGGGCCCAGCATTGTCGATCTCGCCGGGCAAATCCTGCAACGTTTACACACCAAAACGGCGGAAGATGGAATCACGCCAGGTGTGGCCACTACGCCGCTTGAACCAACTCAACGAAACCACGGAAGTCCTCTTTCTTCAACTCAACTCCGGCTCTGGTTTCTCAGTCAACTGGTTCAGGGTAGCCCTCTTTACAACATTCCCGTGGCTCTCAGTGTTTCAGGCGGTTTGGATCACGAAGCGCTCGAACTTAGCCTGAACACCGTGATCGGCCGCCACGAAAGTTTGCGAACAACATTTCGCGTGGTGTCCGGCCAGCCTCTGCAAGTGATAGCTCCAGCCCTGACGCTCAGACTGGAGGTTGCAGAAGCCGGCGGATCGAGCTCGAGTGACCGCGCAGCCCAGGTCCAACGGCTCGTCAACCAGGAGGCACGGCGTCCGTTCGATCTGGCCGCGGGACCACTTATTCGAGGCACTCTGTTTCGACTGGACCAACACGAGCATGTGCTGCTGATTGTGCTGCACCACATCATCGCAGATGGCTGGTCCGTGGGAGTCCTGATACGGGAAATGCTGGAGCTCTACGAAGCATATTCCGAGGGCAAGCCCATAGCGTTACCCGAGTTGAATATTCAATACGCAGACTTTGCTGTCTGGGAACAAACGCGACTCAAGAGCGCAGAGATGAACAAACATCTCGCGTACTGGAAACAGCAGCTTGGCGAACAGCTTCCTTTGCTGAGATTGCCGTCAGAGCGTCCGCGGCCCGCAGAGCTGAGTTATCAAGGCTCTCGAGAGTCGTTCCGGATCGATCAAGACATCGTCGAGAAGCTCAGGCAAGTTGGTGAGCGCGAGCAAACAACTCTCTTCATGATCATGCTGGCCGCACTGAATGTGCTGCTGTACCGATACACAGGACAGCACGACATTGTTGTCGGCACGCCCATTGCCAACAGAAACACCAGGGAAACCGGATCCTTAATCGGTTGCTTCGTCAACACCCTCGCTATCCGAACGGCTATCGACGGCGACGAAACATTTCGTGATTTCCTGGGTGTTGTCAGGCGGGTACTACTCGATGCTTATCTTCACCAGGACGTGCCATTTGAAAAAGTAGTCGAAGAGTTACAGCCACACCGAAGCCTAAGCCATGCGCCTCTCTTTCAGGTGATGCTCGCATATCAGAGCTACGCCAACATTGCCACGAAGGTTGGTGAGCTCACGCTCAGCCGGATGGAAGTAGATACCGGCACGGCACAATTCGATCTGCTCTTGTTCCTGGATGAGGACGAGCACGGCTTGAGCGGCTCATTCGAGTACAGCAGTGACTTGTTCGATGAAGCAACCGTCACAAGAATGGTCGACCACTTCACGATGCTGCTACGAAGTCTGGCGAACAATCCTGACGAGATCGTATCGGCAGTTCCTTTGCTGACCGAAGCAGAACATCACCAACTGGTTATTGAATGGAATCGGACCACGACTGCGTTTCCGACCGGCAAACGCGTTCACGACTTGTTTGAGTTACAGGTCAGACAAACGCCGGATGCCGTCGCCGTGATAACCGATAGTGAACGATTGACCTACCGGGAGTTGAACGAGAGAGCGAACCAACTCGCGGCCAGATTGCGGCGCCTCGGAGTAAGACCGGATGTGCTGGTTGGACTCTGCGTTGATAGAAGCAGTGCGATGGTCGTCGGAATGCTGGGCATACTGAAGGCAGGAGGAGCGTACCTGCCACTCGATCCTGCGTATCCGAAAGAGCGCCTGGCATTCATGCTCGAAGACGGCGCCGTCCCCGTGCTGGTTACCCAACAAGCATTGCTACGGAATCTGCCGGAAACCCAGGCACAAGTGGTCATTCTGGATCAGGCCGTCACGGATCTCATCGAGGAGAGTGGCGAGGATCTTTCGGTCGAAGCCGACGCAAGTAACCTCGCTTATGTCATTTACACATCCGGTTCGACGGGTAAGCCCAAAGGCGTCGCTATCCAGCATAACAGCGTGGTTACTTTTATCTACTGGTCCAAGTCTGTGTTTTCTCCCGAGGAACTGTCGGGAGTGCTGGCCTCGACCTCGATCTGTTTTGATATTTCGGTCTTTGAGATTTTTGTGCCGCTCAGTTGTGGCGGCAAGATTGTTCTCGCGGAGAACGCACTGGAGTTACCGGGTTCGCACGCAAGCGCGGAGATAAAATTAATAAACACCGTTCCGTCGGCGATGGGCGAGCTGTTGAAGATGAAGGCTGTGCCGCCATCAGTTCGAACGGTTAACCTCGCGGGCGAGGCGTTGCGCAGCACGCTGTCGCAGCAGGTCTTATCTGAGACCAGCGCGGACAAACTCTACAATCTATACGGGCCGTCCGAAGATACGACTTATTCCACCTTCGCACGCATAGATCAGAATCCGGACTATCGCACCACCATCGGACGTCCGATCGCAAATACCGAAGCCTACATAGTTGACCAGAATCTCAATCCTCTGCCGATAGGAGTGACTGGCGAATTGTATCTATCCGGCGAAGGACTAGCGCGTGGATACTTGAATCGGCCGGACGTTACCGCCACTCGTTTTATACCAAACCCGTTTAGCGTTGTTCCGGGAAGACGACTCTACAAGACCGGTGACCTCGCGCGTTATCTTCCGAACGGCGAGATCGATTTCCTGGGTCGCGGGGATAGCCAGATAAAAATCCGAGGCTTTCGCATTGAACTCGGAGAAATTCAATCTGTGTTGCTTGCACATCCGGCTGTACAGGAAGCCGTAGTGATGGTTTACGGCGAGGATTCGGATAAGCGGCTGGCCGCGTATCTGGTCGGCAAGCCGCAACAGGCTGTTCCGGGCACCAGCGAGTTGCGCCGGTTTTTGAGCGAAAAGTTACCGGCTTATATGGTTCCATCGGTCTTCGTCGCGTTGGACAAAATGCCGCTGACACCAAATGGGAAGACGGACCGAAAGGCTCTGCCCCCTCCGGAAAGGGCCGGCGCCACTGGTCCTCACGAGTTCGTCGGTCCGCGAAATAAAACAGAAGAGATAGTGGCCTCGATCTGGTCCGGTCTCCTCGGCATAGAGAAGATCAGTGTATTCGATAATTTCTTTGAGCTCGGCGGCCACTCGTTGCTCGCAACCGGATTTGTTGCTCGTGTCCGCGAATGTTTTCAGGTGGAACTTTCGCTGCGGTCCGTATTTCTATTTCCAACCGTAGCGGGCGTTGCGCAAAAGATCGACGATCTTCGTGGTGAACCGTCCGGCAGGCACATTCCGGCCATTCAACGTATCGAGCACACGCAACCGTTGCCTCTTTCTTTTGCGCAGCAGCGACTCTGGCTTCTCAACCAAATTGATACGTCGAGTGCTTTCTACAATATCTCCGGAGGCCTGCGTCTCAAGGGCTCGCTCAACTTTCGCGCGCTGCAACAAAGTCTCCGGGAGATCACGCGCCGCCATGAAATTCTTCGCATCCGCTTTGCGTCGATAGATGATCAACCCCGTCAATTAATCAGTCCCGAGATTCTTCTTTCAGTGCCGATCGTTGATTTGCAGCATCTTCCTGAACTCGAATGCGACGCGGAAATATCCCGGCTGATGCAGCAGGAGGCGCAACTTCCATTTGATCTGGAGAAGCCGCCTCTGCTGCGCGTTTCGTTGATTCGAATAAGCGCACAGGAACATGTGCTACTGCTTACGGCGCATCACATTGTGTTTGACGGGTGGTCGATAGAGGTCTTCATCAAAGAGTTGGTCAGTCTGTTTGCAGCATTTTCAACCGGCAAGCCTTCTCCATTGGCAGAATTGCCGATCCAGTACGGCGACTACGCTGCGTGGCAAAGAGAGTGGCTGACGGGTGAAACTCTGGAAACTCAACTGTCTTTCTGGAAAAAGCAACTGGCCGGCAAACTTCCTCTTCTGGACCTTCCCGCGGACCGTCCTCGTCCTCCTGTGCAAACCTTCAAGGGCGCGAAGTGGCGATTCGTTTTATCGGAAGAACTCACCGGTTCGCTCAAGTCGCTCGGTAAACAAAATGGCGCCACGTTATTTTCTACTCTGTTGGCCGCTCTCAACGTTTTGCTTTACCGCTATAGCGGACAAACGGACATACTCATCGGCTCTCCGATCGCAAACCGCAGCCTCCTGAACACGGAAGATCTCATCGGCTGCTTTGTGAACACGATCGTGATTCGAACAGATTTGAGCGGGCAGCCGTCCTTTGAAGAGTTACTCAGGAGAGTAAGTGATACAGCATTAGGAGCTTACGCCAATCAAGACATGCCATTCGAGCGACTCGTCGAAGAGTTGCAGCCCGATCGGGATCTGAGTCGTACTCCCTTGTTCCAGGTCATGCTTTCCGTGCGAAAAGATGTGAGTGCGGCGCTCAACCTGCCCGGCCTAAGCCTGACTCAATTTGAATCGGATACAGGGACCAGCAAGTTCGATCTGTCTCTGCAGTTTGAGGAGACTGCAGATCGACTTAGCGGTTGGTTCGAATATAACACCGACCTGTTTGATGCCGGCCGGATCGTCAGGATGGCAGCTCACTTTGAACATCTGCTCGCAGCGGTCGTCAACGACCCGGCTCGTCCGATCTCAATGCTGCCGATGGTTACTCCGGCGGAACAGGCGCAAATACTCTCAGGTTGGAACAACGCGTTCGCTCAATCGCTCAGAGATTTGCCTTCCAACCTTTTCGATCTTTACGAACCTGTCGCAGACGCTTCAGACTTCCAGATTTATCTGCTCGACAGTCACATGCAGATCGTGCCCGTCGGACTTCCCGGTGAACTCTACATCGGCGGCTGGCCCGTGCTGCAAGGGTATCTGAACAGTACCGATCTGACGGCGGAAAAGTTCGTTCCTAATCCGTTCAGCAGTGAGCCCGGACAGAGGCTCTACAAGACGGGTGAACTATGGCGCCATGCACCGGACGGCCGGCTTGAAAGTCTGGGAAGCATAGACGAGCAGGTCGATCGAAAAGCTCCCGGTGCTTCTCCGATCCCGAGTACGCCGGAGCGCTTGTTTGCCGCTAACACGACTGCGGAGATCTTGACCGCCACCTGGGCCGAAGTTCTCGAGATTGAACAACCCGGACTCCACGACAACTTCTTCGAGATCGGAGGCCATTCACTGCTTGCGGCTCGGATAATGTCGAGAGTGCGGAATGTCTTTCAAGTGCAGTTAGGGCTTAGAAACATGTTCGAAGCCCCAACTGTTGCCGGTCTCGCAAAACTTATCGACGACGCCAGGCGAACGCGACCGGGCCGCCCCGGCTTCCCGCTGCAACCCGTACCACGCGATGTAGAACTGCCCCTCTCATTTGCACAAGAGCGGTTATGGTTTCTACAGCGTCTACATCCTGACGTTGCGCCTTATAACATTTCCGGCGCGGTCCGCATTACTGGACGAAGCAATGCAGTACTCATCGCACAGTGCATAAACGAAATCATTCGACGTCACGAGAGCCTCCGCACTACCATTCAGACCAGGGACGGCCGGCCGGTGCAGGTTCCGGCTTCGCCGGCACCAGTCGATTTGCCTGTGGTGGATCTCAGTCACCTGGCGGAGGCGGAGCGCGAAACACACTATGAACGGCTCGCACGTGAAGAAGCGCGGCGTGGCTTCGATCTCACGACAGGGCCTTTATTCCGCAGCACGCTGATCGTTCTTGGCGGCAATGAGAAGGTGCTGTTGGTCAATGCTCATCACATTGTTGCTGATGGCTGGTCTATCAAGGTCTTCGTCAAAGAGCTGGCGGCGATCTGGAAGAGCTTCGCAGCGGGATTACCGTCGCCCTTGCCTGAGCTCACTATTCAATACGCTGACTTCGCTTACTGGCACCGGCACTCACTCGAGAACGGCATGCTTGGAACGGAGCTCGAGTACTGGAAAAAACAGATCGCAGAAGCACCCCTCGTTCTGGATCTTCCGGCGGACTACCCGCGTCCCGCGCTTCAGACGTTACGCGGCGGGCTGCACCACTTTGAAATCCCCGAAACTCTTTCACAGCGCATCCGCGACTTGAGCCGCAGCGAAGGCGTCACCTTATTCATTGCCTTCAATAGCGCATTTCAAGTTCTGCTCCATCACTACACCGATCGGGAAGATTTGATCGTCGGTACGGATATCGCCGAACGCAACCTGACGGAACTCGAAGGACTCATCGGACTGCTCGTAAACCAGGTTGTTTTGCGTACCAGGCTCTCGAGTGTCATGACTTTTCGAGAATTGCTGAAGCAGGTCCGAGACACAACTCTGGCCGCTTACGATCACCAGCAACTGCCTTTCAATAAGCTGGTGGAAGCGCTCAAGCCCGAGCTAGATCTTAGTCGTAATCCATTGTTCCAGATCATGATCGTGTTCCAGGGCGAGCCCTTGTTTGCGGTGCACCTGCCGGAATGCAGTTTGACGCTGGCGCAAACTGACGCGGGCGCCTCTCCCTTCGATCTATCGCTGCTGTTGGCAGAAGAGCGCAACACGATCAAGGCCACACTCCGTTACAACACAGATCTTTTCAAAGCGTCCAGAATTGTTCGCGTGGCGGAACATCTCGAGCTGATTGTTAGCGCAGTCGTCGAACGGCCCGACATCGAGTTGGAAGAGTTACGACGCATTCTCACCGAATCTGATCAGCAACGTCAGCTTACTAAACTTGACGCCGTCAAAGACGTTCGCCGTCAAAAATTCGCGCAACTCAAACCAAGAGCAGCCTACACCTGAAGCACTGCCCCGGCTGAGGCAACAAGTCCATGGAAGCAACTACGAAGGGATTCAAGCGCTTGCCTGAAATTAAGCGTAAGTGGATCGGTGTTTCCGGAGAACTGGTCGACACCGGTTATGTGAAGCCGGATCAAACGCTGCCCTTGGTAATCAAGCCCAGGCTCCCCGGAATAAACCTGATCGATTGGGCCAGGAGCAACGGTGAGATGATCGAAACACAACTGCTCAAGCACGGCGGAGTGGTCTTCCGTGGCTTCGAAATAACCGACGTTTCGGAATTCGAGCAGTTCATCAGAGTTGTTTCGGGTAACGCACTTGAGTATCACGAACGCTCGTCGCCGCGAAGTCTCATCGACGGCAGGATCTATACCTCAACAGATCATCCGGCCGATCAAACCATCTTTCTGCATAACGAGCAGTCTTACAACCTGGTATTTCCGCTGCGAATCTTTTTTTTCTGCGTTCATCCGGCCGCAGAAGGAGGTGAGACACTGCTCGCGGATTCACGCAAAGTTCTCCGCCGCATCGATCCCGAGATAAAGGCGAAGCTGGTCGACAGGAAATACATGTACGTGCGTAACTTCGGCCACGGCTTTGGCCTGAGTTGGCAAACAGCCTTTCAGACATCGGATAAAAGCGCCGTGGAATTGTATTGTCGCGAACACGAAATCGAGTGTGAATGGAAGGACGAGGACCATCTCACTACCCGCCAGATTCGCCGAGTCGTTGCGACGCACCCACGCACCGGTGAAGAGGTTTGGTTCAATCATGCAACTTTCTTCCACGTATCTACGCTCGACCCCGGACTGCAAAGAATTTTCGCGAATGCCTTCGCCGAGAACGACCTCCCGAATAACACTTACTACGGCGACGGCTCTCCCATTGAGTCCGCAGTAATGGACGCGCTTCGTCAGGCTTACATTGAAGAACAGCTTTCGCTTTCATGGCGACGAGGCGACGTGTTGATGCTGGACAACATGCTGTCAGCTCACGGCCGCGCACCTTACTCAGGCGCGAGAAAGATCGCAGTCGGTATGTCTGAGCTTCAGTCCTGGAGCAACGTCTAACTTCTTCTCTTCATAACAGGAGCGGGCCCCACCCCGTTTTGCACGTGACAACTGAAGGACTACAACTTTCACCGCAACAGCAGCACTTGTGGTCACTGACGCGAGACGACAACGGTCAGTGTTACCAGGCTCGATGCGCTGTGCATTTGCACGGCAGGCTGAACAGGCACGCGTTGCGAGAAGCCATCGAACAAGTTGTCAAACGTCATGAGATTCTGCGCACGGTCTTTCGGGTGTTCCCTGGGTTAACAATGCCGGTCCAGGTCATAGAGCAGAACAGCCCGCCACCAACTCTCGACATAGACCTGACCAGTCTTTCCTCTGACCGGCAGCAAGTTGAACTCAGGCTGCTGTTTCAAGGCATGAGCCTACAGCCTTTCACCTCACAATCGCCGCTCAGCACATCACTTGTTTGCCTCTCCGAAACGCACCACGTCTTGTTGATAAGCCTGGCGGCCGCATGTGCCGATTCCCTCACCCTCGATAATCTGGTGCGTGATCTCAGCCGGACGTACGAGGCCTGTATCCACGGAGAAAAACTGTCTGACGCTCCGCTGCAATATGCTGACGTCTCGGAAGTATTCAATGAGTTGCTTGATTCGGAAGAAACGGAAACAGGTCGAAGCTACTGGGAGCAGCATGACCTTTTGTCGCTGAGCCGGTGGCGACTCCCGTTTGAGAAGGAAGGTCCGGCAGATCGATCGTTTGACCCTGACTTTGTGGCGGCGAAACTCGATGGCGATCTTTTTGAAAAACTCGTCTCGTTTAGCCAGACGTTCGAGATCTCGCCGTCCGTACTGTTACTCGCCTGTTGGCAGATTCTCCTGCGACGCCTCGGCGCAGCCAGCGATCTGACAATCGGTGTTAGTTACGACGGCCGCTCCTATGAAGGCTTGTCGGAAGCGTTGGGACTGTTTGCGCGCTGCCTCCCGATTCGCTCTCACATCGAAGACAAGCAACCGCTCACGCATCTCTTGCGCGAACTCAAGCGGACCACAGACGAAGCCCAGGAATGGCAGGATTACTTCCGACTGCAACGCAACAGCAGCAGACCAGAGTTTGAGTATTTCCCTTACTGCTTTGAATTTGAGAACTCCAATCCACTGGAGGCGAGGGGAGAGTTAACTTTTTCGATCGCCGAACGGTACGTTCGCGTGGACGGGTTCAAGTTGAAACTCCGCTGCACGCAAGCAAACTCTTGCGTCCACATCGAACTGCACTTCGACCGCTCGTTGTATGAGCCTGCGGATGCTGGAGTTTTGATCGATCAATTCAATGCTCTAATGAAGTTTGCCCTCGACACGCCGCACGGCTTGATTAGTGAGCTGGAGCAACTGGGTGCTCGCGAGCGGGAACAGATTCTCGTCGAGTTCAATCGGACCGCCGTTGACTACCCGCAAGCGCAAAACATCCAGCAGCTCTTTGAAGAACAATCCGCCCGCACTCCTCAGCGCGTGGCTGTCAGCTTCGCGGAAAACCAATTCACTTTTGAAGAGATCAACGCCCGGGCCAATCAGTTGGCTCATCATCTACGAGAGTTAGGCGTTGCAGCAGAACAACGCGTCGGCCTTTACATCGAGCGAAGTGCGGAAATGCTGATCGGTGTGCTGGGGATTCTCAAGGCCGGTGGCTGTTACGTTCCGCTGGATCCCGCCAGCCCTCGGGAGCGGTTAAAGTTCATCATCGAGGAAGCTTCTTTATCGATCTTGGTAACTCAATCGTCGCTGGTAACGAGCATAACAGGCGAGCAAGTCAGGACAGTATGTCTCGACGCAAATAGCGAGGAGCTCGAAAAGGCGCCGGCCACCAACCTGCCGCACATCACGACGCCGCAGAGCCTCGCTTACGTCATCTACACCTCGGGCTCGACCGGACGGCCAAAAGGAGTCATGGTCGAACATCGTTCGGTGATCAATCTTTCGTTCGGGCTGCGAGATACTGTCTACGCAAACGCAACCGGGCCGTTAAGAGTTGGCCTCAACGCACCTTTGATTTTTGACGCATCAGTCAAGCAGTGGGTGCAGTTACTACAGGGTCATGAGCTTCACATCGTGCCTGAAGAAGTTCGGGCAGACCCGGCCAGGTTTGTGTCTTTCATTGAACGTCACAAACTCTCCGTTTTTGATTGCACGCCCACGCAACTAAAAGCTCTGCTGGCAAACTGGCTCGGCGCGAAATCCACCACCCGCGCGCACGCTCCCCGGTTGATTCTGGTCGGCGGCGAGGAAATTGACGAAGCCAATTGGCGTACCCTCGCAGCCAGCGAAGACACCACCTATTTCAACGTGTATGGTCCAACCGAGTGCACCGTCGATACGACGGTGTGCTCCGTGACAACAGCGCCCGGCCAAACATCGATCGGCAGACCGATGCCGAACGTGCGAGTCTACATACTCGACGAAAACTTAAAGCCAGTTCCTATAGGTGTCGCCGGAGAGATTTGCATCGGAGGAGCAGGAGTCGCGCGTGGTTATATTGGGAAACCCGCACTTACAGCTGAAGCTTTTATTCCGAATCCTTTTGGTCACGCGTTCGGAGAACGTTTGTATAAGACCGGGGACCTCGCCCGGTATCTTCCTGACGGAAGAATCAAATACCTCGGACGAAAAGATTCCCAGGTTAAGTTGAGCGGTTACCGGATTGAGCTGAAGGAGATCGAGGCCGTTGTACGCGAACATCCGGCGGTCCGCGACGCCGCCGTGGAAGTCAAACAGATCGAAGCACGGCCGCAAATCGTTGCTTACGTCGTTCTGCGTGAGGGCGATCTTCAACCAGACACTGCCGGCCCGGCTATCGAAATACGAACATTCTTAAGAGAGCGACTGCCGGAATACATGGTTCCGAGTGCGTACGTCGCATTACCAGCCTTGCCATTGACCGTCAACGGAAAGTTGGACCGCGCTCGACTGCCGGATCCGCAGAAGAATGCGCAGGCGCTTCCGATCAAATACGAAGCTCCGCGCAATCACGTGCAACGGACCATTGCCTCGATCTGGCAGGAAGAATTGCACCTCGAAAAAATCGGCATCCACGATAACTTTTTTGACATCGGCGGCTCCTCTCTAACCATGGCGCGAGTGTTTGACCGCCTACAGTCTACGTTTGGCAATCGACTCAAGATGGTTGAGCTCTTTCACTATCCCACGATCAACACGCTGGCAAAGTACCTGAGTCAGGATGAGCCTGAGACGTTTCGCCAGACCAGAGTCGATCAACTGGTCAGCAGGCAGAAACACGCACGGGAACGGCAAGCGAGAGCCAGAATGCGATGACTTTCAAAAAATCATGAAGGGCGAAATTGATACCAAGCGAATAGAAGCGGCGTTATCGCAGCACCCCGATGTGAAAGACGTCGTCGTGGTTGAGCGGCACACAAACCACAACAATGGTAATGCAGAGCGGACTGCGTACGTCGTACCAAGACGTGCCGCACACAGCCGTGACCTGAAATTCAGCCTGTTCTATTTTGCCGATGCCGCGCCGGGCGCTGACGACTGCAAGTACAAACTGTATCTCGAAGGCGCAAAGTTCGCCGACGAGCATGGCTTCGAAGCGATCTGGACTCCTGAACGCCATTTTCACGAGAACGGCGGACTTTATCCGAATCCGTCTGTTTTGAGTGCAGCTTTAGCAACCATCACTAAACAAATCAAACTGCGGGCCGGCAGTGTCGCGTTGCCACTGCATTATCCGTTGCGAGTTGCTGAGGAATGGTCTGTCGTCGACAACCTGTCAGGAGGCCGAGTAGGCGTCTCGTTCACTTCGGGTTGGGTGCCAAATGATTTTGCGATAGCGCCGAAACCGGAAAGCTACCAAAACAAACGAGAGGGAATGCTGCAGTCCCTTCAGGAAGTGCAACAACTCTGGCGGGGCGGCACAACTCGCGTGCGAGACGGCGCCGGGAACGAAGTTGATTTGAGGATTTTCCCGAGGCCGGTACAACGCGAGCTTCCCATCTGGATCACCTGCAGTGGCGACCCCGCAATGTTCGCGAAGACCGGCGAATTGAATTTGCATGTTTTGACCGCATTGCTGACCCAGTCTCTCGAAGAGACAGCGGAAAAGATCGGTCTTTACCGGCGGGCGCTTGCCGCGAACGGCCATGATCCCAAAGCCGGCTGCGTCACGCTGATGCTGCATACGTTCGTCACGAACGACGCTCACGAAGCTCGCAGGAAAGTTCAAGGTCCGCTCACCGAATATCTCAAGTCACACCTCGGCCTGGTCAAAACGATGCTCAAGAGTCTGGACATCAAGCTCGATGGGATAGATCCGGACGATCCCGTTAGCCTTGATTACTTTGCCGCGTTTGCCTTCGAACGTTATTACCAGTTCGGCTCGCTCATCGGCTCACCTGCGACGTGCATGGCCATGGTCGATCGGTTGAAGGAGATGGGTGTGGACGAGGTTGCTTGTTTCATTGACTTCGGAGTCGACAACGACTCAGTCATCGAGAGCCTCGAGTATCTCAATGAGCTTAAACAGTTGAGTGAGCGTTCGTTCACGATTAATGAAAAAGCATTGCGCCAGTTCTTGGACGAGCGGTTGCCTGGCGAGACCGGCGCTCTGACGTTCGAAATCCACAATGAACTGCCAGCCGCTGCCACACGAACTGTGCCTGTATCGGACCTTACCCGGCAAACGAAACCCAGAACCATGAGTGCAGGCGCAAGTGCCGCTGTACTTCGCTCTGTCGAAGAGCGAGTGAAGCTGCGGGCCGGCAGACAACGTCAGCCGAACAAACACTAATTGCACTGTGGTGCGCTTCTAAAAACTTCCAGAGGACGAAAGATATATGAAGATCACTGATCAGCAGGAACCGGCGGAAAGTATTGCCATAGTAGGGTTGGCATGTCGCTTTCCTGGAGCAAACAACATAGATCAGTTTTGGCAGAACCTGCGAAACGGAGTTGAATCGATCTCCTTCTTTTCCGACGAAGAGGTAGAGCACGCGGGAGTCAATCCGGCTGACCTGAAAAATCCCAACTACGTAAAAGCAGGAGGGATACTCGAAGACATCGAGAATTTCGATGCTCAATTCTTTGGTTTCACTCCCAAAGAAGCGGAGATGATGGATCCACAACATCGTTTCTTTCTCGAGTGTTGCTGGGAAGCACTGGAACACGCCGGCTACCACCCCGATAAGTATGCCGGTTTGATTGGACTCTACGGCGGAGCCGGCGCCAACACTTACCTTCTCTACAATCTGTCTGCTGCCGGGTATCTGCGAGACTCAGACCTTCTTCCCGCCGCCTTCATCTATAACAAGAACGATCACCTCACGGGCCGCGTCGCTTACAAGCTGAACCTCAGAGGCCCGAGCGTGACGGTGCAGACCGCCTGCTCCACTTCACTGGTTGCAGTCAGCATGGCGTGTCAAAGTTTGCTCAATTATGAAGTCGATACGGCGCTGGCCGGCGGCGCCACGATCATGGCCTCGCAGAAGATCGGGTACATGTACACAGAAGGAGGGATCAATTCTCCTGACGGACATTGCCGCGCCTTCGATGCCAAAGCCAACGGCACTGTAATGGGAAACGGCGCCGGGGTGGTGGTCCTAAAACGACTCAAAGATGCCCTGGCCGACGGCGATAACATTTGGGCCGTCATCCTCGGCTCTGCGACTAACAATGACGGCTCACTCAAGGCAGGTTATACGGCGCCGAGTGTCGATAGCCAGACGGAAGTCATTGCTTTGGCGCAGGGCCTTGCGGGTGTTTCGCCAGAGACGATCACTTACGTCGAAACGCACGGCACCGGAACAGCGCTCGGCGACCCGATAGAAATCGAAGCGTTGACGAAGGCTTTTCGCGCCCGCACAAACGAAAACAATTTTTGCGCCATCGGCTCGGTGAAGACCGGCATCGGACACCTCGACACTGCCGCCGGTGTTGCCGGTCTAATCAAGACTGCCCTGATGCTTCATCACCGGCAGATTCCGCCGAGTCTGCATTTTGAAACGCCCAACCCGCACCTCGAACTTGACCGCTCGCCATTCTTCGTCAATACGCGCCTTCGGCCGTGGAACCCAGGCGCCACACCTCTGCGGGCAGGCGTCAGTTCTTTTGGCCTGAGCGGAACAAACGCGCACGTGGTACTGGAAGAAGCTCCTGCCAGTGAGGCTTCTGGTCCGTCCAGATCGTCACAACTCTTGTTGATATCAGCCAAAACCGCCCACGCGCTTGACGCAACCTGTGCCAATCTCGTCGATTTCCTGAAACAGAATCCGTCAGTGAATCTCGCTGATGTGGCCCATACATTAAAGATCGGACGCAAGGCTTTCCCACATCGCCGCATGGTCGTGTGCAAAAACTCCGACGAAGCAATCACTGCCTTGCAGGCGTTGACGCCCGACCGCCTTTCCACATCCGTACAGGAGTCGGCGAACCGGCCTCTGACTTTCATGTTTCCGGGCCAGGGTTCTCAGTTTGTGAACATGGGAGTCGATCTTTATCGATCCGAACCGGCGTTCCGCGAGCACGTCGACTACTGTTCGCTCTACTTGAAGGAAGTTCTGGGCGTTGATTTGCGAAGCTTGCTCTTTCCCGATGAGAGCGACCGCGAGGAAGCGGCAAAGAAACTGGACCAGACTTCATTTACGCAACCCGCTCTCTTCGTTATCGAATATGCGTTGGCGCGGCTGCTGATGGAATTCGGCGTGCAGCCCACTGCGTTGATCGGCCACAGCATCGGTGAGTACACGGCGGCGTGTCTTGCCGGTGTGTTCTCACTTGATGACGCGCTCAGACTCGTCGCGGAACGCGGGCGCCTGATCCAAAGCTTACCCGGCGGCTCGATGCTGGCTGTGCAAATGGCCGAGAGCCAGTTGCGAAATATGGTGGGTGAAAAGCTGGCCCTGGCTGCTGTCAATGGAGTCGGTCAATGTGTCGTTTCCGGTGCAAACGAGGCGATCGACCAGTTCGAACAGGAACTCAGTAGCAAAGGCATTGCCTGCCAGCGACTGCGCACCTCGCATGCGTTTCATTCGGAGCTGATAGAACCCGCGCTCCAGCCATTACTGCAATTCGTCAAAGGAATCGAGCTCAATCCACCGGAGATTCCATTTATCTCCAATGTGACCGGCACGTGGATCACGAACGAAGATGCTACCGATCCTGATTACTGGGTCGAACACATGAGGCAAACTGTCCGCTTCGCGGATGGGGTGAAAGAACTCTTGAAAGATCCTGAAGCCATACTACTTGAAGTTGGCCCAGGTCTGACTTTAAAGACTCTCACCAGATGGCATCCTGATAAGAAGCCGGCACAGCTCGTCATCTCATCAATTCCCAGCCCGCGCGAGCGCCAGGAAGAAGTTCCTTATTTATTAAAGGCCGTGGGCCAGCTTTGGCTGGCTGGAGTTGAGCCTGACTGGACCGCATTCACTGCGAACGAGAGCCGGAGGCGTGTGCCTCTGCCCACCTATCCCTTCGATCGGCAAAGACACTGGATCGACCTGGACCTCCAGTCGAATGAAAATCAACTCGGTCCGCGCAGCAAGCCTTACAACAAACGCCTGGAAATGGAGAACTGGTTTTCCGTGCCGGCGTGGAAGGAAACGCCGCGTCTGTCAGTCAATGGCAACCAGAAGACGTCAGACAAGACCATCCTGGTTTTCGCCGATCATTTCGATCTTACCCGCAGTTTCCTCGAACTGGCGAAAGAGAAATACCAGCATGTCATCTGGGTCGGGCGTGGCCCCGCTTTTCTAAAGCACGACGACACAAGGATCGATCTGAATCCCGAGATCCCGGAAGACTACGATGCGTTGTTCCAGGAGCTCTCCTCACGAAACTTGCAGCCTGAAACAATTGTCAACTTTTGGAATGTGACTCCGGACATCCACGCGAAGCTCGACGATCTCACCGGACTCGGTGAACAAGGGTTCTTTACTCTTCTGTACCTGGCGCAGTCGATCGGACGCGCCGGCATTACCAATCCTCTGAAACTGGTCGTCGTCTCCAACGGGCTCAGACAGGTGACAGGCGCCGAGGAGTTGCATCCGGAAAAAGCGATCGTGCTTGGTCCTGTCCAGGTTTTCCCGCGCGAGTATCCGAACGTCACTTGCCAAAGCATCGATATCACCATTCCGCCGGAAGGAAGCCGGCAGGAGCAATGGCTCGCGGGCCAAATCCTCGCCGAGCTTTCTGCGCCCAGGGTGGAGCCGATTGTTGCATATCGTGACAATCGCCGCTGGCTACAGCGTTATGAGACGGTTGCCTTGCACGAAGCAAGAAACCGTCAGGCTGTTCTCCGAGACGGTGGTGTTTACCTGATTACCGGCGGCGTCGGCGGACTCGGTCTCGAAGTCGCCGACTACCTTGCCCGCACCTGCCGCGCAAAGTTGGTACTGGTCAACCGTTCGCCGTTCCCGGCGAGAGACGAGTGGAGTGAGTGGCTTCAAACTCACGGCGCTGACAATCGAGTGAGCAAAACGATCGTCCGGATTCGCGGGATGGAGGAGTCGGGCGCTGAGGTCTTGATACTGAGCGCTGACGTCGCTGACGAGGAGGCGATGCGCGAGGTTTTTGCGCGCACACGTGAAAGATTCAGGGAACTCAACGGCATCGTTCACGCGGCCGGAATTCCAGCCGGCGGGTTAATGCAAATCAAGAAACCTGAAAGCGTCCGCGAAGTGTTTGCCGCAAAGGTCAAAGGCACTCGTGTGCTCGAGAAACTGGTGGAAGACATTTCGCTCGACTTCTTTGTCCTCTTTTCTTCCCTCAGCGCGATCGTGGGCCGATTGGGCCAGGTCGATTACGTTGGAGCAAACGCTTTTCTTGACCTTTTCTCGCAGTACTACCGCGCTAAAACTGGCCGGTTCACAGTATCGATCGACTGGAGTGCGTGGGAGCAGGTCGGCATGGCGGCGCACCTGTTTCGCGAACCTCTCAACGGGAAAGAGGCGAAAAAGGAATTGCCTCATCCACTGCTCGACCGTCGCGTTGTTGCGGAAGATGGCCGCGAGATCTACATCACGGACTTTGCTCCCGAACGGCAGTGGACATTGGATGAACACCGAATCGCAGGTTACCCCGTCATTCCGGGTGTCGGGTTCTTCGAAATGGTTCGCGCTGCGCTGGGCGAGCGCGCAAAAGGTCGCGTGATCGAATTTCGCGATGTATTTTTCCTGGCTCCCGTACACGTAGCGATCGGTGAGAAACGTGAAGTCAGACTGGAGCTGGAGCAGGACGACGAGGGTTTTGAATTCACCGTACGCAGCAACCCGAACGGTAATGGTAATGGCGACGAGTCTGGTCTGCGGAGTTATGCCACTGGCCGTGTGACCATTCACGAACCGGCGCCGCCGGCACAGTACGATCTCGCCAGCTTCCAACAACGCTGCAATGCAAGAGAGATCGTTTTAACCGAAGAAGATCGCGACGAAGATTTAGGGCCGCGGTGGCACAGTGTGCGACGGGTCCACATCGGTAACAAGGAGATCTTCATACCGCTGGAGATTCCCGAGAACTTTGCCGGTGACTTCGAACAGATGAAGTTTCATCCAGCTCTGTTAGACAGAATGACGGGGCTGACAAAGAAGTACCTGGCCGGTGGTCCATATCTGCCGTTCACGTATAAGCGCCTGCGCATCATGGGGGAATTGCCCCGCAAGATCTATGGCTATGGCCGTTACAAGGAAGAGGAAAGCGTCAGCAGGGAGATGATCAACTTCGACCTGAAGCTCATGGACGAGCAGGGGCGCGGACTGGTCGAGGTTGAAGGTTTCGGTCAAAAGCAGGTAAGAGACATAGCGGAGGAAATACGCGCGATCTCCAACGTGAAAACTGGCGCGTCCGGGCCTGCCTCAACGCAACTCGCGCAAGAGAGTTCTTCCCGGGAAGAAGCCGGGTCAGGGTCGACTGAGGACCTGGAGATCTATAAAGGACGCATTTCTCCCGCAGATGGAGTCGAAGCGCTCGATCGTATCCTGGCGGCGCAGCTTGAGCCGCAAGTGATCGTTTGTCCTCAGGACCTTCAGATCACACTCGAGCAAGCCGCGAAAGCGAGCGGCGAACGCTTCCTGAGCGCCATCAAAGCGCAGCAAAAAACAAAGGCTGTTCCGACCAGGATCAGGCAGCACAGCGCCTATGTGCCACCGGCGACCGACGCTGAACGCAAGATCACGCAGATCTGGCAGGACGTGCTGGGCATCGAGGAGGTCGGAATTCACGACAGCTTCTTCGAGTTAGGAGGAAGTTCACTCTTCGCTATTCAAGTGCTCTCGCGTCTGCGCAACGAGTTCAACGTCGAGATTCCGCCGGCGATGATTTTTGAAGGCGCCACGATCAGCGCTCTCGCGAAACTGCTCACGAAAGATCAAGACGAAAAACCTGAGTTCAAGGTGCAGCAGAGCCGCGGCGAACGACGCAAAACAAAAGCTCAGGAACGACTCAGCCAGAAAGCACAGACAGTGAGCTGAATGAAGAGTACGGCGTGAGGAGATAGGGATTCTTCCCCTCGCTCCCTGCGTTCGCTCGGGGGGTGCGCTATAAGGCACGGATTAACAGGAATTAGCTTCTAAACAAGTCGAAATCGAATGATCGCTTTGCCCGAAAGTCCTTCTCTTAGCCTGCGACAGCAGGCGTAAGCATAGAGCCTGGGGCGTGAGCCCCAGGTAAGGTCCAACAAAATCGATCGGAGCCCGCGACAGCGGGCGAAAGCCCAGTAACCTTCACCCTGTCGCCCGTTGTGCAAAGCCACCGGAATTAATCATGAGTGAATTTGATGGGACGGAAATAGCCATCATCGGAATGGCCGGCCGGTATCCAAAGTCCCGCAACCTCGACGAGTTCTGGAACCATCTGCGTGATGGCGACGAACTGGTCTCCTTCTTCACCGATGAAGAAGTCCTGGCTCGCGGTGTCGCCCCCGAAGTCGTCGCCGGCGATCACTTCGTCAAGGCGGCCGTCGTGCTCGACGACATGGAACTCTTTGACGCCTCCTTCTTTGGTTTTACGCGTAGAGAAGCTGAGCTGCTCGATCCGCAGCACCGGCTGTTTCTCGAAACCGCGTGGGAGGCATTGGAGAACGCCGGCTACAGTTCAGACGTTTACGACGGCCTCATCTCTGTTTACGCCGGCGCCGGAATAAACAGTTACTTCCTCGCAAACCTCTTCAACAATCCGGTCTTTGGACCATTGGAACAATTGTCCCTGCTG
>DASTQB010000027.1:0-19311 GCA_035761985.1 Pyrinomonadaceae bacterium
TCGGGGTGAGGACGATGACCACATAAGACTAGGCGCGACGGTTCCAAACTGTCGCGCCTTTTCGTTTGCTTTAAAAATCGCTCTTCAACAGCGTTATCCGCGGCAACATTTTGCACATTTGTGGCGAGGCGAGATAATCGCTATTCTTAGACCAAAAAGGATCGGCCTGATCATGGAAGAAACTCAAACGGATAAGATTTTTGCGGCGTTACCCACGGCGCCCGAACACAACCCAGTTAAACAAGCGATCGCAAGGGCGGATGAACTGGGCGAGAAACAGATTGCTACCGCGCTCGGCTTTTTTGCCACGATGCCTGCGTCAACCGGAATCATCGCTAATCCCGTTTTGCATCACACGCCTGTCGACTGCAACGGCACCACGATCACGCTCGACATCCGATCCTTCACCATTCGCGGCACGGTTCCGGAGTCGGAGATCGTCCGCGGCGATGTTGGTCCAATGGAAGTCATCTTCACCGGACTCTTCGGTGAATCAGGTCCCACCAGCGAACTGGCTGCGTTTATCGATCAAAAATTCTTCGAGACGCTCGACCGCGGCCGCATGATCGAAGACGTGGCGGCTTTTGTGAAGCAGTTTCCAGGACTCGGTCCGGAAGTCGCGATGCACCACTTTTTGATACTCGAGAAAGCGAAACAGGGTCGACAGGAAGGCGAGGATCGTGGCGTACACGACGATCGTGATCCGGAGTCGTTGCTGGTCGAGATGATCTCGGTACACATGATGAGTGTTGCAGTGGGCGGCATCTCTGCCTACATGAATGGTCTACTGCTCTCGAAGCAGGACCTATCCGAGCACGACCTGGTCCAAACGACGAGAGAGTTTATCGAGGAAGAACGAAAGGAACGCAGAAACGCGTTTCAGGTTAGCTACAGCCTGATCCTGGGCCATCACGCAAACGATCACGAGCGATCGATCCTCGAGCGCATGGGCACGATCCAGATCCATCACGGCTCTGCGGGTTCAAACATGGTGGCGCGCTACATGGCGACGTTGCACACGTTCTCGGTGGTCGACTTCTTCATCGCGTCGCACATGGCGCTTGACGGTGCGCGACACTTCGGCGCGATCCACGACATGTCGGATTTTGTTCAGGAGCTCGAGCACTTGTCACCCGAACAGCGCGCGGAACGAATTCGCGAGAAGATGCTGGGCGGCGGTTTGCCGACGTTTGGTCATCCGGAGATTGCAGCGGCAGGCAGAGGCAATCAAGTGCAACAGGATCCGCGTCCGGCGATCTATATCGATCCGGTGTTCAAGGCCATCGATGCAGGGCAGTTGAACATTTCACCACGCCAGGCCGAGCGGCTCTCGATCGCGCGGCTGATTTACATGACCGCGTTTGTGAATGGAGTGTTGAAGCCGGGCAAGGAAGACAGCCCGCCGTTGCGTTTGACTGCAAACACGGATTTCGGCGCGTGGTGCGTGCAGGAAGCACTCGGGATCGAAGAAGCGGATCGGACGTTGTTGACTTACATCTTCCGCGGATTTGGTTGGATGATGGACGCGCGCGAGCAGTTACAACAGAAGATGATCCGTCCGGTGATTGCACCAGATCCGAAGATCATTCCGAAGTCGAGTGACGATCCGACGATTCCCGATTTAGTCGCGCGCGTTCACGAGCGACTCACGACCGACGCTCCGTTCGACCGCCACAGTTAAGACTAGCCGAGGAACCGTCCGAGGAAATAGAAGAAGCCGGTTAAGAACACGATCGTAAACACGATAATTCCGACCCACATCAACACGAAGTTGCGCTCTTCGCGTGGTGTCGCTGTGGCAGGCAGTGTCGTGATGCCGAATGCCCAGTGCAGGCCATTGAACATCCTGGCGAGCGTGTGAAAAGCCTTTTCGGACCGGCTGCGACTCACGTTCGTCTGACTTTCCTCATGCTGCTCCATCGTCCCTCTACTTTAACAACGACTTCACGCTACGTCTTGTCGCCACTCGCCCAAAATCATCGCACGAACACGAAAAAAGAGGCTCGTCTGTAAACGAACCTCTTCTTCCTGGCCCGCACTGATCGATGTTTACGGATTCACCTGTACGTTGCCGGATTCGATCGGTATCTGCGGGAAATCGTCAGCACCGATAAACTGGCAAGCACCTGGCTCAACCACGTTATCGAAGAAAACTTCACTGATCGTGTCGCTGCCGTCGCCTTCACCGTTGTCGAAAACGGTAAAGAACGCTGCGTCAAACTCATCGTTGAAAACCGGATCGCTTGTCTTCCTGATCGAGCCTCCGAAGCTGGCCCGGTTGCCTACGATTTGCAGGCACGTGATATCGAACTGGGCATCGTACTTGGGGTCAAAAGACGGATTGTGAAGAATCCCCATTCCTTTCACGCTACCGTCTGCGGTGATCCTTGCGCTGAAGGTAAACTGTCTTCTGACAGTTCTCCCTTCGGTATCCTGCAACAGGATAGTTCCGTGGCCCGAAGCCGATGGACGAGGCGCAGCAGCCGACGCCGACCAGAGCATAGTTGTGGCAGCCGTGGTTGTAATTACCAACCCTGCAAGAAGAAAGACCTTGATCTGTTTCATGTTTGTCTCCTTATGGTGGTGCTAGTGTGAGAAAGAGGAAGGAGGAGTGATCAAGGGCGACTGTGACCAGACCTCACACCATCGTCTCGGCGGGTGCACCGTTCCGATCGTGTGTGCTTCCTAGTTGTAAAGCGGCGACAATTTACTAGAGTGGAAAATACGTGTCAACGCGATTCCGGAGCCGGGCGTATGCGAAGCCTTGCAGGGGGCTTGTCGGTATCATTAGACTCGTCGCTTCCACTCTCGATCGTGTCTCGCGGCGTGTAGAACGGCAGCGACAATAACGATTCTCTCGCGCTCATCCACTTCGTAAATCACTCGGTACGGAAAGCTCTTCGGATATCGCCAGCGAATATTCTTGCGAGGATGACGACGGCAATGCACGACAGGATTCAATGCGAGTTGATCCAGCACGGCGAGGAATTCTTCTACAAACCTGTGACCAAGCCCCTGCGCGCGGCTCTCATACCACGCGGCAATCTCAATAACATCATCTTCTGCGTCAGGCCGTGAGACAACCCGCCAATTCATTCTTTTGTTCGTGATCTGAGGCGCTCTTTTAATGTTTCAAGTGGTATCGAGGATGTCGGATCCAGGTGATGGGCTGCCAGGCGCGACTCTACCAGAGCCTCATCGGCTTCTGATAGTGGAGGATCGTCCAATTCGATCACCCGGCGGATAAGAAGCTGACGTTCTTCGAACGTGAAGTCCGGCAGTGCTTCAAGAACTTGAGATATGCTCATGTCGAGAGTTTAGCGTTTGCCCCGGTTCATTTCAATGCGCGTTGTGAGAAGGATCTTTGCATCACTTGTCAAAGCTGATGCCGGCTTTAGACGCCTTTGCGACAAGATAATTAATGAATGTGGAGCACGACACCAACATGAACTTCGCGTCCTAGAAATCCAAATCTGGTTCGTCAAGCAGCGCATGACGAATTCCATTGGCATCACTGGTGTACCCATAGATGTTGCCGAATCCTTTCTTCAAGGCAGGATGAATAGCGACTCTCGCTTCTACCTTCTTGAGTGCGTCACCTAAAGTGTCTTTGCCGCCGGTTATTAAGTTGCACAGGGACTCGACCGCGCTGATCGATTCGGCAACCTTATAGATACCATCTCCCTTGCCCCAGTAAAAAATCTGTAGTGCATTCCACAGGCCATTTCTTAAATCCCGATCCATCGAATCAACCTGTACGATGTTCTTGATGGGTTTCAGTCCTTTACGCTGAGAGAATGAGTTCATGTGCTGCTCCGAACCGGTGGACTGTAGTGAGGAACGCCTGCGGTTACATTCCGATGCCCTTGAGGTGGTAGCGGTCGGTGTCGTAGTAGCGGTCGACGTCTACGATGTTGATGGTGCCCTGGGCTTGGGAGAGATCGACGAGTGAGAACTCGACAGCTGGAGCGACGCCGCGGGCGGAGACCATCGTGCCGAAACGTTCTGCGGCGACGGCTTCTGCCGCGTGGGCGCCGAACATCATTCCCATGATGCGATCGATTGGGCTTGGTGGACCACCACGTTGCGGATGGCCCAGCACCACTGCACGTGCTTCGTAAGGTGTCTCGGCTGCGATTCTTCGCGCCAGCACTTCGCCGATCCCGCCAAGCCGCACGTGCCCGAACGCGTCGTGACGATCGTCGATCGTTACCATCTCCCCGTCTTCAGCACGTGCACCCTCTGCAACGACGATCACAGAGTAGCGAGGCCGCTGCCCCAAACCGCGACTAAGATCCGACTCACCAAGTCGCGCGGCCAGCAGGTGAAAGACTTTCTCGTAGCGAAACGGATGTTCAGGGATCAGTATCAAGTGCGCCTGACCCGCAACGCCGGACCACAGCGCGAGGTGGCCCGCGTGCCGACCCATCACTTCGACCACCTGCACCCAGCCGTGCGATCCCGCGGGCGTGCGCGACCGCTCGATCACTTCGGTGATATTTTTAAGCGCGGTGTCGAAGCCGAGTGTGTAGTCGGTGCCGGCGAGATCTTTGTCGATGGTTTTCGGCACGCCGACTACAGGCACGCCTCGCTGGGCCAACACGGCGGCAACGCCGAGCGTGTCCTCACCACCGCACACGACGAGTGCGTCGAGATTGAGTCGCTTGAGGTTCTCTTCGACTTCCTGCGATCGATCCTGCGCTTCACCTTCTTCGTTAACCTGTTTGAAAGGATTGGTGCGCGACGAACCGAGATTCGTGCCGCCGTCGCGATCCCAGCGACGCACCGTCTCGCGATCGAGCGGCAACACGTCAGGCGCCGGATTGATCAGGCTCCGCCAGCCGTCAAACAGACCAATGATTTCAAGCCCCAACTCCGAACCACGATAGACCAGGCCCTTGATCGCAGGATTCAAGCCCGGCGCATCCCCGCCACCCGTCAGCACACCAACACGCATCATTTGCCCTCAGATTTTTATAGGTCCTATATGTCCTATCTGTCCTATAGGACCTATATTGATTTTTATTTGCCAGCGTCCTGGATCAGCACCACATCGCTCATGATCACGCCGCGTGATGCCACAAGGCTTCCGTCCTTCATCCAGTCGAACGACAAAATCACGCTATCTTCAAAATTCGTCAACTGCTTCGCTGCACCACCGTCGATCGGCTGACCCCAGATGTTGTCTACGCCGCCGCGATGGTCCACGTACGTCAAAAATTTTCCGTCAGGCGTCCAGTGTAGCGGGCTGTCCCAGTTGACCGCGACCGTGGGCGCAACTTCAAACGTCTTGTAAGTCGCACCGCCTTCAAACTGAATCACTTTCAACACCCACCGCGAATCGATCCTTTGATCGTTGTACCAGAACGCAATCAACTTTCCATCAGGCGAGATCGTCGACCTGATCGCAATGCCCTCAGTGAGCATTTGCGGCGTCCCACCATCAACCGGCAGGCGCCAAAGCGAGAAAGGATTTCCCGGTTCGAAATGTTGATAAACGATCCACTTGCTATCCGGCGAAAACGTGGCCCACGTGCTCTCAGTTTTACCAAACGTCAATTGTTTGGGGTTCGAGCCGTCGCGTTCTGTGCGCCAGATCTGAAATACACCTGTGCGATTTGAATGAAAGACCAAATAGCGGTTGTCCGGCGACACCGACGGTGCGTAATTCCGCCGACCGTCTGAAGTCAGTTGCCTTTGTTCACTCCCACTCGCACCGATCTCATAAATATCCGCGATGCCAGTGGCGTCAGACGCGTAAACAACCTTGTTGTCGGGAGTTGCGCACAGATCGTAATACCGGCTCGTGCCTGACGTGATCGCCACAGGCTTCGACTCACCTTTTTTCAACGTCCAGATCCGCGCGAGAGTTTGCCGTTGGACCGTGACGAAAGCGCTGCCATCTTCGTTCAGACCCAGCTCTCGATAGTCACTCAGATCGTTCGTGATGGTCCGTATCGATCCGTCGCGCAGGAGTTGCCAGATCTGCACATACGAAGCACCGAATGCTTTCGCCGGCATGATCACGCCGCTGCCGTCGGGCAGCATGGACACGCTGCCTACTTCATCGAACCGTTGCGGAGCAAGTGGAATGACACGCTCGGCGCCGCTGAGCAAGTCTTTTTCGAAGATCGAGATCGAGTAGTTGACTGAAATATCACGGTTATTGCTCGCGCCATCCGAAACGACCATTGGCAAGAGCAGCGATTTATCGTCGTCGGTCCATTCTGGCCTGGTAAGAAAGTTCCACCCGAATCTCAAGGGCCACTTACGGCTCGCAACCACTTGCTGGTCGCTCGTATCGGCATTCGCCACGACAAGCTGGTCCGTTTGATTCGGCAGATCGTACCGGATAAAAGCTATCCGTTTTTTGTCGTGGGAGATGGCAGGTGGTCCATCCGGCTGAGCGATCTTCGTCGGCTGCACTCCGGCTCCCAGCACGGGAATCCGATATATCTGTCCCGCATCGTTGCGATCCGACACTGCATGGCCAAAGAACAGGAAATTACTGTCGGGTGAAAAAGCGGACCCGAGATAATTTCCTTCTCTAGGTGGGATCAACTGCGCAGTGCTGCTGGTTGCTACCTGCCGCAGCCACAAACTCTGCTTGCCGCCCTCGCTCGTGATGTAAGAAACGTACTTCCCATCCGGCGACATCGCCACCATCGACGCGTTACCAGTGGTCGTTAACTTCGTGACCTCGATTCGTTCGAAACGCGCCGGAGTTGTTTCACTGCGCGTGCGCAGCTTGTAGTAACCAAACGCGGCCGCGGCGACAAACAGGACGACCGCGGCGAGTGCGATCCAGGTGCGACTGCGTCGCGTCACCGGGTGATGAACGGCAGTGTGCGCAGCTTTTAGTTCGTTTGTATCAACACGACGACCGCCATCCGCTCCGAGAGTATTCGCGCCCGTGCCTGTTCCCGGCGCAACGGAACGCTCGAGCAGGGAATTGAGCTCGAGCTCTCTTCGCAGGCTCCGCAGATCGATCGCGAGTTCTTTCACGATCTGATAGCGCTCGTTCCTGTCCTTTCGCAGTGCTTTCCTGACGATTCGTTCCAGCTCGGGCGGCGTGCCGTCGACGTGCCGGGAGATCGGAGGTTGGTCTCTTTCGACGATCGCGATAACCATGTCCGTCGGCGTCTCGCCTGTGAACGGCGGATTGCCTGACGCCATCTCGTAAAGCACGACGCCGAGTCCCCAGATGTCTGTGCGTTCGTCAACCGCGATCCCGCGCGCCTGTTCCGGCGACATGTAAGCAGCGGTGCCGATGACTGTGCCCGGTGAAGAGTTGAACAACAACGTCGACATCGTCGTGTGCATCGCGCCCTGGTGACGTTCAGTCAACTTCGCGAGCCCGAAGTCGAGAATCTTCACGTAGCCTTCGGGCCGGATCATGATGTTTTCGGGTTTGATATCGCGATGGACGATGCCTGCATCATGTGCTGCGATCAGCCCCTCGGAAACCTGGATCGCGATGTCGAGAACGTCGCCGAGCTTCAGCGCCTGGTTCTTCAAACGCTGGCGCAAGGTGACGCCTTCGACGTATTCCATCGCGATGAACGGACGGCCATCGTCAGTCTCGCCGATCTCATGGACCACGCAAACGTTCGGATGGCTGAGTCGCGATGCAGCGCGTGCTTCCTGAGTGAAACGACGGAGGCGTTCCGGATCGGTGCTTACATATTTAGGCAAAACCTTGAGTGCCACGCGCCGGCCGAGAGTCGTGTCGGTGGCGAGGTAGACCTCACCCATTCCACCTTCACCGATGAGGTTGACGATCTGGTAGTGCCTTACACGTTGGCCCGGGACGAGTTTTTGATCTCGGCCGGCGAGTGACTCAGCCGCCTGCGCAACAGCCGGCGCTTCCATGAAACTTCCGGCGACTTCGTACGAGCGCAGCAACGACTCGACTTCCTGCCGCAGCGCAGCTTCACTGCCGCACTCTCGATCGAGAAACGCCTGCCGTTCGGCGCCCTCACGTGCGAGGGCGCCCTCAAACACTTCCTTCACGCGTTGCCAGCTTTGTGGATCAGTCTCGCTCATTCAATCTCGCCACTCAGTTCGCGATGCAGCCACGCTTTGGCCATGCTCCAATCGCGTTTGACAGTCGCCGGTGAGATTCCCATCACTTCGGCAGTCTCTTCGACAGTTAGACCACTGAAGAACCGGAGTTCAACCACGCGGCTCTGTTGCTCGTCAATTTTAGCAAGACGATCCAATGCTTCATCCAGTGCAACGACGTCGAGATCCTGATCTTTAGCAGCAACGTCAACCTCGCCGAGTGAAACTCTAACATCGGAGCCGCCGCGTTTGGCCCGCTTCTTCGTGCGCGCGTGATCGACAAGGATGCGTCGCATCAGTTGCGCGGCGATGCCGAAGAAGTGTGCGCGATTCTGCCATTGCACGTTGCGTTGATCCACCAGCCGCACGTACGCCTCGTGAATCAAGGCAGTGGTTTGGAGCGTGTGTCCTGCCTGTTCTCGTTTTAGATAACGTGCAGCCTGGCGTCGGAGTTCGTCGTAGACGATGGGCATCAATCGATCGAGCGCCTCTTTGTCGCCGCGCCCGTAACCGACGAGCAACTCCGTTATGTTCTGGGCAGGCATGCGACGAGGATAACAAAAATCCAGATTTGTGCGATCTGAACACATATATGAGCCGCTTGAGCCCGTTTTTCCCGGACTGTCGCGTTAATAAGTGAAAGGGGATTTTTGTTATGCGAAATAAAATTTATACCATCGTTGCAGTTTTCGGAATGGTCCTCGGACTCGCCGTTGCAACCGCCCACGCGCAAGCGCCGAGCAGAGTCGAAGTCGACATTCCATTCGAGTTTTCAGCAGGGAAAAAGACGCTGAAAGCCGGGGTTTACACCATCAAGCGAATGTCCGGCAATCTCGTCAGACTTCAAAAAACCGGCGGCGAATCCGTGATCCTGAACGCGCCAGTGACGCTTACCGGCACGGATCCTGAAGCCGTCGAACGCCTCGTATTCAACAAGTATGACGAGCAATATCAACTGGCAGAGATCTGGCTCACCTCCGATACTGGACGTGAAGTGCGGACGAACGCCACAACGCAGAAAACACAGCGCATCGAGCTCTCGTTGCGCACGAGAGATAGACGATAGTTCTTATCGGTCCTATCTGACCGATTCTTGCCTAGCGTCGTTTGCGAGAGTATTGTTTGCCGCGAGGTCAACTATGAAAAACCCGCTCAAACATCTCTCGATTGCTTTCGCGCTCTTGATCGCCGCGGTTTCAGCCGCGGCCCAAGAGCGCGCAACTGTTCTTACCGGAACCGAACTCACGCGAGTCGTTCCCCCCGGCTTTTACTTCCAGGGCTTGAGTGCACCCACGCAGATGCGCAACAGCGCGGCCGCTCGCTTCGGGACTTCACGCTTCGTAATCGCCGGCCTTGTTGATACCTCAGGCTATTCCGCTGACGTTCGAGAAAAGTATGTCGGCTTCTTCATCACGGATTCCGAGATCACGCTCAACGGAGAAACACTGGCCGCCGGCGCTTACGGATTCGGCTTCGCTAACGAAGGCAAGATCACAATCCTCGATCTCGCCGGAAAAGATCTGATGTCAGTCGCAATCGAGAACGACAAATCGTTGCGACGCCCTCGCCCGTTGATGATGACTGCCGACGCAGGCGGCGGCGTTCGGCTCTATCACGGTAGAAACTATGTTGTCATCGCCGCGAAGTAATACCAATGCGATGTCATCATAAGCTCGGGTTTGTACTTTGCTGTTTGTTTCTGGTCGCGCCGATCCTGGCCCAGGCGCAGCAGCCGCCGAGAGGTGGAGTTTCAACCGGAACGCCAGCTACCTACACTTCGCGCCGAACCACCGGCATAACCGATCCGCACGCGCCGGTCATCTTTGAAGATGTAACCGACAAGACGGCGCTCGCAAACTTTCGTCATCGCTCAGGCGAAGCCGCGAAAGACTACATCTTCGACACCCCTTCCGGCGGCGTTGCGATCTTCGATTACGACTCAGACGGCAAGCCGGACATTTACCTGTTGAGCGGTTCAACTGCCGCCGCCATGCGCGGCAAAGAAAAAGCTCCGCGCGCTGCGTTGTATCGCAATCTCGGCAACTGGAAGTTTGAAGACGTCACTGACAAAGCAGGCGTTGCAAACGAGCGTTGGGGCTTTGGTGTCGCAGTCGGCGATTACAACAACGACGGCCGGCCCGACATGTTCATCGGCAACTTCGGCGTGTCGCGTCTGTATCGCAACAACGGCGACGGCACGTTCACTGACGTTGCCGAGAAAGTCGGCGTCGCACGCAGAGGCTGGAGCACTGGCGCGAGCTGGGGCGACTACGATCACGACGGCCTTCTCGATCTTTTCGTTCCGGGTTACGTTCAGATCGATCTTGGCAGTCTTCCGCCGGCTCCGTCCGAGGCAGGCAAGCCGGGCGGCGTTGCACAAAACTTCTGCCAGTTTCGCGGCGTGCCCGTGATGTGTGGTCCACGTGGACTGCCGGGCGAAGGCGACACGCTTTATCGTCAAAAGCCTGACGGAACGTTCGAAGATGTAAGTGTGAAAACAGGCGTTCACGATCCGGAGAAGTACTATGGCTTCAGTTCGGCGTTCGTTCACGTCAACGACGACAAGTTGCTCGATCTGATTGTCGTAAACGATTCAACGC
Source organism: Pyrinomonadaceae bacterium (assembly GCA_035761985.1). Taxonomy (GTDB): domain Bacteria; phylum Acidobacteriota; class Blastocatellia; order Pyrinomonadales; family Pyrinomonadaceae; genus PSRF01. The sequence continues at coordinate 10,665 of DASTQB010000027.1, forward strand.
CAAACCAGCTTTACGTAAACAAGGGCAACGGCACTTTTGAGGAGATGGGTTATCCATCGGGTCTGGCGCTCAACGAGAATGGGCGCGAGCAGGCGGGCATGGGCCTCGCCGTCGGCGATTACGACAACGACGGGCGCGTGGATTTTCACATCACAAACTTCTCCGATGATTCGAACACGCTCTATCACAACGATGGTGACAACAACTTCACTGACGTGACGTTTCAAGCGGGTCTTGGTGAGGTTTCGATTCCGTTTCTGGGTTGGGGCACGAGCTTTCTGGATTTTGACAACGACGGCTGGCAGGACTTGTTTGTCGTGAACGGGCACGTTTATCCGACGGTGGACCAACACCAGTGGGGCACGAGTTACGCGCAGCAGGCGTTGCTGTTTCGCAACATCAAAGGGAAGTTTGAACGTGTGGGCGCGCCGCCGGGGAATGCACTCGCGAACGCATGGCCCGGCCGCGGGCTTGCAGTCGGAGATCTCGATGCTGATGGTCGACTCGATCTCATCATCAACAATCTGGACTCGAAACCGGCGCTACTGCGAAACGTTGCCGCGGCAACCGGCCACTGGCTTGCTTTGCGATTAATCGGCGACCCGGCAAAGAAGAGTCCACGCGATGCGATCGGAACCGTTGTTTACCTGACGACGGGTAACCAGCGGCAGCGTAGAGAAGTTTTCAGCGGCGCGATTTATTGTTCACAGAACGATCTGACTCTGCACTTTGGTCTGGGCGGTGCGATGAAGGTCGATAAACTCGAAATCAAGTGGCCCGACGGGTCCATTGAAACATTCAATGTTCCTGTCGTTGACAAGCTTGTTACGATCACGCAGGGCAAGGGAACATCCTAATCTCGTCATGCGACGACTCGACCTCAGAAAGGCCCAGGCGGCCAGGCTCAACACGATCCGCGACATCAATCGCCAGATCGTCTTGAACTACGTGCGCGAACGCGAACCAATCTCGCGCGCGGAGATCGCACGCGAGACGGATCTTCAGCGTTCGACCATCTCCACGATCGTCGAAGCACTGAAGAGCGAGGGTCTGGTTGAAGAAGTCGGAGAAGGGGAGTCGACCGGCGGCCGCCGTCCAACGTTGCTGAAGTTGCGTGCTGCTGGTCCAATCGCACTCGGCGTTTCGATCACTCCAACCTGCACCACGATAGCCACATGCGATCTCGCGGGGCGCGTGATCGATCAGGAAGAGTTTCTGACTGACCCTAAAAAGACACTCAACGAAGTGATCGCCGTCGCACGCGACTTCACGACGCGTTACCAGGGCTCGATCGAAGGGATCGGAGTTTCGCTTCCGGGTCTGGTCGATCCCTCGACAGGAAATGCGCTTTACATCCCTTACTTCCTCTGGCGCGATCTGCCGATCTCAGAAATGATCTCGAACGCCGTCGGCCTGCCGGTGGTCATCGACAACGACGCCAACGCTGTTGCACTTGCGGAACTGTGGTTTGGCAGGCCCGAAGTCAACGACGCGCGAGACTTCATACTCGTGCTCGTTGCAGAAGGTGTCGGCACCGGAATCATTTTCGATGGGCAGGTTTACCGCGGCCAGCGCGGCGCCGCGGGTGAGTTTGGACACATGATCATTGGCAGCGGCGCGCCGGTGCCGTGCTCGTGTGGCAGCGACGTGTGTTGGGAAGCGTTCTCGTCGGAACGCGCTGCGATTGCGCGTTATGTGAAGTTGTCGGGCAGTTCGCACCAAATCACGTTTATCGAAGTGGTCGATCGCGCGCTTGCAGGTGAAGCGAATGCAAAGACCGCACTCGTCGAGACCGCACGCAACCTCGGCATCGGAATCTCGAACCTGATCATCGGCTTTAGTCCGGAGGCTGTCGTCGTCGGTGGCGAGATCGCACGCGCGTGGGATCTGATCGAGAGTGCACTGACCGAAGCCATCGAACACAGCGTCCGCCGCGGACTACCCTCCGCGCGCATTCTCCCGTCTACCCTCGGCGAAAAGCCCACTCTCCGCGGCGCCCTGAGCCTGGTTCTCGCGAGCAAATTCGCCGCCGCCTTCGCTGCGTAGCTCATGATCATCATGAAAATCTTGGCCAATCGTGAAAATCCTGTAACCGCCTTACTCGAGAGGCATGCTTCACAGGTTTGACCTCTAAATAACGACCTCTAAAAAAACGTTGACAGGACCGAGGATCTTAGGGTAAAAGACCGGAACTTAGTTCGCAGAGACAACAAACAAAGTTACCTTCCCAGCGAGGACCTAATACATGAGAAAGCCGCTCATCCTAGTCCGGCTTGTGTGGATCGGACTGCTGCTCTCCACTTTCACCATTACAGCCCTTGCCCAAAATAATAAAGGCGCTATCGTTGGCACCGTAAAGGATCCAAACGATGCACTCGTCGCTAACGCTCAGGTGAAAGTCGTCAGCGTTCAGACGGGCGAGCAGCGCACCGCCGATACCAGCGAGGACGGCACGTTCACGGTGCCCAATCTCGATCCCGGACGCTACAACGTCACCGTCGAGGGCACTGGCTTTCGAACTGTTACCGTCGAGGCAGTGCAGGTTGAGACCAACTCGCGCACGCCGCTCGAGGTGAAGTTCACCACGATTGCGACGGATGCGACGTCGGTAACTATCACGGCCGAGGCGGCGCCGCTGGTTGAAAGTGAGACGAGTGTTCGCGGCGACTTGATCACCGGACGGCAAGTTACCGACCTGCCAATCTCGCAGAGAAACTTTACGTTGCTCGCTGGACTGTCTCCCGGCGTTACGCGGCCGAACCTCGGTCTGCTCGGCGGCGGCGGCAATTTCGTTGCGGGCGGCGGCGGTCAGAACAACACCGAAGCCACGCGTTTTCGTGAGTCAGGTGGTTCGGTTCTCGTCATCAACGGCGCGCGCGCGACCAACAACAACTTCACGCTCGACGGCGTCGACAACAACGAGTCGCAGTTTGGACAGATCGCGATTTATCCGAACCCCGACGCGATTGCCGAATTCAAGATCGAGTCGAGTGTTCCGTCGGCGGAGTCGGGCCGTGCAGGTGGCGGCGTCATTTCGACGACGTTCAAGTCAGGCGGCAATGACATTCACGGCACTGTCGGCGAGATCTACCAGGGAAGATTTTTGAGCGCCGCGGCAAGCCGCTTCGACGATCCGACGTCGCCGCCGGTTCCAAACTACGTCACGCACAATTTCTACGGTACGGTTGGTGGTCCGATTTTCCTGCCGCGCTTCGGCGAGGGTGGCCCGGTATTTTACAACGGCCGCAATCGTTCCTTCTTTTTCTTCTCGCTCAACGGTCAACGCAACAGCACGCCGATCTTCGGCGGCACGGGCGATCCGCAGGCGGTGCCTGTTCCAACGGCGAGAATGCGCGTCGGCGATTTCAGCGAGCTGCTGCGACCGGGAACGAGTCGTGTTTACAGGCTTGCCGGCGGCGGTACTGTCACTGCTCCGATCGGAACGATCTTCGCGCCCAATGGCACTCCGATTCCCGGCAACGATCTGCGCAACTGTGTTACTTGTGGTCCATTCTCCAACTTCGCGAGCAATTACATTAATTCTTTCCCGCTGCCGAATCTTCCGGGTGCGGGACGAAACTTCGTAACCAATCGCACGGAAGGTGCTAATGTCGACAGTTACGACATCCGCATCGATCACAACATCACCAGCAACAACACGATCTTCGGACGTTACAGCAAATCCGACACGGCGCGTTCGCGCGACAACTTCTTCCCGCTCGGCACTTCGCCGACCGGAAACGATCTTCCCGCTGGTCCTTCAGCAGGCGATGAGTTTGGCAACTCGAAAGGCTTCACGCTAGGAAACACGCACATCTTCTCGCCGACTGTAGTGAACGACGCGCGCTTCGGTTACACGAGAGTTCAGATCGGAATCTTCAACACGGGCGTGAACGGCACGGGCGGCTTCAGTCCAACCGTTTCCGCAAATCTCGGCGCGCCGAACATCAATCTTGGACCAAACTCGAGCGGCATCGTGCTCGTGGGCATCGTCGACGAGTTGACCGGGACTGATCGTGCGACCGAGTTCACGGGCGACGGTGGTCCATTCTATTTCCTTTCCAACAACTTCCACTTCGCAGATGCAGTCACCGTTATCAAGGGAAATTCGACCTTCAAGTTTGGCGGTGATTATCGTGTGAGGCAGAACAGCAACTACGATGGCGGCCGCAACAACGGTACGAAGGGCAATTACCAGTACGGCACGACTGACAGCGGTTTCGTTTCCGGCAACTACAACGGCATCGGACCAAACGACACTGGCTCGTCGCTGGCGAACTTCCTGCTCGGTTACCAGCCTGGTTTCGTAGGCCGCGGCGATCCGGGTGGTCCATACTTCCAGTCGAGCAAAGAGATCGCGTTCTTCGTGCAGGACGATTGGAAAGTAAATACCGACCTGACGTTGAACCTCGGTTTGCGCTACGACATTTTCACGGCGCCGACAGAGCGTTACGATCGTCAGGGCAATTTCGACCCCGCGACGCGCACCATCCAGATGGCCGGCGAGAACGCTCCCGGCGGTCGGGACCTGGCCAACACCGACAAGAACAACTTCGGACCACGCATCGGTTTTGCTTACAGCGGTTTCAAAGACGACAAGACCCTGGTGCTGCGCGGTGGCTATGGAATTTTGTATGCAACCGACGTCAGTGCCGCACAGCCGCTGACAGCCAATCCGGGCACGGGCGCCGGCAGCTACGCTTGCACGCCGATCACCAACCCCGGCGGTTGTCCTGCTGTTTTCCGGTCGCGCAATCCTTTCGACAACGGCATTCCGACGGCGCCGTTTTCCGTTGCCGCGCCAGGATCGAGTTTTCCTGCGCCGACAACCGGCGGTCTCATACTGTTCAACGATCCGAACCGCACGGATGAGCTGTATCACCAGTACAACCTGACCTGGCAGTACGAGTTTTCACCCGGTTGGTTGGCGGAGACTGCTTACGTCGGTTCGCTGGGCCGGAATCTGCTGGTGCTACAGAACATCGGCACGGGCAACGACGAAGGTGGACCAGGATCGCGCGAAGTGCTCGGCATTGGTGCAATCACGGCGACGCGTTATCGAGGCAAGTCGAACTACAACGCGTGGCAAAACAAACTCGAGAAGCGGTTCACGAGAGGACTGTCGCTGCTCACTTCATACACGTGGGCGCACGCCATCGACGACTCACCCGGCGGTATCTGTTTCAATGGTGCGAGCGCTCGCGACTGCGGTCCGGACGATCCGACGCGGCCGGAACTGGATCGCGGCAACGCAGACACCGACGTGAGACACCGCTTTACGTTTGCGAACGTTTGGGACTTCCCGCTCGGACGCGGAAGGCGCTGGGGCGGTGACATGCCGACGGCTCTCGACGTTGCGGTTGGTGGATGGCAGTTCAACAACATCGTGACGTGGCAGAGTGGACCGGTGTTCAACGTGACGTGCAACGGCGGTCGCGTGGATCTGATCGGGAATCCGGATCCGACGGCGGACCAGGAAGCGCAGGGTCTCGAGTTAAACCGCGCTGCATTCCGTTGCGCGCAGACGCGGATTTTCCCGAGCGATCCAAACAGCCCGCACATCGGAACGCTGGGACGCAACGTCTTCCGTGGACGGCCGCAGTTTTACTGGGATGCTTCGTTGTTCAAGAACTTCCCGATTACGGCAATCAGCGAGGCGTTCAACGTTCAATTCCGGTTCTCGGCGTACAACGTGCTGAACCGCGTCAATCGCTCGGCTCCGAACGGCGACATTAACAACGCGGGCGACTTCGGACGCGACATCAATGAGCAGCGGCGCCGGCAGATGGAGTTCTCCCTCAAGCTCATCTTCTAACGGACATCTCAGCCCGCGAAGCGGGCGGACAGCGTAAAGCCTGGGGCGTGAGCCCCAGGTACTGCGCATGTAAAATGTATTTCAGCCCGCGAAGCGGGCGACAGATCGGTTATGTCTGCGCTTTCGCCCGCTGCCGCGGGCTCCAATTTTTTTACTGTTATTAACCTGGGGCTTACGCCCCAGGCTTTATGCTTTCGCCCGCTTCGCGGGCTATTTGTTTTGTTGTTAAGTGCAGTGTGTGTGGCCGTGCCGCACCATGCGATGGCGCAGCGTGCGTCTGATGCTGCGTTGAGTGAAGCCGGGGCACTGGTCCAGGCCGGCCGACTTGAAGAAGCGGAACAAGCGACGCGGAAATTGCTCGCCACGAATCCGAAAAGCGCAGACGCGCATTCGTTACTCGGCGTGATCCTCGATCAGCGCGGAATGATCGGCGAGGCTGAGAAAGAATACGAGGCGGCGTTACGTCTCAAGCCGAATCTCGTGAGTGCGTTGTCGAACCTCGGCGTCTTACTTGCACGAACGAATCGCACCTCGGAAGCGATCGCGAAGTTCGAAAAAGTGCTCGTGATCGATCCGCGTCACGAACGCGCCATCTTCAATCTCGGCGCGCTCTACGCCGCTCGTAAAGATTTCAAACGTGCAGTTCCGCTTTTGGAGAAAGCCGCGAGCGCCGATCACGCGGATGTGGCTTTGAGCCTGACGCTTGTGAACGCATACGTTCACACGGATCGGCGCAAAGACGCACTTGATCTTTCGAAGAAACTCGAAGCACTCGCGGCGAATGATGCGAAGGTGCTGTTCACGCTCGCTCTGAGTCTTGCCGAAGCGCACGAGTATGCGGAAGCGTTGCGCCTGTTTCAGCGCACGAATGAACTGCGACCGCAAACATACGAAGTGCTCTACAACCTCGGGCTCGCACTCTACAACCTCGATCGGCTCGACGAAGCGCAACAAGCGATGTCGTCTGCATCGGCACTAAAGCCCGGAGAGGCTGATCCCTATTACCGGCTCGGGCTGATCGCGTCAGCGCAGGGCGACACGAAGGCGGCGCTAACGCACTGGACCAAAGCGCTCGAGTTGCGGCCCGTGTTTGCCGAAGTCAACTTCATGATCGGCGAAGAGCTTTTGAAAAATAAGCTTGCAGAGAAGTCGATCCCGTTCTACGAGAAAGCACTCGAACAGGCGCAGGGCCAACTCGTGTATTACCTGCGACTCGGAGTCGCAAACGTGCGCGGCCAGCGTTACGAACGCGCGCGTGAAGTCTTCACCCTCGCGCTGCAACGTTATCCTGACAACCACAACCTCTATTTTCTACTCGGTTACACAGGTCGCGCTGAAGGTCGGTACGACGAGGCAGTCGCGGCGTTCAAGCACGCACTCAAGCTGCAACCTGACAATCCGGACATACTTTCAAACCTCGGATACATCGCGAGTCAACGCGGCGAAAATGTCGAAGCCGAACGCTTGTTGAAACGCGCGATTCAACTCGATCCGAAGAGCTTTCCTTCTTACCACGATCTCGGTCGCCTGCTGGTGAAGTTGCGCAGATACGAGGAAGCCGTGCCGCTGCTACAGCGTGGCGCCGAGTTGAACGCAAAAGATCCGGGTGTGCACTATCAACTGTTCCTCGCCTACTCGCGCCTGAAGAAAAAAGACGAAGCGGATCGCGAGCTGGCGGAGTTTAAGAGGTTAGACGAAGTGAACCGGCACGGAGCGACACCGCTTGGCGATCCGGCGACGTCTGGCATGGGCAGAGACGGTGAGACACTACCGCCACTGCCTGCGGCCGCGTCGGGCGACAGCGCCAAGCCTCGCACACCTTAACTATGAAAAAGATCACGCTGTGTTTACTGCTTTTCGTCTCGTCAGTTGTTGCACAGTCGTCGCCTTCAGTGACGAAGGTCGATCCGCCGTCGTGGTGGGCCAACCACACGATCAATCCGGTCAGGTTGCTGGTGCGCGGCACAAACCTCAAAGGCGCGCGCGTCAGTTCTTCAAATCCGGCGTTGCGCGTATCGCGGATTACGGTCAACGAAAAAGGCACGTATCTTTTTGCAGACGTTAGTATCGATGGTTCGACTCGTCCGGGTGCGTACCCGCTGACTGTTGAAACGGCGAGCGGCCGTACGACAATCCCGTTCACGATCGAATCTCCACTCGACACGCGCACGCACTTTCAGGGCATCACTACCGACGACGTGATCTACCTGATCATGATCGATCGTTTCGCGGACGGTGATCCATCCAACAATGCGCCCGCAAACTCGCCACGCGAAGCAAACGATCGAAACAACCCGCGCGGTTTTCATGGCGGCGATCTGCGCGGCATCATCAACCAGCTTCCGTATCTCAAAGATCTCGGCGTCACTGCACTCTGGTTAACGCCATGGCATGACAACTGGAACGGCGTGAACCGTTGCGATAAACACTGGTGCCCGAACACTTACTATCACGGTTATCACGCGATCGATTACTACGCCGTCGAAGACCGTTTCGGCGATCTCGCAACGTTGCGCGAGTTGGTCCAGAAGGCACACGCGCTCGGCATAAAAGTCATCCAGGACCAGGTGGCAAATCACGTCGGCTCGCAACATCCGTGGGTCAGCGATCCGCCGCTCAGCAACTGGTTTCACGGCACGCTCGCCAAGCACGATCTCAACAAGTTTAGAAACAGCGTGTTGCTGTCGCCGCACTCTAATCCGGTCGAGTTTCGAAATGTGCTCGACGGCTGGTTCAACGACGATCTTCCCGACATGAACCAGGAAGAACCGGAAGTCGCGCGTTACGAGATTCAAAACGCACTCTGGTGGGTTGGCGTGACGGGCATTGACG
>DASTQB010000028.1:0-8026 GCA_035761985.1 Pyrinomonadaceae bacterium
GTGGTCACCGGGACGTTGGTCTCGGCAAATGGACGAACACGCCTTAAAGAATCAAAGCAAGCTATCAGCAATCAATTTGCAATCGATAAATCTCGACAAACTGTATCGAACATAACGGAGGCATAGTGATGGCATACGATGAAGAACAGGCAAGAAAAAGCCGCGTGGTAGTAGAAACGCCAAATGAAAGACGCGAAGTGGTGCATTCGCAAGCGGTGCGTGATAACAGCGGTCTCTCCGCGGGCATGGTCGGCGTACTCGTTGTGGTAGCGATCGCGTTGATAACAATGCTGGTCCTATTCTGGTTGAGCAGCCAGCCAACTACCGAAGACGCCAGTCTGACGGCGCAACAACCGCCGACGGTTATTCAGCAACCTGCGCCTGCGACGCAGCAGCCTCCGGTGATCATTCAACAACCGGCGCCAGCGACGCAGCCTGCTCCGATCGTCGTAACTCCACCAGCGGGTGGCACGACGTCGATGCCGACTGAGAGTGTGAACATCGATTCGACGGTCCAGGCCGCAATCGACAAACGACTCGCGGACGATCCGGAGTTCTCGACACTTGGCATCACTGTTTCGGTGATCAACGGCGAAGTGACTTTGCTGGGTACAGTGAAAACAGAAGAACTCAAAACCGGCATCGAACGAGCTGTCAAACAGATCAAGGGTGTGAAGAAAGTCGACAACCAGATCACCGTGATCGCTTAATCAACTAATCGTCACAGATGAACGCGGATCTTCCGCGTTCATCTGTGTTTCAACCACCACTTGTCCCTGCTCGCAATTCAGCACCAGCCTCCGGCTATCTCCTGACTCCAGCAATTCAACTGATTCAATTGGCGAAAAATTTTCGACAGCGGTCATCCGTACCGGACTCTCGCCGCGCATCAACTGATCGATATCCGAACGCAACTCACTTTTGAAACTGTCGTCAGCTTCGAGCTCCGTGATCGCCATCGGATGCGGCACCAGTCCCATTTCCATGTTGAGATAGATGTTCCAGATGAAGCCGATGTCGAGCAACAGGTACGCGGTCTCGTCCCAGATGAAATGACCGAGTGGCGTGGCGCCGATTACGTGCGCGATCACGTGATCCTGGTGAGTGTTCGTCTCCGCAGTGGTCCAGGTCATTTTAGATCTCAAACTCCATCAAACTCTTCGACTTCACGGCAGCAACCGCAGCGCAAGTGAGTGAACCCACACCGCCGATCACAACAGATAGTGGCGCTCCGATCAATGCGGCAAGCGATCCGGCTTCCAGTTCGCCCAGCTGCGGTCCGCCCATGAAGAACATCATGTTGATCGAAGTCATTCGACCGCGAAGATGGTTGGGCGTCACCAACTGCCGGATCGTTTGACGCAGAACGGTGCTGACAGTATCAGCCGCACCAACCACCGCGAGCATAAGCAGCGAGAACCAGTAGACGGTTGAAATGCCGAACAATGCAGTCGCAACGCCGAAGACTGCGACTGCGGCAACTACAAGTCGTCCCTGTCGCTGAAAACTTCCGATACGCGCCATTATCAATGCCGTCAACACGGATCCCATCGCCGGCGCCGCAGCAAGGAACCCGTAACCACGAGCGCCGACGTGCAGTCGTTCCTGCGCGAAGATCGGCAGCAACAGAGTTGCGGATCCGAAGAACGTCGCAGCGAAGTCGAGAGTCATCGTCTGCACGATGATCGGCGTATGCCAGACGAACCTCAAACCTTCCTTCAATGCTCGAAAGCTCAATGCCTCGCGACGTTCACCCTGCAACTCGGGTTTACCGCTCGTTTTCATTGCTATTAACGCCGCGATCACAGCCAGAAATGAGAACGCGTTGATCGCATAGATCGCGCCCGGCCCGGTTTCAGCGAGCATGAAACCGGCGATTGCTGGTCCTGCGATCGTCGCAACGTTGAAGACCATGATTGCCAGGCTGACTGCGTTTGGAAAATCTTCGCTCGGCACGAGTGTGGGCATGAGTGCCTGCCGCGCAGGAACGTCGAACGCCGAAGCGGCTGACGCGAGTCCGCTGAGAATGTAGATGGGCCAAACGCTTTCGAGTCCCGCGAGAGTGGCGAGCGTCAACAACCCCGCACTCACGAGCATCACCGTCTGCGTGACGATCATGAGTCGTTTACGATCGATCGCATCCGCAACGACGCCGCCGGCAAGTGAACACACGATGATCGGAACTCCACGAAAGAGTCCGACAAGTCCAAGCGCGAATGCTGATTTCGTGAGGAGATAGACGTGCCAGTTGATCGCAACAAACTGCATTTGCGATCCCGTGACCGACACAATTTGACCCAACCATAGGAGCCGGAAGTCGCGGTGACGTAAAGCGGCGAAGGCGGAATGACTCGAAGAACTCACGTATCGCCGTACGACTCGTTTAGTTTGCGGAAATGGTAGGCCATGGCTGCGTGTCGCAACAGCTCAACCATGCGATCGTGATGTTCGCGCCCTGCCTTAATGAAGAAACGCCAGAACTCACGCCGTTCGGCATCAAGCACGCCAAGGTGGAATGCAATGCGGACGAAAGCCTTCAATGCTTTGAGACCGTGATACTGGTGCGCTTCAGGAACATCCTGCGGCGTGCGTTGCAACGAATCGAGCGCACGCCGGTAGTACTCGCTCGGTTTGTAAATTGTGCGCATGATCGTCTTGTAGCCATTGACGAGTTTGTCCACTTCCATCTTGGGAATGAAATTGAGTGTGGCAACTGTGTTGTTTCCTGAGGCGTCGTCGCCGAGGAGACGTCCTTCGCGTTCGAGTCGTTTCCAGAGTTGTGTGTCGGGAAGCGCGTTGAGCATGCCGACCATCGCGATTGGAATCGCGCTCTCACGAATAAACTCGATCTGACGTTCGAAGATGTCTTCGGGATCGTTGTCGAAACCAACGATGAATCCGGCCATCACTTCCATGCCGCGACTCTGAATCTTCCTGACTGAATCAAGCAGGTTGCCGCGGTTCTGAGATTTCTGAGCCTCTTTAAGACTCTCTTCAACTGGAGTTTCAATGCCGAGGAAGACGCGACGAAATCCAGCGTCTTTCATTGCGTTGAGAAGATCGTCGTCGTCAGCGAGGTTGACGCTGGCTTCGGTCAACAGTGAGAACGGGTATCCATTCTTCTTTTGCCACTCGATCAGATCGGGCATTAGTAGACGAACGTTTTTCTTGTTTCCGATGAAATTGTCGTCGACGATGAAGAGTGGTCCGCGCCAGCCGAGACGTTTCAGTTCGTCAAACTCCGCCAGGATCTGCTGATTACTCTTCGTGCGCGGCGCGCGGCCGTAAATCTCGATTATGTCGCAAAACTCGCACGAGAACGGGCAGCCGCGCGAGTACTGCACTGACATGCAACTGTATTTCTTGAGATTGACGAGTCCAAAGTCCGGGATCGGAGTGATTGCTAACGGTGGGCGCTCAGGTGCTTTGTAAGTGCGTTTTGCTTCGCCGCGCTCGAGGTCTGTGAAAAATTGCGGCAACGTCGTTTCAGCTTCGCCCTGGAAGATGTGATCCGCGTGCGGAAGTTCCTCGATGGTGCTGGTGACGTATGGACCACCCAGCACGATCAACTTCCCGCGCTCTTTGCATCGTTTCACCACTTCATGCAGCGACTTCTTCTGCGCCAGCATGCCGGTGATGAAGACCATGTCGGCCCATTCGATGAGCGAATCCTTCAGCGGCTCGACGTTCAGATCGATCAGGCGGCGTTCGCAGGAACGCGGCAAGAGACCGGAAACCGTGAGTAAACCGAGCGGTGGAAACACGCAAACCTTGCCTTCGAATGGAAGCGCATGGCGGAAACTCCAGTAGGTGTCGGGAAACTCAGGATTGACCAGTAAAACTCTCATTGCGTCCTCCTCCACATTTGGGCGCACGAAGGCTTAACTTGCGACCTTGAGCGATTGGGAACGATGTTAGACTCGAATTCAATTTAGGGGGAGTAATAATTCTGTAAAATACGGGAAACGAACCCCACACGCAACCGAGAATCGAGCGCGTGAATCCCCGCGGCGGTTGTGCTATAAGATTCCCACCCTATTTCCTCGACGCGTCACACAGACTTAGAAAGGTACACGCATTATGAACACAAAACTTTCACGCGCGCTTGCCATCCTCTTGATCGTGCTGTTTGCGACCTCCTCCGCATGGGCCACCTGCGGCGGCGGCGGTGGCGGCGGAACAGGCGGCGTTGCCGGCGGCAACAGCAACGCAGGACCATCGCCGACTGTCTACAAAGTGCCGTGGAAGATCTGGGAAGCAAGGACCACTCCGCAAAAAGGACTTGTCCTTTACTGGTTCCCAGCCACACAGCAGGAGCTCAACGCATCGCCCCTTCGTGCATCAAGAATTCTCAGCATTTATTCCGCGCAATGTGTGGCGATGACTGTCGCTGACGCAAAGTTGCCGGAGTTGCAACCAATTCTCGGCGACTCAGCAGTTCCCGTTGTCGTGCTGACCAGCGCCGACGGCACACCTATTAAGAAAGTCGAGAGCACAAACGGCAAACTCAAAATCGATCAGGTTGAAAAACTGATCGACGGTGAGATGAAACAACGCGAGACGGCGCTCGACACGCAGTTAAAAGACGCGAAGGAAAAAATCAAAGCCGGCGATAACCCGGGCGCGATCGCTCTGCTTAAGCCTGTCGCTGAAGAGAAGTGTCTCTTCCCGAAAAAAGCGAAGGACGCGGCGAAGGAGTTGAAGAAACTCGGAGTCGAGGCGATTGGCAGCAGTCATGACTCGCCGATTCTCGATCGCGTTGTCGGCGCGCGAATCGAAGCCACAATGCGTCGCGGTTTGATCGCAGAAATCAACGAGCAATACGTCACGGCCGAAAGACTCTACCGCAAAGCGCACCTGATGGATCCCGCCGATCCGACTCCACTTCGTTACCTCGGCGAACTCTATCGACACCACACCGGTGAATGGGACAAAGCGCGAGTAGAGTTTAATAAGATTTTGAACATGCCTGCCGATGCGGTTGCGCGAGCGGTCGCACTTCACGGGCTTGGGAAGATGACGATTCACGATGGCGAGTTTAAGAAAGGGCTGTCGTTGATGGAGCAGGCGGCGGCGGAGTTTCCACTCGCGCTTACGTATCGCAATCTCGCGGTCTACTGGAATTCTGAAGGCGACCTCGAGCAGGGTAATGCTTACACGCAGAAGGCGCTGGCGCTCGAGCCGAAGGATCCGTACAACCTGGTGTTTGCGGCAGTGTTTATGGCCGCCTCCGGCAAGGGTGAAGAAGCGCTGAAAATCGCGCGCGCCAACCGCACCCTGTTGCCCGCGTCATACAATCTCGCCGCGATCTACGCGCAGACGGGCCATCGCAAACAAGCACTCGCGTTGCTGCATAGACATTTCTATCGTTACGAACGCTACCAGGCAGTTCGCGAGAAGGAGATGATGGAAGCACGCGTCGATGCGGTGTTTGATTCGTTGCGACAGGATTCAGCGTTTCTCGCATTGACGAGCGGCGCTGACGGCAAACTGATGATGCCGATGAGACCACTTACCGGCACTGCAAACCAACACTGAGTATCAGCCGCGGATCTACACGGATTGATCCGTGTTCATCCGCGTCGATCCGCGGCTTACTTCCAAGGACACGCCCATAGATCGCGTTCACAATTACCGCATCTGGCAGGTAATAACGGCATCAGCAGTCGGCACCATGATCGAATGGTACGACTTCTACATCTTTGGCAGTCTTGCCGTAACGATCGCGCCGCTCTTTTATCCTAAAGGCAACAACACACTCGCACTCATCGCTTACCTGTCGACGTTTGCTGTCGGCTTCGTCGTTCGTCCATTCGGTGCACTCTTCTTCGGACGTATCGGCGATCTCGTCGGACGGAAATACGCGTTTCTAGTGACACTGCTGATCATGGGCGGCGCCACCGCGTTGATCGGGTTTCTTCCTACCTATGCCACGATCGGCATCGCTGCGCCGATCATCCTGCTCATTATTCGCGTGCTGCAGGGGCTCGCACTCGGTGGCGAGTATGGAGGCGCCGCAGTTTACGTCGCGGAACACGTGCCCGACGAAAAGCGAGGTTTCTACACGAGCTTTATTCAGATCACGGCGACGCTGGGTCTCTTTCTCTCACTTATGGTCATTCTGATCGTGCAGTATGTGATGACTCAAGAAGCATACCAGGCGTGGGGCTGGCGTATTCCGTTTATCCTCTCAATCTTCCTGGTCGGCATCTCGCTCTACATTCGCATGCGTATGAAAGAGTCGCCGATCTTTCAACAGATCAAGAGCGCCGGCATGACGTCGGCCCAACCTCTCAAAGAAGCGTTTACAAAGTGGGAAAACCTGAAGCGCGTGTTGATTTCACTCTTCGGCGCGACGGCGGGACAGGGCGTGGTCTGGTACACGGGCCAGTTTTATGCGTTCTTCTATTTGCAAACGATCTTGAAGGTGAATGAACGTTCCGCGAATTACATCGTGGCGATTGCGTTGCTGCTTGGAATGCCGCTGTTTGTGTTCTTCGGCGCGCTTTCGGATCGCATCGGGCGCAAACGGATCATGATGGCTGGATGTTTACTCGCCGCGGTGTCTTACATTCCGATCTACCAGGCGATGCAGCGTGCTGCCGGTTCGGAAGTTGTGACAGTCTTTTCGCAGGAAAACCCGGTGACGGGCGCGATCAGTTTGACTCCACAGACGCTCGTTGACGGAGTGTTGCAACCGGCGAAGGAGGTGCTGACCTACTCGAGTTTTGGCGCACTCGTTAGTAATCCGGTCGCGTGGCAGTTGATCCTGCTTGTCTTTATCCAGGTAGTTTTCGTGACGATGGTCTATGGTCCAATTGCAGCTTACCTGGTCGAAGCATTTCCCGCGAAGATCCGTTACACAGCACTCTCCCTGCCTTACCACATCGGCAACGGCGTCTTCGGCGGCCTGCTGCCGTTGATCGGCCTCACGGTTGTGGCCCAAACGGGCAACATCTACGCCGGCCTTTATTATCCGATCGCCGTCGCCCTCCTGACGTTCATCATCGGCTCTCTGCTACTGAAAGAGACGAAGCACACACTCATCTGGGACGAAGTCAAAGCCACGGATTAACGCTGATTGACGCAGATTCGCGTCAATCCGTGTTCATCCGCGGCCTGTATATAAGCACAATTAACGATCCTTGTAGATGATGCCGTTCTTCATGACGAACACGACCTTTTGAATGTTCTCGATGTCGCTCAGCGGGTCGCCGGAGACGGCGACGATGTCGGCCCATTTGCCCGCGGTGAGGGAGCCGATGTTTTTGTCCCAGCCCAGCAACTTCGCGCCGTTCAATGTGCCCGCGACGATTGCGTCCATGTTGCTCAGGCCGCCCCACTGGACCAGTAAAACAAACTCGCGGCCGTTGGTGCCGTGAGGTACGACGCCCGAGTCGCTTCCGACCGCCATCTGAACCCGGTTTGCAACCGCTAGTTTGATCGCATTTCGAACCGCGGCCGCAGCAGTTAGCGCTTTGTGTGCACGCAAGCCCTTCAACACGCCAGTCTTAGCCGCGCGCTCAACCGCTTCAGCCGCCGAGAGGGTGGCCACGAGATACGTGCCGCGTTCGCGCATCAAACGTGCGCCTTCCTCGTCGAGAAACGAGCCATGCTCGATCGATGAAACACCAGCACGCACGGCGATCTTGATTCCTTCAGTGCCGTGAGCGTGCGCGGCCACGCGCCGCTCGAGTTTGTTTGCCTCTTCAACCATCGCCTTCAACTCTTCATACGTGTACTGCGTCGCGCCGACGGCAGTCCCTTCCGACAAAACGCCGCCCGTTGCACACGTCTTGATCACGTCTGCGCCGTACTTGATCTGATAGCGCACGGCGGCGCGTACCTGGTCTGGTCCATCAGCGATTCCTTGTTCGATTCCCGGATCGAACATGCCGGGTTTAAAGCCGTTCTCGTCGCAGTGCCCGCCGCGTATGCCAATCGAATGTCCGGCGCTCATCATGCGCGGGCCAGCCGTCCAACCTTCGTCGATGGCTTTGCGCAATGCGAGATCGTCAAACTGGTC
>DASTQB010000029.1:0-11368 GCA_035761985.1 Pyrinomonadaceae bacterium
ATCGCGGTTAGCAACAAAACCGCCAGCAGAATGTAGGGCACCATCGCCCCAACGATGTACCGCGGGATTAAGAAACTCCTGAGGTTAAAGTGTTCCTTTAGCATCATTGTAGGGGTGGCCCTCCGTGGCCACCCCAGCGCAAGCCTCTACAGTGAAGAATTCCACGCAGGAGTGGCCACGGAGGGCCACACCTACAATTAAAACCGCGGGCGGATGCGCGGCATGCGCTCGAGCACTCTGCCGATGAGTTGAAACGTCAGCTCAGCCATTTCGCGCTTTGTCTCCTTCGACACTCCCCTCGTCTCCTCGGCAAACTTCGCAGGCGAAAGCTTTTCGGTGGTTCTCAAGTGCGTATGAAGACGTTTTGAAACTGCTCCTCCGCGACCACTGCTGCACTGCGGGCAACGAAGCGACAGATCGGCCCCAAGGTAAACTGCTTCATCACCTGGAAAAGCATTATGGCAGTTTCCGCACGCGCGCAAGTCAGGCAAAAAACCTTCAAGCTTCAGCAGCCACACCTCAAAGTAGCGCAACACCGCATCGAGATCCTCAGGTTTCTCTGAAGCTGCTTCAAAGCAGGCGAGCGCCATGCGGTAGAGATTGTCATTCGCCTGGTGTGGCGGAGAGAAATCGATAATCAGATCTCCCATGTACGAGAAACCCGTGAGTATCGAAGCGTTCGATGAAAGGTTAAAGCGTGACTTTAAGATATCGACCTGGCGGAACGAGACGAGTTCCTGATGCTCTTTTTCGAAATAGGTGAGATTGACGAGTGTGAATGGCTCGAGAGCGGCGCCAAACCTGTTCCTCAGTTTTCTGCAACCTTTGGCGACGCCTCTGATCAGTCCTGCTGAACGACTCAAACAAACAACGATCTTGTCAGCCTCTGCCAGGTTGTAGGTGCGCAGGATCAGGGCATCAGTTTCAAATACAGCCATTGCTCAGGAACTACCATGGGATGAAGTAGAGGACCCATCCCAACACCAACCCAATCACGACAAACTCGGCAAACACCCACGCGCCGTACAACAAACGCTCCCGGTTTGTGTCCTTTCCCATGGCGCCGAGCACGATGGACGCAAGCGCCGCAAACAACATCATTACGAGGAAATGTCTCACGATTTTCTCCCCGCGGCGATATCAAACGCGTCAAGCATATTGAGATAATTCAGCAAGCCGGCGAGAATCAGGAAGATATAGCCATACTCGAACGTCACGCGCGCCGCTTGCTCGACATCCTCAGCAAAACCGTAATCCAACAGCCAGGAAACAATATAGAGCGCCCCGGCGCCGAAGTTGCCAATCACCGGAAAAAGCGAAACCAGAAAACCGGACCAGGGATCGGTTGAGGCGAGCGCATTCAGTCGTCCTCCCATCGCCATCCCGAGGAAAAAGCACAACCAAACGGCGCCGCCCATCAATAACGCCCGACCCCAACGGCTCACCATCAAATGGCCGAGGCCGGGGATAAACCACGCCGCCAGTCCGACGAGCCATGCTCGTCCTGGCGCGCCGTCGGAGCGGGCGGCAACCATGCGTTCAGTCTTTACCAAATGATTCCTCCAAAGCTCAATTAGTGATTAAGGTTTTACCTTAAGGGGAGACATCAATCAACACGCATCGCTCCAGCGGAGCGAAATGTTTATAGCCGCAATCACTCCCATCTCACCGGCTCCGATAGGTGCCGCATGTCACATGGCGTCCCTCCGGGGCAAAGCTGACTTTTCACCTTAACCGTCGGCGCGGCGACCTCTAACGTCGCGCCTTAACTTCCGATCAATATAAAAGGAACGCTTCACGTAATTTCTTAAACTCGGCAAGCGGCGCTTTTGTCTCTTCGGCGATCGCGTCGAGCTCGGTTCCCTTCTCAAACGCCTCGCGGATCTTCGCGGTTCCGCTGATTACGTCAAACGGGTTCTTGTCGTACACATACTCATACGGCGGCTCTTTCCACCGAAACTCGTTCGGGTACATGTCGTGCGCGAACTTCGCCATCGCGATTCCTGTGATCCAGGGCTCAAACGCATCGCGATCGAGTACATGAATCTGCGCGCCGCCGCAGCTAACGCCTCCGTGCTTCTGGAACGTCGGCTGAAACACGCAACTCCTGAAATACACGCCGGGCAGGCCAAGATCGTTGAGCCGGTCTGCGTATGCGTCCGGATCGATGTAAGGCGCACCAATCAGTTCGAACGGTCTGGTTGTGCCGCGTCCTTCTGAAACCTGCGTACCTTCGAAGTGAACCGTTCCCGGAAATACAGTCGCCGAATCCAGTGTGGGCATGTTTGGTGAAGGCATGACCCACGGCGCATCCGTGTCGTCGTGCCAGTACTCTCGTCGCCACCCGATCATCGGAATCACTTCCAGTTCGCATCCGATCGCGAAGTGTTCATTGAACATTCGCGCCAGTTCACCGACCGTCATTCCATGACGAGTTGGAAGCGGAAACTGCCCGACAAACGACGCGTATTCAGGTTCAAGAATATTTCCGGCCATGCTCACGCCGTTTATAGGATTCGGCCGATCGCAAACGACTACTCTCTTCCCGAGTCGTCGCGCCGCGCGCATGCAGTTGGCAAGCGTGTAAACAAAGGTGTAGATGCGGCAGCCGACGTCCTGCATGTCAAAGACGAGCACGTCGACGTCTTCAAGCATCGCATCAGTCGGCTCACGCGTTTCGCTGTAGAGTGAATGCACGGGCAATCTGGTTTTGCGATCGACGCTATGGCCGGTTTCGATCATGTTGTCCTGAACGTCGCCACGAATTCCGTGCTGTGGTCCGAACAACGCCCGCAGCTCGATGCCCGCATGCTCGTGCAGGAGATCGGCGGCGTGCCGGTAACCGTGATCCACGGAAGCCTGGTTGCAGATCAACCCGACGCGGGCGCCTCTGATCGACGCAGGAACTTCTTCAAGTAATCTCTCAAGTCCTAGCTGAACCGGTACCACTGACTTTTTCGCCATAACTTCGCGTTCTCGTTCGAGAGTTAAAGTCATACCTGAGATTCTCCTATAAAACTGAACCGCCGTTGACGCTCAACACTGCTCCTGTCATGTGCGCTGCCCATTCGGTACAAAGAAACACGATAGGCCCGGCAATGTCTTCAGGCGTCGCCACGCGGCCTAACGGAACGTTTTTCTTAATCCACTCGATCTCCTGCGGATCGGATAAGGCTTCGGCAGTCATATCGGTTTGGACCCAACCCGGCGCGACGCAGTTTACGTTGATGCCGGATGCGCCGAGCTCCGTCGCAAGAGACTTCGTAAACGAGATCTGCGCGCCTTTCGATGCCGCGTAGTTGGAATAGTTAGCTTCTCCTCGCTGCCCTGCTGTCGAACTCACAATCACAATGCGTCCAAATCGCTGCTGCTTCATCAACGGAACCGCGGCACGACAAACTGACCACGTCCCTTTCAAGTTGATGTCGAGCGTCTTGTCCCAGAGTTCCTCCGGGATCGACTCAACCGCAGCACCTTTCCAGATTCCCGCGTTACAGATCAGGAAATCCACTCGACCGAGATGCTCAACTGTTTGTTGAAGTAACCGCTCAGCTTCTTCGACTCGTGAAACATCCGCCTGCACTGCTAAAGCTTTCACACCGTGTGTTCGCGCAATCCTGCACGTCTCGAGCGCTGCATCTTCGTCGCTCACGTAGTTGACGACCACGTGTGCGCCGAACGAAGCGAGAAGTTCGACCACTGCCCTTCCGATCCCGCGCGATCCGCCGGTCACAAGCGCAACTCGCTCCGCCAAACCCAGATTGCTGTTTTGCTTCATGCGGGACTGGAAAGCGAAGCCAGCGTCGATTCACGCGCCGTTGCAGCTTCGTTCACAAGCGACTTGAACAATCGTTGAGAAAGCGCATCATTCTTCCAACCAAGCTCAGGATGCCACTGAACTGCCACCACAAACCGATCCGATCTCGGATCTTCCATTGCTTCGATCACGCCATCGCTGGTCCATGCAGTCGCGACAAGATCTGCGCCGACTGATTCGATTGCCTGGTGATGATGACTGTTGACGAGGGCGTTCAGCGTTCCACCGATGTGCGACAGTTTGCTGTTTTCCAGGATGCTGATGCGGTGCGACGGACGATCGCGTGGCACGCCCTGCTCGTGTTTGATGGCCTCCGGAACCTGCGATCTGATGTCCTGAACCAGAGTTCCGCCTCGCGAGACGTTCAGCACCTGCATGCCGAAACAGATCGCGAGCAGCGGTATGCGCCGCCTCTCAGCCGCTTCGATAACCATCAAATCGGTTTCATCTTTGATAGTTTGGACCACGCCGAGCGCCGGATGAGGTTGCTGACCGTACCGCAACGGATCGACATCCGTGTCGCTTCCGGGCAGGAGAATTCCGTCAAGACCTTCAACGACGGCGTCGATGTACTCAAATTTTGGAATGAGACTGATATGGACCGGAGCACCACCGGCGGCCTCGACGGCTTCGCTGTAATGACGTCCGAGATAGAACCGATCGGTCGCGTGTTCAATGCGCATCGTGATGCCGATGCGCGGTCGTGTGTGCATATTCTCAGGCTACCATCATCATGGTCATTGTCGAATTGGCGATTGCCAATCACGGCAATCATAATAACCTATGTCAATGCAGTTCGAGCACAGAAGGGCTAGCTTGACTTACATTCAAACGAGTTCCTATAGTCTCAGCAAAGAAGAATGCAGAACGAAAAAAATAAGGTGCGCAGCACTACGGTACTGCTCGTCAGAAAAGATGCACACGTCGCACTGGCGGGAGACGGGCAGGTCACTATGGGCGAAACCGTCATGAAAGCGAGTGCGCGGAAGGTTCGCCGCCTCTATAACGACCAGATCCTGGCGGGCTTTGCCGGGGCCACTGGCGATGCCTTTGCCCTCCTGACGCGTTTCGAAGGTAAGCTCGAACAGTATCACGGCAATCTCGAGCGCGCGGCCATCGAGCTCAGCAAAGAATGGCGCACGGACAAGATGTTGCGACATCTTGAGGCACTGTTGGTCGTCGCCGACAACAAGGGTTCGTTTCTGCTGTCAGGCAATGGCGACGTAATCGCACCTGATGAAGGCATACTGGCGATCGGTTCGGGTGGCTCGTACGCGCTGGCTGCTGCACGCGCGTTGATCAAGAACACGGATCTCTCTGCACGTGAGATTGCTGTCGAAGCGCTGCGTATTGCGGGCGAGATTTGCATCTACTCGAATCAGAATATAGTTGTAGAAGAACTTTAACCGCTGAATTTCGCGGATTGGAAGAGTGATGGTTATTTACCTGGCTGGAGATGTAGAAGAAGAAGCTCGACTCGACGAGATGACACCTCGTCAGATCGTGACCGAACTGGACAAACACGTTGTTGGACAGCGTAACGCAAAGCGCGCAGTTGCTATCGCACTGCGCAATCGCGTGCGGCGGCAGAAGCTTGCGCCTGAAATGGCGGTCGACGTGATGCCGAAGAACATCATCATGATCGGCTCCACCGGTGTCGGCAAAACCGAGATCGCGCGCCGGCTCGCTCGCATGTCAAACTCGCCGTTCCTTAAAGTGGAAGCTTCGAAGTTTACCGAAGTCGGTTATGTCGGACGCGACGTCGAAAGCATGATTCGCGACCTCACCGAAATCTCGATCGAGATGACGCGACAGGACAAGAGCGAAGAGATTGCTGAAAAAGCGGAGCTGAACGTCGAAGAAAGAATTCTCGATCTGCTGTTGCCTCCTCCGCGCTCGGCCTCGAGTTTTTACGACTTCGACGCAGACAGCACCGATGAAGAGTCGACTGAGCTTGACGCACAAACACGCGACGACCAGTTTCAAAAGACGCGCGAGAAACTCCGCACGCAGTTGCGCAGCGGCAAACTCGATAACCGTCTGGTTGAGCTCGAAGTCAGGGAGAAAAACTTTCCCGTGATCGAGCTGGCCGGACCGCAGGGCGTGGAAGAGATGGGCATCAACATGAAAGACATGTTGGGCAATCTCTTTCAGGGTCGTACGAAACGGCGAAAGATGCGCGTCGACGAGGCGATGGAATACCTGATGCAGGAAGAAGAAGAGCGCCTCATCGACATGGACCAGGTCGCACGCGCCGCGATTGAACGTGTCGAGAGTTCGGGCATCATCTTCCTCGACGAGATCGATAAGATCGCCGGCAGAGAGTCAGGACATGGTCCTGATGTTTCTCGCGAAGGTGTGCAGCGGGACATACTGCCGATCGTCGAAGGCACAACGGTAAACACTCGCTATGGAATGGTCCGGACCGACCACATACTTTTCATCGCGGCCGGAGCATTTCACGTGTCGAAGCCTTCAGACTTGATTCCCGAGCTCCAGGGACGTTTTCCGATTCGCGTCGAGCTCGAGTCGCTGACGATCGACGACTTCAAGCGTATTCTGACGGAGCCTCGCAACGCGCTCATCAAGCAGTATCAGGCGATGATGGAAACTGAAGGTGTGTCGATCGAGTTCACGTCAGATGCGATCGACTCGATCGCCAACTTCGCTGCCCAGGTAAATCAACAGACTGAAAACATCGGCGCGCGTCGTCTGCAAACGATCATGGAGAAACTACTCGAGGAGATCAGTTTTGAAGGACCAGACCTCGAGCAGAAGCATCAGCGCATCGACGCAGGTTATGTATCCGGCATGCTCTCGGAAACTGTGAAGGATCAGGATCTCAGTCGCTACATTCTGTGAAGCCATCGCGACCTCATAAAGCTTTGTGGCTTTGTGCCTTCGTGGTTTTTGGTTTTCCCGGTTGCGGGAAGCGTAGGCCTCCCCTTCCTCCAATCGAGCGCGTGCAGCAGCGCACCGAGTTTCTTTCAGGCGCACAACAAGGCAACGAAGTGATCCTGAGCTGGCCCGCGCCGCGACGAAACGCGCCCGACAGCAGCGTGCAAAGCATCAGGCGCATCGACGTCTACCGCCTAGCTGAAAGACCTGGCGCGCCGCTCGCCCTCACCGAAGAAGAATTCTCTGCCCGCGCGACACTCGTTGGTTCAGTCACTTACGAACAGATCCAGACCGCAGGCGACACGATCACCTATCGCGACGTGCTCGAGCTCGCAGGCCAGCCGACACGATTGCGCTACGCTGTTCGTTACGTAAATGCCGAAGGACAGCGCGCGGCCTTCTCAAACTTCCTGAGCATCGAACCCGCGGCGCGTATCGCGCAAGCACCGACGCTTTCAGCTCCCAAACTCGCAGAAGAAGCGATCACGCTTTCATGGCAGCCGCCCGCAGCGAACATCGACGGTTCGACGCCCGTGAACCTGCTCGGCTACAACGTCTATCGCACTGACGAGTCGCAAACGGAGCTTGGCAGTCAGCCGATCAATTCAGCACTGATTTCGGGAACGGAGTACGCGGACAAGACTTTCCAATTCGGTAAGGACTACCGGTACATCGTTCGTTCGGTTTCACTCGGAACGGGCGGCGCGCAGGTCGAGAGTTTGAACTCGAATCCTATTCCTGCTTCGCCACGCGACATCTTTCCGCCTGCCGCGCCGGAGCGACCGAGTGTTGCAGCGCCTGAGCCTGCCTCGGCACGTCTCGCAATCTTCTTCGCGGCAAACAAAGAAACAGACATCGCGGGCTACAACATCTATCGCTCGACCGATCCGGATCTGCCGAAACAGAGTTGGACCAAATTGAACCAGGCGTTGTTGACGCGCACCACGTATCAGGACGAGAGAGTTGAACCCGGCAAGACTTACTACTATTACGTGGTTGCGGTGGATAAAGCCGGGAATGTCAGCCGGCCGTCGGAAGTCGGATCGGAGAAGGCGCCTTGAGAATTTGCCGCATTTTACATGAGAGCCTGACGGCCGCTCGTTATGCAGTGATGGACGGATCGAGAGTCTATCCTCTTCCCGCGGGATACAACTTCGAGCGCGTAGAGCACATTGGCGGAGATTCGCTGGATCTGAGTGAAGTAAAACTGCTCGCGCCTGTTGCGCCGTCGAAGGTTGTTTGCGTCGGACGAAACTATCGTGAGCATGCGGCTGAGCTCGGCAACAAAATGCCAGACGAGCCGCTGCTGTTCCTGAAAGCGCCGTCGGCGGTGATTGCTTCGGGTGAACAGATCGTGTTGCCGCGTGCGTCGCAACAAGTGGAGCACGAGGGCGAGCTGGGTGTTGTGATCGGACGCACAGCGAGTAAAGTCTCAAGTGATCCTTTAAGTTATGTTTTTGGATACACGTGCGTGAACGACGTCACTGCACGCGATCTGCAGCGGAAGGATGTTCAGTTCACGCGTGGCAAATCGTTTGACACGTTTTGCCCGGTCGGTCCGTGGATTGAAACGGATCTCGATCCTGCTAACGTTTCAGTTGAGACGCGTCTTAATGGTGAAGTAAAACAAAAAGGCAACACCGCCGACATGGCTTTTCCTGTCGCCTTTCTTATAAGTTACATCAGTGAGATCATGACACTGTATCCAGGCGATTTGATTGCGACCGGAACGCCTGCAGGCGTCTCGCGCATGAAGCACGGCGACACAGTGGAAGTGGAAGTCGGCGGAATCGGTGTTTTGATAAACCAGGTTGGATCATTGTAGGGGTGGCCCTCCGTGGCCACCCCAGTTCGAGATTCCGCCCACAATGAGTTAACAGGAGTCTTAGCTATGAAATTCTTTCTTGATACTGCAAATCTTAACGAGATACGTGAAGGTGCGGCCCTCGGCATTGCTGACGGTGTGACTACGAACCCGTCGCTGATCGCAAAAGAAGGCGACGTCGACTTCAAAAAGCACATTGCCGCGATCTGCGAAATCGTTCAGGGACCGGTTTCGGCTGAAGTCACCAGCCAGGACAAAGACGGCATGGTGCGCGAGGGTTTGGAATACTCGAAGATCGCTCCCAATGTCGTGATCAAATGCCCACTGACGCGCGATGGTCTTAAAGCCACTCGTCAATTGACGGACGAAGGGATCAAAGTGAACGTCACGCTTTGTTTCTCCGCGGCACAGGCAATCGTGGCTGCGAAAGCCGGAGCAGCGTTCATCAGCCCGTTTCTCGGTCGCCTCGATGACATCGGGGAGAACGGACTTGTGCTGCTTCAGGACATTGTCGAGATCTATCAGAATTACCCGTGGCAGACGGAAATTCTCGCGGCGAGTTTGCGTCACCCGATTCACGTGATCGAAGCAGCACGTCTGGGTGCCGACATTGCAACCATGCCCTTTAAAGTAATCGATCAACTATTCAATCACCCGTTGACCGACAAGGGGCAAGCACAGTTCCTGGCAGACTGGGCCAAGAGTGGGAGAAAGTAAACCGCCGATCGTCGTCAGTGTGCGTAAGTACGACGGCCACGAGCATCGACGCTGGCACGCTCGCGTTGCGAAACACGATGGACCGCTGCTGGTCCTCGACGCAGTTTTCGAAGAAGAAATACAGCACGATCTGCTCGGCACGATCGCGCTGGGAACGCAGAGCACCGAGTACTACTGGCTGGATCGCTGGTACAATGTTTTCCGTTTCACCGATCCGGACGGAAAGTTGAAAAGCTTTTATTGCAATGTAAATGCACCGCCGCAGTTTGACGGGCGCGTTCTTAGCTACATCGATCTTGATATTGACGTGCTGGTTGCTCCCGACCTCACTTACAGAATTCTCGACTTAGACGACTTCGAAGAAAACGTGAAGCGCTATCCGTACCCGGAAGAGATCCAGGCGAATGCGGGCCGGGCTTTGGCAGAGTTGACCAGACTCATTGAGTCGAAATCGTTTCCGTTTGCTGCGTAGACCATATATGGCTTCAAGACAACAGACCAAACAATCGAAATCAAAGCTGGAAGCACTGCGCGAACGGAGTGTGCAGGCCGAGCACGGCGGCGGCGCTGCTCGTGTTGAGAAACAACATGAAGCAGGAAAGATGACCGCGCGTGAGCGGATCGAGTTTCTGCTTGATGAAGGATCGTTTGAGGAGTTTGACAAGCTGGTGGTCCATCGCTCGAGAGATTTCGGTCTTGATAAGCAACTATATCCGGGCGATGGCGTGGTGACGGGGCACGGTTTGATCGACGGTCGTAACGTTTTTGTTTTCGCGCAGGACTTTACTGTCTTCGGTGGATCGCTTTCTGAAACGCACGCGGAAAAGATTTGCAAGGTGATGGACCTGGCGATGAAGGTCGGCGCTCCGATCGTTGGCTTGAACGATTCAGGAGGTGCGCGAATTCAGGAAGGCGTGGTAAGTCTCGGAGGCTATGCCGACATCTTTCTGCGCAACACACTCGCCAGCGGCGTGGTGCCGCAGATCAGTTGCATCATGGGACCGTGCGCGGGCGGTGCTGTTTACAGTCCCGCGATCACGGATTTCAACATCATGGTCAAGGACACGTCATACATGTTCATCACTGGACCAGACGTGATCAAGACCGTGACGCACGAAGAAGTGACCAAGGAAGAGCTCGGAGGCGCAGTCACGCACAACAGCGTTTCGGGCGTGGCCCACTTCGCGGCTGATTCAGACGAGCATGCACTGCGGATCGTTCGCGAGCTGCTCTCGTTTATTCCTTCAAACAACCTTGAAGATCCGCCGCGTGTGGAAGCCGTCGATCCGATTGATCGTATCGAGCCGAAACTCAACGACCTCGTTCCCGAAGCGTCGAACCAGCCGTACGACATACGTGACGTTATCAATCACGTCGTCGACGATGGTTACTTCTTCGAAGTGCAACAGATGTTTGCGCCAAACATCTGCGTGGGTTTTGCACGACTCGGCGGGCGTGCAGTCGGCGTGGTTGCAAACCAGCCGGCATTTCTTGCAGGCGTACTCGATATCGCGGCTTCAGTTAAAGGCGCTCGCTTTGTTCGCTTCTGCGATTGCTTCAATATTCCGCTCGTGACGTTTGAAGACGTGCCGGGGTTTCTGCCTGGCGTTTCGCAGGAGCACGGCGGGATCATCACGCACGGCGCCAAGCTTCTCTACGCGTTCGCAGAAGCCACTGTTCCGAAGGTGACAGTCATCACGCGCAAAGCCTATGGCGGCGCTTACTGCGTCATGGCGTCGAAACACATCCGCACTGACGTCAACTTTGCCTGGCCGTCAGCAGAGATCGCCGTCATGGGAGCAGAAGGCGCTGTGGGGATTCTTTATCGTCGAGAATTAAGTGAGGCACAGGACAAAGAGTCAGCGCGAACTGCTCGGATTGTGGAGCTACAGGACAAGTTCGCGAATCCCTACATTGCCGCTGAACGCGGCTTTGTTGACGAAGTAATCGAACCCTCTAAAACGCGTCCGAAACTCATCCGCGCTCTTTCCCTACTCGAAAACAAGCGCGACACAAACCCACCACGCAAACACGGCAACATCCCGCTATAACCGCGGATAACGCGGATTTAAATCCGGATTTTATCCGTGTACGAAGTCCGCGTTAATCCG
>DASTQB010000030.1:0-15122 GCA_035761985.1 Pyrinomonadaceae bacterium
CGTCACTGGAAATTACTTCGCCGTTCTCGGCGTGAACGCACAGGTGGGCCGCACGTTGCAGCCCGCGGACGATCAGGAAGCAGGTGCGCATGCGATAGTTATCAGCGACGAGTTCTGGCGGCGTCGTTTCAACGCCAACCCGGCGGTTGTTGGCCAAACGTTAACTCTCAACTCGACGCCTCACACGATTGTCGGCGTTGCCGAGCCGAGTTTTCGCGGTCTGCGGCTTGGACCACCGCCTGAGTTCTGGCTGTCGATGAGTGCGGTCGCGAATTACGCTGACAGCGGTCGAGGTGATCGCAGTCTGAGGATCACCGGACGTCTCAAACCCGGGGTCACGATCGATCAGGCGCAAACGCAGTTGACGACGATCGCCGCGCGCTTGGCCCAGGCTTATCCTGACTCAAATCTCGGAACGATCGATCGGCCCAGGGAACCACGGCCATTCACGGTCGAACGAGAATCGCTTATCGAGCCGACTGGGCAGGCGGCTGTTTGGCGTGTGTCGGTGTTGTTGTTTGCCGTTGTCGGGCTGGTGTTGCTGATCGCGTGTGCAAACGTTGCGAACCTGCTGCTGGCGCGTGCATCAGTGCGGCGTCGTGAGATTGCGGTGCGGTTGGCGTTGGGTGCTAGTCGCGGGCGGCTCGTGCGGCAGTTGTTGACTGAAGGACTGTTGCTCGCATTGCTTGGCGCAGCGTTTGGACTGTTGCTCACGCAATGGACCGTGAAGTTGTTGCCGCGATTCTTCCGGCCGAACGAAATGAACGGACTGGAGCTTGGTGTCGACTGGCGTGTGCTTGTCTTTACGCTCGCAGTTGCGATCCTGACAGCCGTGGTTTTCGGGTTGGTGCCGGCGGTGCAGGCGACGCGACAGAACCTTCTGCCGTCGTTGAAAGAAGAGACGAGCAGTGGTGCTCAGCGTTTGCGGCGTCTCGGTCTGCGCAACACGCTCGTGATTTCGCAGTTGGCACTGTCGCTCGTGCTGCTCATTGGCGCGGCGTTGTTTGTGCGGAGTTTGCAAAACGCGCTGACGTTTGATCCAGGGTTTGCCGCGCACGAGTTGCTCACTGCTTCGATGGAAACACGCGGCGCGAAGATGAGCAGGCAACAGGCGAGTGTTTTCTACGAAGAAGCAGTTGCACGCACGCGCAGTCTTCCTGGTGTGCAGTCAGTGACGACTGCGAGCATCGTTCCGCTCAGGGGCGGCGGATATCGTCGCAACGTTTATTTGGACGAGTACCAGCCACAACCGAATGAAGACATGGAGCTCAACACGAATAATATCGGGTTGAACTTCTTCAACACGATGGGAATTCCACTTCTTGCCGGGCGCGATTTCACCGCGGCTGACAGCGAAGGCGCGCCGCTCGTCGTTATCGTGAATGAAGAATTCGCGCGGCGTTATCTCGGCGGGAATGCCGTTGGAAAAAGATTGAGGCTTGGGTCCGATTCGCCGTCGCGAGAGATCGTGGGCGTTGCACGCACCGTGCGGTATCGGAACCTTCGCGAGCAGCCGTTGCCGTTTGTCTACGTTCCACTCGCACAGGATTACCAGTCTGACGTGACCCTGATGGTGCGGACTGCTGATCCGTTGCTGTTGATTGGACCATTGCGCAATGAGCTGAGCGCGTTGAACAAAAACATTCCGGTGTTTTCAGTGCAGACGATGAGCGAAGGGATCGACGGGCAGATCGGTGTGGATCGGATGATTGCTGCGCTGCTGAGCATGTTTGGTGGCGGCGCGTTGCTGCTTGCCGCGATCGGGATCTACGGCGTGATGGGTTACACGGTCGCGCAACGCACACACGAGATCGGAATCCGCATCGCTCTCGGAGCCGAACAGCGCGACATACTCAGGATGATCATCGGGCAAGGGGTCTTTCTGGTTGCTGTTGGCGCGGGAGTTGGGTTGTTGCTGGCGCTTGCGGCGACGAGAGTTTTGGAGAGTTTGCTTTTTGGTGTGAGTGCTACCGACCCGTTGGTCTTCGGGGGTGTTTTGCTGGTGCTGGTCGGTGTGGCGCTGCTCGCGTGCTACTTGCCTGCGCGCCGCGCGACGAAAGTGGATCCGCTGGTGGCGCTCAGGTACGAATAGGACCTATAGGACCTATAAGACCTATAAGAGGCACGGAATTATGAGTAAGGGAAGGGAGTAATAGGTCCTA
Organism: Pyrinomonadaceae bacterium; assembly: GCA_035761985.1. Lineage (GTDB taxonomy): Bacteria > Acidobacteriota > Blastocatellia > Pyrinomonadales > Pyrinomonadaceae > PSRF01. The sequence goes on from DASTQB010000030.1 coordinate 2,163, forward strand.
TAAGTCCTATAAGTCCTATAGGTCCTATAAAAACCATGGAAACATTAATCAACGATATCAAATATGGCGTGCGGGGGCTCGTCAAACGTCCGGGCTTCACGCTCATCGCACTCATAACGCTCGCGCTTGGCATCGGCGCGAATACCGCAATCTTCAGCGTCGTCAACGCCGTCCTGCTGCGGCCGCTCCAGTTCAAAGATCCGGAGCAGCTCGTGATCGTCTGGGAAGACGCTTCATTCGCAGGCTTCCCGCGCAACACGCCCGCGCCCGCTAATTTCATCGACTGGAAAACGCAGAACCAAACGTTCTCTGACATGGCCGCCAGCGCCGAAGTGAGCTTCAACATCACCGGCGACGGTGATCCGGAACGCGTTACCGCTTTCGCGATCACCGCAAACTTCTTCCCACTCTTCGGCATGCAGCCATTGCTCGGCCGAAGTTTTCTGCCCGAAGAAGATCGCCCAGGCGCAAACAAAGTGGCGATGCTCAGCTATGACCTCTGGCAGTCGAGATACGGCGGCGATCGTCAGATCCTCAACCGCGATATTCAACTCAACGGCGAGAAACATACCGTCGTCGGCGTCATGCCTGCGAACTTTCAATTTATAGAAAAGGAAGTTCGACTGTGGGTGCCGATCGCCATGGACCAGGAAGACATGGCTAATCGCGGCGGCCATTATCTGAAAGTCGTTGGGCGGCTGAAACCCGGCGTGCCGTTGTCACAGGCACAGGCTGACATGGATGCCGTGATGGCGCGGATCGCAAGGGACTATCCCGACTACACATTCGACGGCAAACTCGGCGCGATCGTCATGCCTTTGCGCGAACAGCTCGTCGGCGAGACGCGAAGCTCCCTGATCGTTTTGCTTGTCGCAGTCGCTTTCGTGCTGCTGATCGCGTGCGCCAACGTCGCAGGACTTCTGCTCGCGCGCGCAGTAGCTCGCCGGCGAGAGATCGCTTTGCGCGTGGCTCTCGGCGCGAGTCGCATGCGCGTCGTGCGGCAGTTATTGACTGAAAGTCTGTTGCTGTCGGCAGTTGCAGGTGTGCTCGGATCGATTCTGGCCTACTGGAGTTTCACTTTCCTCCAGGGCCTCGTCCCCGCCGAGATGGCCCAGTTGACGACTTTGAAGCTCGATACGCGCATCCTCATCTTTACGCTTGTGATCTCGATCGTCACCGGCGTGATCTTCGGACTGATCCCCGCACTCCAATCCGCCAACGTCGATCTCAACGATGCTTTGAAACAAAGCAGCACGCGCACCACGTCAACCGGACGCCTGCGCAGCACGATGATCGTGTTTGAAGTGGCACTCTCGCTCGTGTTGCTCGTGGGCGCAGGCTTGCTGATCCAGACGTTGTTCCAACTGTTCCGGCAGTACGCAGTGCTCGAACCCGAGAAGGTACTCACGATGCGCACGGTCCTGCCGCGCGAGAAATATCGTGAGCCGCAACAGCGTTTCAACTTCTATCGACAGGTGTTGCAGCGCGTCGAGAACCTGCCGGGCGTAGAGTCTGCGGGTTACAGCACGTCAGTTCCGCTCTCGTGGAAAGGCGGCACGAGCGGCTTTTATCCGGAAGGTCTCAGGGATCCGATCCCGGGAATGGCCTACGACTCAAATCATCGACAGGTAAGCGAGAACTACCTGCAAACGATGCAGATTCCTCTACGACAGGGACGGTATTTCTCAGCGAGCGACAATGAAAACTCGATGCCCGTCGTGATCATCAACGAAACGATGGCGCGGCAATACTGGCCCGGCGAGAACGCCCTGAATCGTCGCTTCAAAATCGGTGGACCAGAGAACGATCTGCCGTGGATGACGATCGTTGGCATAGTCGGCGACGTTCGGCAGATGGGACTCGACGAGCCTGTGAAGGCGGAGATGTATTTCCCATTCAGCCAGATCACTCATAACCCGTGGTTCATACCGCGCGACCTCGCGATTCGCACGTCAGGCGACACGGCGAGTCTGGTGGGTTCGGTGCGACAGGCGATTCGAGAAGTCGATCCGGATCAGCCTGTTTCAAACATCGCGACGATGGCTGAGTTGCTCGGCGAAGAGGCGGCGCAAAGACGCATGGGAATGATCATGCTGACCGCGTTTGCCGCGCTCGCATTGTTGCTCGCATCACTCGGCATCTACGGAGTGCTCGCTTACTTCGTGACGCAACACACGAACGAGATCGGTGTGCGGCTCGCGCTCGGTGCGACGCCACGCAACATCCTGTTTCTCGTGTTGAAGAAGGGCATGGCACTGACGCTGTTGGGCGTTGCGATTGGCCTGGTTGCGTCATTTGCTTTAACGCGTTTGATGAGTTCGCTGTTGTTTGGAGTTAAAGCAGCGGATCCGTTGACGTTCGTGGCGGTGCCGGTCGTGTTGAGTGTGGTTGCATTGCTTGCTTGTTCTATTCCCGCGCGACGCGCGACCAAAGTCGATCCGATGGTGGCGCTGCGCTATGAGTAAAACCTGAAGACACGGATAAACAGATGAATACGCTGATTCAGGATCTTTCGTATGGCTTGCGCATGTTGATGAAGCATCGTGGTGTGACGGCGATTGCTGTGATCACCCTAGCGTTGGGTATCGGGGCAAACACCGCGATTTTCAGTGTTGTCAACGCGGTGTTGCTCAATCCGCTGCCATATAAGGATCCTGATCGGCTCGTTTCGCTCTGGGAAAACGTGCCGGTGCAAGGGCGCTGGCGTGCGGCGCCTGCGAACTTCTTCGACTGGAAGAAGCAGAGCACCGTGTTTGAAGGTGTGGCTGCGTTCGGCTCGTCTTCGCTGACGCTCACCGGTAACGGCGAACCCGAACAGCTACTCGGTGCGCGTGTCAGTGACGGGTACTTCAGCGTCGTCGGTGTCGACCCGTTACTCGGTCGTGCGTTTGCGCCGGAAGAGCACGAGCGTGGACAAGGAAACGTCGTCATCCTGGGCCATAACTTCTGGCAACGTCGTTACGGCGGCGACAAAAACATCATCAACAAAAACATCACGCTCGACGGCGCGAGCTACACAGTCGTCGGTGTGATGCCACCCGGAATTTATCCTGTGTGGCCCACGACTTCCGGCCGCATCACCTTCGACGAGCAGCAGCAACACTTCTGGGTGCCGATGTCGTTCACTGCCGAGTGGGCGGCGAACAGGACCGCTCACGTGCTCGGCGTGCTGGCGCGTCTCAAACCCGGTATCTCGATCGAACAGGCGTCGTCGGAGATGAACGCGATCGGCGCGCGGCTCGAACAGGAGCACGCTGCCAACCGTGGCGAGGGAATCGTCGTCAGCTCGTTCATGAACGAAGTCGTCGGAGACGTCAGGCCTGCGCTCATCACGTTGCTGGCAGCAGTCGGTCTGGTGTTGTTGATTGCGTGTGCAAACGTCGCCGGACTGTTGCTGGCCCAACATGCAGGCCGAAGCAAAGAGATCGCGATCCGTGCCGCGCTTGGCGCCGGCCGCGTGCGTCTGTTGCGGCAGTTCTTTCTCGAGGGACTGTTGCTTTCACTCTTTGGGACTGTGGCTGGAGTAGCGTTGGCTTCAGCAGGGACGAAACTGTTGTTGCAGTTTGTTCCCGCGGGTGTGCCGCGTCTTGCGCAAGTCGGTCTCAACTTCACGGTGCTCGCATTCACGATGTTGATTGCACTCGCCACCTGTTTGATCTTCGGTTTGATACCTGCATGGCACGCGTCGAAACCGGATTTGCACACCGCGCTCGAGCATAGTGGACGCACGTCAGGTCCCGGCGCCGCGCGCCTCCGCTTCAGGCAGTTGCTGGTTGTGTTTCAGGTAAGTCTCGCAGTGATGCTGGTCATCGGTGCGGGGCTGTTGATTAAGAGTTTCTGGTTATTACAAAAAGTCGATCCCGGTTTCCGCGCCGAAGGCGTGCTCTCGGCCGGGCTCGCTCTTCCTCATTCGAAGTATTCCGAACCGGATCAGATAAACAACTTCCACAAACAGCTACTCGAACGCGTTTCTTCGCTACCCGGCGTTAAGACTGCGACGATCGCATACGATCATCCGTTGCAGTCCAACTGGCTCGACTCGTTTCAGATCGAAGGACGCGTAGCGGCTCCGGATCAGCGAGCTTTGTCGGCCAACTTTATACCGGTTGGACCAGGCTACTTCGACACTGTAAGTGTTCAACTCGCTGAGGGTCGCAAGTTCACGCCGCAGGACGATCAGGACCATCCGGGCGTGGCGATTGTTAACGAGTCGTTTGTTAAGCGTTACTTTCCGCACGAGAAAGCGCTCGGTCAGCGGATCAGGCCCGGGCCGCCGTCGCGGATCTGGAACAACGAACGGTTCACTTCGTTCGAGATCGTCGGCGTCGTGCGCGACGTAAAGTTTGCCGGACTCGAAGCGTCGTCGGAACCGGCGTACTACCTGCCTGCTTCACAGGCACCACTCAGCGACATGACGATCCTCGTGCGCACCACGAACGATCCGCTCGCGATTGTTGGTCCACTGCGCCAGGCTGTTTTGTCGATCGATCCGAATCAACCGATTTCAAACGTCAGCACGATGGAGAAGCTTGTTGACGACAGCATCGCGCAGCGGCGTCTGAACATGTTGCTGATGGGATTGTTCGGCGGGCTCGCGATGTTGCTGTCGGCTGTTGGGATTTACGGTTTGTTGTCGCACGCGGTGACGCAGCGTACGCAGGAGATGGGAATTCGGATGGCGCTCGGCGCGCAGGTCAGCGACGTGCTGAAGCTCGTGCTCAAGCAGGGAATGATGCTGGCGCTTGCAGGCGAGGCCATCGGGTTGGTGGGCGCGTTTATGTTGACACGTTTGATGCAGGGGTTGTTGTTTGGAGTGACGCCCAACGATGCGATGACGTTTGTTGTAGTCGTCGGTGTGTTAACGACCGTGGCGTTGCTCGCGTGCTACATCCCCGCGCGAAGAGCAACGAAAGTGGATCCACTAATCGCATTACGATACGAATGAAAGCAGGCTGTTAGGACTCCCCATGATTGACACGATTCTCAACGACCTGCGCTACGGCGCGAAGATGCTGTTGAAGACCAAGGGCCTCACGGTTGTGGCCATCGTCTCGCTCGCCGTCGGCATCGGCGCAAACTCCGCCATCTTCAGCATCGTAAACTCTTTCCTCCTGCGTGCGCGCCCGGTGGCCCAACCAGAAAAACTCGTCGAGCTCTACGTCGGCGATCCGGAGCAGCCGTACCAGGCCACCTCATATCCGAGCTACCTTGATCTGCGCGACCGCAGCAACGATGTTCTCTCAGGTCTCGCCGCCTACGGCATCAGGCAATTCAATCTCGGCGGTACGAATGACGTCGAACAGATCTGGGGCGAGGCGGTATCGGGAAACTATTTCGACGTCTTAGGTGTCGTGCCGCACAAAGGTCGAACTTTCCTGCCGGAAGAGGATTCAGCACCAGGCAAGAATCCGGTCGCGGTGATCAGTCATAACCTGTGGCAACGACGTTTCAACTCCGACCCGGAACTCGTCGGCAAGACAGTCACGATCAACGAGCAGGCACTGACTGTTGTCGGCATCGCGCCACGGCAGTACACCGGAATGTTTCGCGGCCTCTCATCCGAGATCTGGATCCCGGCGATGATGATGCCCGTGCTCGAACCGCAGCGCGGCGAACGTCTTTTGACGAGCCGTGGCAATCGTTGGGTAACACTCGTCGGCCGTCTCAAACCCGACGCCACTCTGGCCCACGCGCGTGCGCGTTTCGATCTGCTTACGCGCGAAATGCAAGCCGCGTATCCCGAGGAGTGGATGGAGAAACGCGACGGCCGCGGCGGCAAAGCAACGCGCGTCTCGTCAATCGCCGTCCTGGCAGAAAGTGAAACGCGTGTTCATCCGGGAGCGCAGTCGATGGTTTACGGACTCATTGCGCTGCTGTTCGTGATCGTCAATCTCGTACTCCTGATCGCGTGCATCAATCTCGCGGGCATGTTGCTTGCTCGTGCGGTGACACGACGCCGCGAGATCGCAGTTCGACTCGCACTCGGAGCGAGCCGCTTACGCATCGTTCGACAGTTGCTTACCGAGAGCCTGCTGCTTTCGTTTATCGCAGCCGTCGCAGGGTTCCTGCTCGCTTTGTGGCTGCTCGATCTGCTGGTGGCGTTCATACCGGTGCTACCTGAAGGCATTCGCCTCGCAATCGACGTCCAGATCGACTGGCGTGTCGTGGCTTACACGGTCACATTTGCCACGATTGCAGGAATTCTGTTCGGACTCGCGCCCGCCCTGCACAGTTCGAAATCCGACGTTTCGACGGTGCTGAAAGACGATTCTGGTTTGTTTGCCGGCTTCTATCGAAAGTCGCGCATCCGCATGTCCCTCGTGGTGGCCCAGGTCGCATTTTCATTGTTGCTGCTGATCGGCGCGGGCCTGGTGTTGCGCAGTCTCGAGCAGGTACGACCGACGCGCGTAGGTTTCACAACAGAGAACATACTGGTCGCGCCGGTTGAACTTAACGAAGCAAAATACGATCGACTCAAATCGCAGGACTTTTACCGGCAACTGTCGGAACGCGTTGCTGCTTTGCCCGGCGTGCAAGCGGTCACGCTCGCTGACCACGTGCCCGGCAACGCCCTCGGACGTTCGCGCAGCAGCATTGAGATCGAGGGTTACAAGAGCCAGCCGAATGAAGACATGCAGTTTGACGCACTTACCGTCGGTCCAAACTATTTCACCAACATGAAAGTGCCGATCGTGCAGGGTCGCGACTTCGACGAGCGCGATCGAGAAGGCGCAACGTGCGTTGCGATCGTCAACGAAGTGTTTGCGCAGCGTTACCTTTCGAATTCCGCGCTCGGCAAACACCTCGGCAAAAATGATTATCGAAATCCCGGGCAGAAGATGCTTTGCCAGATCGTTGGCGTGATACGCGACGATGCGTGGCAGACTCTGGATACAGAAGTGCGTCCGTTTTTCGCGCTCGCGGCCCAGCAGTCAGACAGGAAACGCATGACGCTGATGGCCCACACGGCTGCCGATCCGCTGAGCATGATTGGCGCGGTGCGGAATGCGATCCGTGAGCTCGATCCGAATATACCGGTGGGTGACGTGCAAACTCTAGGCGAGTATTTCAACGTCGGCCTTTACCCGTTTCGACTGCTCGCTGTGATCATGGCGGCGTGCGGCTTGATGGCGTTGCTGCTTGCGACCATCGGGATTTATGGAGTTGTTTCTTATTCCGTCGCGCAGCGCACACGCGAGCTCGGCATTCGCATCGCCCTCGGCGCGTTACAGAAAGACATCCTGCGGATGGTGATTGGCCAGGGCATGGTCCTGGTGATCTCAGGACTTGCGATCGGTTTGTTACTGGCGCTCGTGCTCGTGCAAGTAATGACGAGTTTCCTGTTGGAAGCAGAACTCGTATTTAGTTTCAGTGCCGACTTATTGACGTTTGCGAGCGTGACGATCCTGCTGGCGCTGGTCGCGTTGCTCGCTTGTTACGTTCCGGCTCGAAGGGCGACGAAAGTCGATCCGATCGAGGCACTACGCTACGAATAAAAGCCGCGGATTTTCGCGGATTTACACGGATCAGAGGGAGAAAAAAGAAGTAATGGCATCAACACTTTGGCAGGATGTGCGTTATGGCATAAGAATGCTGCTTAAGAATCCGGGCGTCACGATTATCGTGATTCTTGCTCTCGCGCTCGGGATCGGCGCAAACACAGCGATCTTCAGCGTTGTGAATGCGGTGCTACTTCGCCCGCTGCCTTACCACGAATCGGAACGACTCGTGTTTCTTAACGAGAAGAGTCCCGTGCTGGATGAGATGTCGATCTCGTATCCAAACTTCCTCGACTGGCGCGCGCACAATCAGTCGTTCGAAAAGATCGCCGTCTTCAATCGCGGTAGCTATAACCTGACCGGCGCGGGCGAACCGGAACGCATCGTCACGGCCCAGGTCTCCGCCGATCTGTTTTCAGTGTTGCGCGTGAATCCGTTGCACGGGCGCGTGTTTACGAACGAAGAAGATCAGCCCGGCGGCACGCCCGTCGTCGTGCTTACTTATGCTTTATGGCAACGCCGTTTTGGCGGGCAGACCAGTATTCTCAACCAGGCGCTCACACTCAACGGCAGGAGCTACACCGTCATCGGCATCATGCCTGAAGATTTCCACTTTCGTCATCCCGCACTTGACGAGATGTTTGTGCCGGTGGGCCAACTGTCGGACCAGGCGAGCTGGAAGAACCGCGGCAATCATCCCGGTCTCTACGGCGTGGGCCGTCTGAAACCGGGCGTGACGTTCGAACAGGCTGAAGCCGACATGAACACGCTCGCCGCAAACCTCGAGAAGCAGTATCCCGACACCAACACCGGCAATCGCGTCAGGATGCGTTGGCTGATGGAGATCTTTGTTTCCGACATACGTCGAGCGCTGTGGGTGATCTTCGGTGCGGTCGGTTTTGTGCTGCTGATTGCCTGCGCGAACATCGCAAACCTTCTGCTCGCACGTGCGACTGCGCGACGCAAAGAGATGGCGATTCGTACCGCTGTCGGTGCGAGCCGCTGGCGCGTCGTTCGCCAGTTACTTACTGAGAGTGTTTTGTTATCACTGATCGGCGGCGGGCTCGGGCTCGCTCTCGCACGTTTCGGCATCGATCTGATCCTGTACGTGAGTCCGGACGCGATTCCGCGCTCGCGTGAGATCGGGATCAGTTGGGTCGTGCTCGCGTTCACCATTGGCGTCTCGTTTCTCACGGGCATTCTCTTTGGTTTGATTCCAGCGATTCAGGCCGGGAGAGTGGACGTACACGAAACGCTGAAAGAGACCGGACGCGGCACTGCCGGCCGTCACTGGTTACGCAGTTCGCTCGTTGTGGTTGAAGTTGCGACTACGCTCGTGCTTTTAATTGGCGCGGGTTTGATGATCCGAAGTTTTTACCTGTTACAGAAAGTCAATCCCGGTTTCAATTACGAACACCTGACGAGTTTCAGCGTTTCACTGCCGCAGAGGAAGTATTCGACAGAGGAACAACGCGCGTCTTTCTATCATCGTCTGCTCGAGAACATTCGTGCACTGCCGGGTGTTGAATCTACTGCGGCGGCGTCAGGTCTGCCGCTTGGCAACAACGGCTGGCAGACTTCATTTTCCATCGACGGCCAACCGCCGCCGGAACGAGATCGAATTCCGCTGATGGAAGTGTGCCTGGTGACGCCCGATTACTTCCGCGCGATGAACATTCCTGTGTTGCGCGGGCGCGTGTTCAACGATCGTGACGATCGATCACATCTGGCCGGTCGCGATCTGAGCCAGTTGACCGAGAACCGTCGATTGGCAGCCGGCAGGACCGTGATCGTTATCGACGAAGAGTTTGCGAAACGGCATTGGCCCAACGAAGATCCAGTCGGCAGGCGCGTTAAGTTGGGAACGGCTCCCGACGCTCCGACAGTCGAAGTGATCGGTGTTGTTGGTCGTGTGAAGATGGAGAGTCTGAATCAGAACAGCGACCGCGTGCAGGCTTACTTTGCATTCAATCAGACCCCGTCGGGTGGTATGACCGTACTTATCAAAGGCTCGTCGGATCCGAACCAGTTGATCTCTTCGGTGCGCGAGGCAGTGAAGACGATCGATCCGGACCAGCCGATCTACAATCCGCGCACGATGGACGACATTCGCGCTGAATCGGTCCAGGGTGAGCGTTTGAATCTGACGTTGCTGAGTCTGTTTGCAGGCATCGCACTTGTGCTGGCGATCGTCGGAATTTACGGCGTGATGTCGTATTCAGTCACGCAACGCACGCACGAGATCGGCATCCGCATGGCCATCGGCGCGCGGCCGCTCGACGTGTTCAAGATGATCCTCGGCGATGGTATGAAACTGGCGATCATCGGCGTGGTTATCGGTCTGGTAAGCGCGTTTGGACTGACGCGGCTGATGGAGACGATGCTGTTCGGCGTTGAGCCGACTGATGTGCCGACGTTTGCTGGTATTTCGGCTTTGCTGATCACGGTGGCGCTGCTGGCGTGTTATCTTCCCGGTCGCAGGGCCACGAAGGTCGAGCCAACGATTTCGTTGCGCTACGAGTAAAGCCGCGGATTGCACGGATTGCACGGATGCACAGATTATCACGGATCTATCCGTGATAATCTGTGCAATCCGTGGCAAAATCCCGATCCTATGCCCCGCATTTTAATCGCTGACGATCAAGCCGATGTCCTCGCGGCCCTGAGCCTTCTGCTCAAGGGCGAGCGCTTTCAAATCGAAAGCGCGTCGTCGCCCGAAGGTGTGCTCAGGATGCTCGAAACGCACGAGTTCGACGTTGTGCTGATCGACCTGAACTACGCGCGCGATACGACTTCCGGCAGTGAAGGCCTCGATCTGCTCTCCCGCATCCGCACCGCTGATCCGACGTTGCCCGTTGTCGTCATGACGGCGTGGGGCAGCGTTGATCTCGCAGTCGAAGCAATGCGTCGCGGCGCGCGAGACTTCATACAAAAACCCTGGGACAACGCACGTCTGCTCGCCGTGTTGCGCACGCAGGTTGAACTCGGCGAAGCGTTGCGGCGCGGGCGCCGCCTCGAAGCTGAAAACATTGCGCTGCGCGACAGTGTTTCCGATTCGTCGAACGACATTCCGCAGATCGTCTCGCAGTCGCCGGCGATGAAGGCGGTGCTGAATCTCGTCGAGCGCATCGGTCCTGCGGATGCCAACGTGCTCATCACAGGCGAGAATGGCACGGGCAAGGAAGTGATTACACGTGTGCTTCACTCGATCTCGTCGCGTCGCTCGAAGCCGCTGATTTCACTCAACGCGGGCGCGCTTGCCGAAGGTGTGTTCGAGAGCGAACTGTTTGGCCACGTGCGTGGTGCGTTTACTGACGCGAAGAGCGATCGTGTCGGACGTTTTGAGCTCGCAGACGGCGGCACGTTGTTTCTCGACGAGATTGGAAACGTGCCGTTGAATCTTCAGGCGAAGTTGTTGCGCGTACTGGAGACGGGTGAGTTTGAGCGCGTCGGATCGTCGAAGACGCAGAAGGTAAACGTGCGGTTGTTGTCGGCAACGAATGCGGATCTGCATGCCGAGGTGGCACAGGGGCGTTTTCGGCAGGACCTGCTGTTCCGGCTGAACACAGTGGAGATTCGTCTGCCGCCGTTGCGCGATCGACTCGAAGACATTCCGATCCTTGCCGAGCACTTTTTGAAAGTGCATCGCGAGCATTACCGGCGTCCGATCATGGGCTTCACGCCGGAAGCACTCGAAGCGTTGCGGCATCATTTGTGGCCGGGGAACGTGCGCGAACTCGATCACGTGATCGAGCGGGCAGTGTTGATGAGCCCCGGAAGCATGGTGACGGCATTTGATCTTGCGCTCGAGTCGACGCCCGATGCGCGTTTGTCGGCACGGCTCGAAGAGATGAGCCTCGAGGATGCGGAGCGGCTGTTGATCAAGAAGGCGCTCGCGCGTTTCGAGGGCAATGCAAACCGTGCCGCCGAAGCACTCGGCCTCAGTCGTAGCGCGTTGTATCGACGGTTGCAGAAGTACGGCTTAGGATCTTAGCCACAGATTACACGGATAAACACAGGTCAGGCTTTCTGATTTGTGTCAATCTGTGTAATCTGTGGCTGTGACTACGCCGGTTAAGCCGCCACCAAAACAGCCGCTGTCATACTCTCCCCTCGATCCAGAACTGCAACGCGGCGGCCGCCTGAAGTTCGAAAGGCGCATCACCCTGCTCGCACTCGCCGCGGGGTTTCCCGCCGTCGCTCTCTCAGCACTACTGCTCTGGCTCGACGGCTATTCCGCCCAAGTGCAGTGGACCGTTGATCTGCTGCTCGTACTGCTGTGGCTCGGTGTCGCGTTCAACCTCAAGACGCGCATCGTCCGGCCCCTCCAAACACTCTCAAACATTCTCGCGGCCATTCGCGAAGGCGACTATTCCATTCGTGGCCGCCGCGCGTTGTCGGGCGACGCACTCGGCGAGGTCATGCTCGAAGTCAACGACCTGGGCCAAACGTTGCGCGAACAACGTCTCGGCGCGATGGAAGCGACTGCACTGTTGCGCACAGTCATGGCCGAGATCGACGTCGCGGTGTTTGCCTTCGACGGCGATCAGCGTTTGCAACTCGTCAACCGTGCCGGCGAGAAACTTCTCGCGCAACCATCGGCGCGTTTGTTAGGACGCACGAGTGACGAGCTTGGACTGTCGCAGTGTTTGAATCGACCGATGGGCGGTGGTCCAACAACGATGCAGATGGTTTTTCCGGGAGGCGTCGGACGCTGGGACATCCGGCGCAGCACTTTTCGCGAAGGCGGCGCGCAACATCAGTTGCTTGTGCTCACGGACCTCAGTCAAACGCTGCGCGAAGAAGAACGCACCGCGTGGCAACGCCTGTTGCGCGTGCTGGGTCACGAGCTCAACAACTCCCTCGCGCCGATCAAATCGGTTGCAGGCAGCCTGGCCGATCTGATCGGCAGGGAACCAGAGCCCGCAGACTGGCGCGAAGACATGCAGCGCGGTCTGAAAGTCATCTCGTCACGCGCCGATTCACTCGCGCGTTTCGTCGAATCCTATTCGAAGCTGGCACGACTCCCACCACCGCGGCTCGAACCATTGAAGATCGGCACACTCGTGTCGCGCGTTGCGAGTCTGGAGACTCGGTTGCCCGTGAAAGTGATTTCCGGTCCTGAAGTGGTGATCCAGGGCGACGACGTTCAGCTCGAACAGTTGCTGATCAACCTCGTTCGCAATGCAGTGGATGCGTCCATGGAGACGCGCGGGTGTGTTGAAGTTGGGTGGCAACAGAAGAACGGTCAGGTGGAAGTGTGGATTCGTGACGAAGGACCAGGACTCGCGAGCACTGCGAACCTGTTCGTGCCGTTTTTCACGACTAAAGCCGAAGGATCCGGGATCGGGCTCGTGCTGTCTCGGCAGATCGCGGAGGCGCACGGCGGCACACTGACACTCGAGAACCGGCAACAGTTGAGAGGATGCGAGGCGCGCCTTCGACTACCGCTATAAACCGC
>DASTQB010000031.1:0-12053 GCA_035761985.1 Pyrinomonadaceae bacterium
TTAAAGGCATTCGGCCGCGCGACATCTTCGCACAGTACATGGCAAAGGCGTGGGGACCATCGGGCGGGCGAGATCTCAACATCCATTTCGGGGACATGGAGAAAGGCTTTATTGGTCCAATCTCTCATCTGGGCGACATGATCCCGGTAATGACCGGAGTATTGCTCGGCGCGCGCATGCAAAAGAAGAACTTCGTTGCCGTCGCTTATATCGGTGACGGAGGCATGAGCACGGGCGCGTTTCATGAAGGACTCAACTTCGCCGCCGTACAAAAACTGCCGTTGATCGTAGTCGCCGAATACAACCACTACGCTTATTCAACTCCAACGAGCCTGCAAACCGCCGTTAAAGATCTCGCTGAAAAGGCCGCGGGCTACGGTATTCCCGGGCACATCGTCGACGGCAACGACGTCGTTGCCTGTTACGAAGTGATGAAGCAGGCGGCTGACTACGCGCGTGGCGGTGGCGGCGCAGTGTTGATTGAAGCAAAGACGTATCGTCGCAAGGGGCACGCCGAACACGACGATCAGCGTTACGTTGCCGAAGGCGAGATTGAATGGTGGGAGAAGAACAACGATCCGATCGATCGTTATGAACGATACCTCTCGGAATGTAATCTGGCGACTAAAGAACAGCTCGAAGAGATTGTGGCTGACGTTCACCGCGAGATCGACGAAGATTGCGCCTGGGCAGAGTCTTCACCCATGCCCGAAGCCGAGCAGGCGGCATACGGAGTTTTCGATAACAGCGTCGTGCCGCCGGCGTTCAGACCAAAGGTGTTGGAGGGGTAAATGACACTCAGACCTGCAAACTACAAATACCGACGTACCAACGGTACCTCACTTACCGGAGAAAATGGAATGGGATATGTCTACGCAGAGATTGAGCTGACAAATGGAGACGATCTGGCGTTCAACCGTCGTGGCGCCTTACCGGAGCATGAAATGAGAAGAGTGACCACCAGGGCGCTTGTCGATAGTGGCGCATGGGACCTCGTTCTTACCGAAGACGTCCGAAAGAGGCTTAACTTGCCGGTGCTTGATCGGCGAACTGTCACCCTCGCCGACGAGACGGAATTGGAAGTGGACGTCGTTGGACCAGTACAGATCCGCTTTCAGAATCGCGCCACGATCATTTTGGCGATCGTCTTACCGAACACATCGGAAGTCTTGTTAGGAGCGTACGCACTGGAAGGACTGGATGCGTTCATAGATCCCAAAGGAGAAAGACTGCTCGTAAATCCTGACGATATCAAAAAACTTAAACGAGTCGCGTGAGTATCTAACGATGTCAACTGCCGTTAAAAAAGAACACAGATCAGCCCGGCCGGAACGTGGCGGACAGGCCACGATGGTCGAAGCGATTCGCCAGGGAATCTGGGAAGAGATGGAACGTGACCCGACCGTTTTTGTGATCGGCGAGGACGTCGGCGTTTACGGCGGCGCGTTCAAGGTCACCGATGGTCTGATCGATCAGTTTGGCAAAGAGCGTGTGATCGATACGCCGATCTCCGAAGGCGCGATCGTCGGCGCGGCGTGTGGCGCAGCTTTGATGGGTATGCGTCCGGTTGCGGAGTTTCAGTTTATCGACTTCATCTCCGCAGGTTTCGATCTGCTGACCAACTACGCTGCCAAGTGTCGTTATCGATGGGGCGCGGGAATACCCGCGGTCTTTCGTGGTCCATGTGGATCAGGCGTGCGATCGGGACCGTTTCACTCGCTGAACGCCGAGTCGTTCTTCCTGAACACAGCGGGACTCAAGATCGTCGAACCATCGACAGCGTACGATGCGAAAGGTTTGATCAAAGCAGCGATTCGCGATCCTGATCCCGTGCTCTACTTCGAGCACAAAAAACTCTATCGCTTGCCGCGTCTGCGCGAAGAGTTACCTTCAGACGATTACATCGTCGAGATCGGAAAGGCGCGCGTGGCCCGTGCGGGACGCGATCTCACAATCCTGACCTTCGGAGCGATGGTCCTGACGGCACTCGACGCCGCCGAAGAGCTCGAAAAGGAAGGTCTGGACATCGAAGTAATCGACCTGCGAACGCTCGCGCCACTCGATAAACAGTCGATACTCGCGAGTGTGAAAAAGACGAGCAAGGCGATCGTGTTGCACGAGGCATCGCGCACCGGAGGCATCGGTGGTGAGATCGCAGCGATGCTGGCGGAAGAAGCTTTTGAATGGCTCGACGCGCCGGTCGTCCGTATCGGTTCCATCGATACGCCGGTACCGTATTCGCCGCCCTTGGAAGATTACTATCTGCCGCAAGTGAAAGACGTGGTCGATGCGGCCCGCAAATTAGCAGCATACTAAGCGCCACGGAAAGCCGCGGCAAAAAGTCTGGAGTCGAGATGAGCACTGAAGTGGTGATGCCGCAGATGGGTGAGTCCATCGCGGAGGGAACGATAACGAAGTGGTTGAAGAAGGTCGGCGAGCGTGTCGATCGGGATGAACCGTTGTTTGAGATCTCAACCGATAAAGTTGATGCCGAGATTCCGTCGCCGGCAGCGGGAACGTTAACCGAAGTCAGGTACAAGGAAGGTGACACGGTCGAGGTCAATACCGTTGTGGCCGTGCTCGACGGAGATCAAGCAGGGGCAGCGCCGGCCGGAGGGTCAGCGGCAGCGTCAGCGACCACTGCTGAGACACCGGCGAAAGTTGAAACTGCTCCGCCACCGCCTGCGCCAGCGCCACCACCGCCACCGGTCCAGGAAGCCAAGCCTGCACCACCGCCGCCAGCTCCGGCACCACCAGCTGCGCCCGCACCGCCAGCGATGGAAACGAGACCGGCGCCGCCACCTCCGGCTGCGGAAGCAAAACAGGATGGGACCACGCCGAGCGTCGAAGAACTGCGCCGCACGAAGTCGAGTCCTCTCGTACGCAAGATCGCTCAAGAGCACGGCGTAGACATTTCCAAACTCGAAGGCACTGGTCTAAGTGGACGCGTCACCAAGAACGACATACTGAGTTACATCGAATCGGGAGCACCAGCACCGGCAGCACCTCAGCCCGCAGTGCCTCAACCAGCGGAGGCGCCGCGAGTTCAACCCGCGCCGCAGATGCAGGAGCCGGTTGCTCCACCGCCGCCAAAACCACAACTGGGCGATCGCGTCGAGCAGATGAGCGTGATGCGGAAGAAGATCGCCGAGCACATGGTCCTATCGCGGCGTACGTCGGCCCACGTCACGACCGTTTACGAGATCGACATGACGCGCGTCGCTCGACTGCGAGATAAGAACCGCGATGCGTTCTACCAGCGCACGGGCACGAAGCTCACGTTCATGCCGTTTATTTTCGAAGCTGTTAACAAGGCGTTGCGGAAGTTTCCGATTTTTAACGCGCAGGTCAACGGCGATCAGATTATTTACAAACAGGACATCAATCTTGGCATGGCCGTCGCGCTCGACTGGGGCTTGATCGTTCCCGTGATCAAACGTGCTGACGACTTGAGCATTTCCGGGTTGGCCCGCGCTGCAAATGATCTTGCAGATCGGGCACGCACGAAGCAGCTCAAGCCCGACGAAGTTACGGGTGGAACGTTCACAATCACAAATCCAGGCGTGTTCGGCGGCCTTTTCGGCACGCCGATCATCAATCAACCGCAACTGGCAATACTCGGCGTCGGAAAGATCGAGAAACGGGCCAAGGTACTCACCACTGAGGATGGCGACGACTTTATCGGCATCCGCTGGATGGCCTATTTCGCGCTCAGCTTCGACCATCGCGTGATCGACGGCTCGGATGCAGAACGCTTCCTTGCGTTCATGAAAGAACAACTGGAATCAGGCGATTTCTCGGTTTAAGATACCGCGGATTTATCACGGACGAACACGGATCTGCATTTGATCCGTGAAAAAATCTTTGAAGATCCGCGGTTTCTTATTGCGATAAAGTGGTGATTCGATGAAGAATAGCGGAGGCTATTGACTTACTCTCGTTGAAGTTCTAAGAGATGTCATCCGCAAAATTTGACGAGCGGGAGGCGAGCGGAACTGACTCGCCATGATGAGGGATAAGAAGACGCGCGTTCAAAGAGCGCGTTAACTTTCTACTAAGTTTCAAGGAGATAAATCGATGGTATTCACTAAACATAAAATGTTTGCCCCGGCAGTGCTTACTACCTGCCTGTTAGTCTTCTCAGCCTCCCCAATCCTGGCCCAGGATACGACCAACCCGGCTGGTTCGCGCACAGTTGCCAGCGGCCAAAAAATGAAGCTCAAAGGCGTTGTCACCCGGCGTGATGCGGATACGTTCACGGTCCGTGACATGAATGGCGTGGATACGGTTGTGCGTTTGGACGATAGGACCAGCGTAAAGACTAAAGGTGGGTTCCTGCGCAGTGGCACTAACTACGCACAGACCAGCATTCTTCGCGGCCTGAACCTGGAAGTTGAAGGACGTGGCAATGCTACAGGTGAACTGCTCGCTGAGAAGGTCCGGTTTGATTCGGACGATCTGAACGTTGCACGCGCGATTGAATCACGCGCCGCGCCGCTCGAAGAGAGAGCCAGCGACACCGAGAACAAGCTCAGCCAGGTCGAAGCGAATGCGCAGCGCCTGTCGGGCCAGTTGGAAGAGCTCGCTGCTGTTTCGAACGCCGCTCGCGGTGGTGCGAAAGCCGCACAGGCGACTGCTGACGCAGCCGTTGCCGGTGTGACCGCAACCAACGAGCGCATCTCGGCTCTCGACGACTACACACCGCAAGAGCAGGCTGCCGTGAACTTCCGTTCTGGTAGTGCAACGTTGTCACCGGAGTCGAAGACGACTCTCGACGACATCGCCAGCAAGGCCCTGAATGCGAAAGGCTACGTGCTTGAAATTTCGGGTTATGCTGACGCAACCGGAAGCATTGCTCGCAATCGTGCGCTGAGCCAGCGTCGTGCCGACGCGGTTATTCGTTACCTCGTCGAGAACCACAACATTCCGCTCCGCCGGATCGTGACGCCGTATGGCTACGGTGAACTGAACCCGGTTGGCGAGAATGAAACGCGCGAAGGTCGTGCGCAGAATCGTCGTGTTGAAATCAAGTTGTTGGTGAACAAGGGACTCACGTCACCTGCACCGACGATGAACCCGGGAACCTCGGGTTCGGGCACGCAGAATTAACCAAGTCTTCGCGGATTTAATTGCGAGTGCAACTCCGCGGACGTAACGTGGCACCAAAGAGTCGTGGATCATGCCGTCAGGAAAGCGGTAGGATAGGATTTGACATGCAGGCCAGCTCATTGGCGGCATGATACAAAGACTCGAGGGTGCCATGATGATTTTGGGGGTTAGAGAAAAACTTTTGCGGCCGGCATTCCTGTTGGGAGTGCTGGCCCTTTTTCTGTCTGTACCAGCCACGCAGGGGCAAACTGTCAACGACTTGCCGCCTCCGCCTGCGCCCTGGAAAGCGAAGCCAACGCCGACACCGAAGCCGCCCGAGCAGGAAGTGCTCGACGTTATTAAGACCACTTCAAATCTCGTGATGGTCCCGGTTTCAGTGACGGACCAGTCGGGCCAGGCGGTCCAGGGGCTTCAGGTTGCCGATTTCCGTTTGATGGAAGAGGGCAAGCAGCAGGAGATTTCGGGAATTGGGGATCCGGAGCAAGTGCCGCTGGCGATTGCGTTGTTGTTTGACGTGTCGAGCAGCGTCAGTCAAAAAGGTTTCTTTGCGTCTCAGCAAAATGCAGCGGCGGCGTTTCTCAAGCTCGTGATGAAGCCGGCGGACAGGGCTGCGATCTTTACGATTACTGACGAGCCCACGATGATCCAGCCACTCGCTACCGCTGAAACTTCGGCGACCAAGATGCTCTCGATTCCTGCGGCGACGAAGCCCGTGCCGACGGCGTTTTACGACACTGTTGCCGCAGCGGCGAAATACCTCGCGGATAACGCGCCGAGCAATTTCCGGCGCGTGATCGTTGTCTTGTCGGATGGTGATGACAACTTCAGCAATCTGATCCGTGAGTTGTCAATTGCGGAAGCGCGCGCGGTCCAGAATGGACAGACGACTGCTGCCGGGACGCGTACAGGTTTACAGCAGCGGCATCAGCGAGCGGTGACTGAAGTTCAAAAAGCAGTGCAACAGGCTGACGTGATCTTCTACTCGGTAAATCCCGGTGGTCCATCAGTGCGTTTGAACCAGATCAGTATGCGTGCTGAAAAGGGAATGGAAGCGATCGCGGAGATCACCGGAGGCACTGCGTTTGTGCCTGAGTCGGACCAGGAACTCGACAAGGTGTTTCGGCAGGTAGCGGCAGAGCTGCGTGGACAATACTTGCTGCAATACTACGCGAGTGCTGACGCTCCACCGGGTCAATTCAGGCGCATCCAGGTCGCGGTTCCCGCGCGGAACGACGTGCGCGTCCGCGCCCGACAGGGCTACTATCCCAAGAAGCAGCAATAGGACCTTATAAGTAGCCGCGGATGAACGCAGATTTGCGCAAATCAGCGTTCATCCGCGGCTAAATATTTCCTATTGCCTCATCACCACGAGCACATCCGCCAATCGCCCGACCACATTCAGCAACTGTCTCCCCGACGCATCGAAACGATTAGCCGCCGCCTCCTGCTCCGCAGTCGCTGCGCCTGCAGCAACACCGGCGAGCTTGATGTAATACGGCTGAAGCTCGGGCGTCGTGCGAAACTCAATCTCAAGCCGATCAAGCGTGTCGCGAAACCCCGCGATGCTCGCTTTCACTTTCGCTCTGCTCTCCTGCACAAGCGCCGGGTTGCCTTCATTGCGTCGCGCAGCCTCGTCCGCGGCTGCAATCCCGCTCGTAACGCTGCCCAGCAGGTAAATAAACCGCGTCAGGTGCTTGATCTGTTCCGCCACTTTCGTCGCGCCGGCAGTCCGCACCTGCGCCACGCGTGCCTGCGACTGCGCCTGAGTTGGCTGTCTGGGAGTCGATCGCCTGCGAGTTTGTCCGAGTGAAGTTGAGGGAGCTAAAAGAACTGCGGTTAATAGAGTGATAGCGATACGTTTCAAAATGTTTCTCCTCTGCAACTGTTCTCGGCTTGTCTTGGGGCCAATTGTACCAAAGACTGACGCGGCTGCTAGAATGACGCCGAAAGACCGCCATCTGGTTGCATCATGAAAGAAAGAAAGCTTTTGGTCCAACGTTTGGGCCTCGTCGATTATGAATCTGCTCTCACGATTCAGAAACAAGCGGAGCTGGCCGTCAAAACCGGCGCCCAGCCTGACACGCTACTGCTGCTGGAGCATCCGCACACGCTGACTATCGGTCGTCGCGGCGACGCGTCGGCAATCCTGCTCGATCAGGAACAACTAAAACGACACAACGTCACGCTCTTTGAGACCAACCGCGGCGGAAAAGTCACTTACCACGGCTTGGGCCAGGTGGTTGGTTATCCGATCGTCAACCTCAGTCCCGATCGTCAAGACGTTCACCGTTACGTGCGCGATCTTGAAGAAGTCTTGATCCGGACCATGTCAGACTTCGGTATCGACGCGTTTCGCCTTGAAGGTTTGACTGGCGTTCATACCAGGCGAGGGAAGGTCGCAGCCATCGGCGTACACATCGCGCGCTGGGTCACGACGCACGGGTTTGCGCTCAACGTAAATACCGATCTCAGTTACTTCAACCTGATCATCGCCTGCGACGGCGAGGCTGTAACTTCGATGGAAGAACTGCTCGGCCGTGAGGTTGCGCTGAGCGAAGTCGAAGATCGAATTGTGGACCACTTCAGCGAAGTTTTTGAATATCAGCGTCAACCCGCGATGATCTGTGGCTAATATGCTTAACATCGAAACAATCCGCGCGGCACAGGAACGAATTGCCGGCCGCATACATCGCACGCCAGTCGTCACATCACGGCAGTTCAACGAAGCTGCGGGCAAAGAGGTCTTCTTCAAATGCGAAAACTTCCAGCGCGCAGGCGCATTCAAAATTCGCGGCGCGACTAACAAGATCCAGTCGCTTACCCCTGCTGAGAAGCAGCAGGGCATCGTTGCTTTCTCCTCCGGTAACCACGCGCAAGCGGTCGCGCTCGCCGGCCGTGAAGCAGGCGTTCGTGTGCTCGTTGCAATGCCCGATGACGCGCCCGCAGCCAAGGTAACAGCAACGCGCGGCTACGGCGCGGAAGTCGTTTTCTACGATCGCCAGAAGCAGGACCGCGAGAAGTTTGCACTGGATCTCGCCGAGCGCGAAAAACTCGTGATGGTCCCGCCGTACGACGACTACTTTATACTCGCGGGACAGGGCACGTGCGGTCTCGAGTTGTTTGAAGATGTGCCGGATCTACATTGTGTGCTTACGCCCTGCAGCGGCGGCGGGCTCTTCGCAGGTGTGGCCGCCGCGGCAAAGGCAATAAACCCGAACGTCCGTTGCTTCCCGGTTGAACCAGCGACCGCCGACGACACACGCCAGTCGTTCCTGAAAGGCGAGCGCGTCACGATCCCGCCGCCGCCCACGATCGCCGACGGGCTGCGCGTTCAAATCCCCGGGAAACTCACCTTTCCGATCCTGCAGCAACTCGCCGACGACGTCCTGACGGTCACCGACGACGAGATCGTCGCGACACTGAAGTTTTTTCTGTTTCGCATGAAGATGCTGGTTGAAACCTCCGGCGCGACCGCAGCCGCGGCTGTGATGTTTCACCGGCTGCCTGCGGACGTAAAGCGCGTGGGCGTCGTGCTTTCCGGCGGCAACATCGACCCCGAATTGCTACGCGAACTCCTTTAAGGCACAATCTCGACAGAGGTAATCAATTGGCCCGCGAACTCCGTGTAATCAGTAACAATCAGAAGATCCGTCAGCCCAAGCCTGAATGGCTCCGCATCCGCCTGGGCGACCCGACAAACCAGAACCAGGTGTTGCAGTTGATCGAAGGTCTCAACCTGCACACCGTCTGCCAGGAAGCCCGTTGTCCGAACATTTTCGAGTGCTGGTCGGATCGCACCGCAACGTTCATGCTCGGCGGCGATATCTGCACGCGTCATTGTGGATTCTGCGCGGTTGGCAAAGGCCAGCCGGGCGAACTCGACGCGCAGGAGCCGCGTCACGTCGCGGAAGCCGTTAATCACTTAAACCTTGCTCACGCCGTGATCACGTCAGTAAATCGTGACGATCTTCCCGACGGCGGTGCAGCACACTGGGCCGAAACGATTCGACAAGTGCGCGCGATGAACCCCGACTGCAAGATTGAGGTCCTGATTCCCGACTTCAACGGCGACGAAGCCGCGCTCAACACCGTGCTCGACGCGCAGCCTGACGTGCTTAATCACAACACTGAAACCATCGCGCGGCTGTATCGACGCGTAAGGCCCGATGCCGTTTACCAGCAGTCGTTGACGTTGTTGCAACGCGCGGCCATGAGGCGCGATCGCGAAGGACGCGGGATGTTGACGAAGAGCGGGATCATGGTTGGTCTTGGCGAGACGTTTGACGAAGTTGTGGAGCTGATGCACGACCTGCGCTCGGTTTCGTGCGACATCATGACGATCGGCCAGTACCTGCAACCACACGCGCGCCGTCTGCCAGTTGAGCGCTACGTCACGCCTGAGGAATTCGCGAAGTGGCGCGAGATCGGTATGACGCTCGGATTTCATCACGTCGAATCGAGCCCGCTCACGCGTTCGTCCTACCACGCGCGCGAACAAGCCACAAAGTAATGAAGGCCGCCATTTTCCGACAGCATGGCGGTCCGGAAGTGCTGGAGTACACGGACGTGCCCGAGCCCGTGCTTCGCGCGAACGAGGTGCTCGTCGAGGTGAAAGCGTGCGCGCTCAACCATCTCGATATCTTCGTGCGCAACGGAATGCCGGGTATCGAGATTCCGCTTCCTCACATCCTCGGAAACGACATCGCAGGCGTTGTTCGTGAAGTTGGAGAGCTCGTCACGTGGGTCAAACCGGGCGATGAGGTGATGGTCCAACCGGGTGTTTCGTGTGGACACTGCGAAGCGTGTTTGAGCGGGCAGGACAATCTGTGTCGTGAGTACGACATGATCGGATACCGTCGCGATGGTGGTTATGCAGAGCTGGTTGCGGTTCCGCGCGTGAACATCATTCCCAAGCCGGCGGCATTGAGCTGGGAAGAAGCGGCGGCCTTGCCGTTAGTGACTGTAACTGCGTGGCACATGCTCGTGACGCGAGCCAACGTGCAACCGGGTGAAGACGTGCTGGTCCATGCGGCTGGGAGCGGCGTGGGTTCCATAGCGATCCAGATTGCAAAACTGCGTGGTGCGCGAGTGATTACGACGGCGAGTTCCGACGACAAGCTCGCCAAAGCACGTGACCTGGGTGCTGACGAGACGATCAACTACACGAACGCCGATTGGCCCAAAGAAGTCAGGCGACTGACTGGCCGCAAGGGCGTGGACGTTGTAGTAGAGCACACAGGCGCAGCGACGTGGCCCGGCTCAATCAGCGCCCTGAAAAATAACGGTCGCTTAGTGACGTGCGGCGCTACGAGCGGGTTCGATGCACGCACGGATCTGCGGCAGGTGTTTTATCGTCATCTAACACTCCTCGGCTCTTTTATGGGATCAAAAGGTGAGTTGCTGGAGGCGATGAAGTTTGTCGCTGCCGGGAAGATCCGCGGCATTGTCGATCGCGTGTTACCGCTTAGTGAGGCCCGCCAGGCGCATGAAGTGATTGAAGATCGTGCCCAGTTTGGTAAAGTCGTAATCCGCGTTCATCCGTGAAAATCCGCGGCTATTTACTCGTGTAGTCTTCCGCAACAAAACGCTTCCGCAATACGTCCAGATTTCCCTCTTCGAGATTGAAGTTTGTACCCGCGATCACCTTTTTCCCGCCATCTGTAACAACCCAATCGACAACCTGCGGCGCGTTCACGCGGAGAAACGCACTATCGTCTTTATCGAGCGGCTTTCCGTCCTTGCGCGAGAAAACCCAGACGTAAGTGAATTGCCCGTCCTTGATGTATTTCAGATCTTTTTCGAAACCCGTGAGCGGCGATGCTTGCGGCGCTGGCGAAGGCGCTGAAGCTCCAGGCGACGCGACGTTCGACGTGCCCGAAGAGCCGCCGCACGCAGCCGTGAGCACCGCGAGCAGCACGAGCGCGATCTGGATCTTGGTAGCTTTCATAGGTCCTAGCGGTCGTATAGGTCCTATAGGACCTATAACAAAACCGTCCATCACGGCACGGGTTCCAACGTCTCCTGAACCTTCTCATCCCGAATATACATGATCGTGCAATCTCGATCCTCGTAAACAATGTCAAACCAGCCCGTCGCTCGCGCATGATCGAAGAAGTCGTGATGCTGGTTGTCAGAAAAAATGTAACGCGCTCCGAACTTCTCGCGAATTAGTGGCCCCGAATTCTCTTCTTGCCCGAGTGTGATGCGATCGTAAAGCCTCGAGAGGTTCGGATCCTTATCAAACAAGTAGCTGGGATCGAGCCCCGACACGTAATTGTGAGTTGGATCGTAATAGATGAGACGTGGAAAGTCGTCCCAATCTGTGTTGAAAACCATCTGTCCTGGAGGCACGTTGGTACGCAGCCACGCAAGGCCCGCGCTGTAGCGATCGTGCGGCGAACTCTCGCCGATCTCCTTCACCACTGAACGCAGGTTGAAAAACAGAAAAACGCTCAGCACTAGCGCCACCGCCGCAACTGCCGCTGTCCTGACGATGTCGCGCCAGCCCCGCTCATCCTCGGCCCGCGGTGGAACGCCTTCACGATCGAGAAACGGCTTCAGCTCTTCAAGCACGTGCGCAGGCAGGCGTGTCAGGTACGGGCGATAACCTTCGAGCCACGGTTTAAGCGAAAACCCGGCAAACAGAATCGCAATCGGCGGCCAGTATTCGGCGATCCTTTTCCAGCGCGCCGTCATGATCATGAGCGCGGTCGAGAGCATCAGGAAGAAGATCGGATACTGCGCTCGTCTGCGTTCAGAAGGTTCGAACGCGATGTAACCCACCAGCATTGCGATGCATGCGACGGCGGTGTTCCCGATAAACTCCCAGGAATCGTACGGATACCATTCCCAGCCCACTCTCGTGTTGAACCCCGACGGAGTGAGTTTGATCGTGATGTGTTCCCACAACTGGTGAAGGTTCTCCGGAAAATACGGATTGATCA
>DASTQB010000032.1:0-2714 GCA_035761985.1 Pyrinomonadaceae bacterium
CCAACTGTTTCCGACGCAACGTAAATAGCGCTTTCATCTGCGACGGGCGATGCGGAGAGTTCACCACCCATTTCGGAACGCCAGTAGAGCTGGCCGTTTGTTGCTTTGAGCGCGACGATCGTTCCGCCTGCGAGTGGTAAGTAGATGCGTTCTTTATCGAACGCCGGAGTTAGATTCAGAGTGACATCCGACTGATACCGCCATCGCACGGTCAACGGTTGCGACAACAGAGCATCAGCGCTCACTCCCAACACCGGCACCACACAAATCGCAACGATCACAGCCACAGATTTCACAGATCTGCGCAGATCAAAAAACAATCGGTTTAATCCGTGGTTTTGAGTTCGCATACTACAAAAGTATAATCAACATTCTTTCCGATCCATGACCAGCTTACATCATGAAACCGTAATAATACTTGACTTCGGATCACAGTACACGCAGCTCATCGCTCGTCGCGTTAGAGAAGCCGGCGTTTACTGTGAAATCCTTCCTTACAACGCGTCAATCGAAGCAATCAATGCGAAATCGCCGAAGGGTTTGATCTTCTCCGGCGGGCCTTCGTCTGTTTACGACAACGCCGCGCCGAAGCCGCATCCGCAACTGCTC
Organism: Pyrinomonadaceae bacterium; assembly: GCA_035761985.1. Classification (GTDB taxonomy): domain Bacteria; phylum Acidobacteriota; class Blastocatellia; order Pyrinomonadales; family Pyrinomonadaceae; genus PSRF01. Next base: position 610 of record DASTQB010000032.1, read on the forward strand.
GAATCCATCGACTGTCCCACGCTCGGGATCTGTTACGGGTTTCAAGTTTTCGCGCGCGAGCTGGGCGGCGCTGTGGTTGCATCGCCCAACCGCGAGTTTGGCTACGCGCGATTGAAAATCCTGGATGCGACCAGCCGCCTGTTTGAAGGCTTACCGCAGGAGCTCGACGTTTGGATGAGCCACGGAGATCACGTCACCGAAGTGCCTCCTGGTTTTCATGTAACCGCGCTCACGGACGATGCTTTGAACGCGATGGAGGATCAGGAGCGCGGCATTTACGGCGTGCAGTTTCATCCCGAAGTCGCACACACGCCACTCGGCGCGCAGGTGTTACGCAACTTTCTCTTCTCAGTCTGTGGTTTGCGTGGCGACTGGTCGCCCGAAGCGGTGATCGAGGAACAGGTCGAACGCATTCGAGCTCAACTCGGCGATGAAGGACGAGTAGTTTCCGGACTTTCGGGTGGCGTTGATTCGACAGTTGCTGCTGCGCTGGTTCACAAGGTTGTTGGAGATCGTCAGACGTGTATCTTTGTCGATAATGGTCTGTTGCGTGAAGGTGAATTTGAGTCGACACTTGCGCTTCTGCGGCAGAGCATGAAGTTGAACATCGCAGGAGTTCGTGCCGGACATCTGTTCCTCGATGCGTTGAAGGGCGTCACCGATCCGGAAGAGAAGCGGAAGCGGATCGGGAAAGTTTTCATCGACGTCTTTGAAGAAGAAGCACGCAAACTCGGAGACGTTGGTTATTTGGTCCAGGGCACGCTCTATCCAGACGTGATCGAATCCGTGTCTGTCCGTGGACCATCGGCCGTGATCAAGAGTCATCACAACGTGGGCGGACTGCCGGAAAAGATGAACTTGAAACTGATCGAGCCGCTGCGCGAGTTGTTCAAAGACGAGGTGCGGCTGATCGGAAGAGAGTTGGGCGTACCCGAAGAGATTCTCGGGCGACATCCGTTTCCCGGTCCCGGTCTTGCCGTTCGCATTATCGGCGATGTGACCGAGGAGAAGATCCGCCTGGTCCAGGCTGCCGATCGAATACTCGACGAAGAGCTGCGGCTTGCGGAGTTGTACAACGCAGTCTGGCAATCGTTTCCGGTGCTCCTGCCTGTATCGACGGTCGGCGTGATGGGCGACGAGCGAACGTATGAGCGCGTGGTTGCGATTCGTGCAGTGACGAGTGTCGATGGAATGACGGCGGACTGGGCCCGCCTGCCTCACGATCTCTTAGCGCGTGTTTCAGCGCGCATCGTTTCCGAAATACGTGGAATCAATCGGGTTGTTTACGATATCAGTTCCAAACCTCCGTCAACGATCGAGTGGGAATAAGCCCCTAAATAAAAATGCAGAATAAACAATTCGTACACCTCCACCTTCATACTGATTACAGTCTTCTTGACGGCGCCATACAAATCAAACCACTTTCAAATCGCATTGAAGAATTAGGGATGCCGGCGTGTGCCATGACGGACCATGGAAACATCTTCGGCGCGATCTCTTTCTACAATGCGATGAAGAAGCACGGCGTCAATCCGATCATCGGCTGCGAGACTTACATCACACGCGGCAGCCGCAAAGAGAAGGCGGCGAGTGCGCCGGGCGAGAAAGCAAACTTTCACCTCATACTGCTGGCGCGAAATTACGAGGGTTACCAGAACCTCGTGCGCCTTACGTCGAAGGCGTACACCGAAGGTTTTTACTACAAGCCGCGCATCGACAAAGAGCTGCTGGCAGAACACAGCAAAGGCCTGATCGCTCTGTCGGCGTGCATGTCAGGCGTGCCTTCGGCGATGCTGGCCCAGGACAAGTGTGATGAGGCCGCCAAAGCCGCGATCGAGTTTGAAGAGATACTCGGTAAAGGGAACTACTTCCTCGAAATCCAGGAGCACGGTCTCGAACCTCAAAAACGAATTCGCAAGTCGCTGGTCGAACTTTCCAAACGCACAGGCGTGCCGCTCGTCGCAACCAACGATGCGCACTACCTGATGCCTGATGACTCGCGTGCTCACGACGTTCTCCTGTGCATCGGATCCGGCAAGACTGTCAACGACGCGAACCGCCTTCGTTACGCGAGTCCGAATTTTTATGTCCGGTCGGCCGAGGAG
>DASTQB010000033.1:0-8413 GCA_035761985.1 Pyrinomonadaceae bacterium
GTCAGTGCAAACCCACTCGCGCAATCGCAAAAGTTCCCGACTCCCACAACCTACGTAAGCGATTTTGCTGGAGTCATAGACGCTGAGACTAAGAGCCGCCTCGAAAGCCTGCTTCAGAAGCTGAAAGAAAAGAGCAAGATCGAGCTGTACGTGGCCACGGTCGAGAGCACGGGAGAGCAGGCGATTTCCGCTTTTTCACAGCAACTCGCAAACGAGTGGAACATCGGCTCAAGGACCAGCCGGAGTAAGAGCCTGTTGCTCGTCATCTCGACGGGATCGAAAACGTCGTTCACACAATCAAGTCGGACTGCACGCGCGCAATTGCCTGAAGGCGTTCTGGGCGAGATGACTTATCGGATGCAGGGACCATTGAGTGAAGGCCGTTTCACTGCCGCTGTCGATGGAGGGGTTCACGTCTTTGTAAATGCTCTGGCTGAGAAGCTTGGGTTCAATGCGGCAGAACTCGAAGGTACAGTCGTCGCAGCCGCGAGTCCTGAAGTTGCAGGCGATGCGCAGCCAGTTCTCATCAGTGCGACTAACGAGCAGAGCACACGGCCGCGCGTTGTTCGTGATGCGCCGAAACCATCGCCGGAAGCAACTCCGCCTGCTGAAACTCCGCAAACGGAACCAACTCCAACTGAAACTCCGGCTGCGGAACCAACGCCTTCAGAGTCGCCGAAAACTGAACCAGTCTTAACTGAGTTACCGAAAGTTGAAGCAAAGCCGGCCGAGTCGCCGAAGCCTTCAAACACTGGTCGCCGCAAAGCGAGTGCAACTACAAAAGTAACTCCAGTCAAAAAGAAAACTCCGGCAGAGATCGCTGAAGAAGAAGCGGACGAAGAGGAAGAAGTGGAACTCACGCTCACGCTGCCTTTGGACAAGCGCGCCGTCAGGTTAAGAGAGTTTCTCGATACAAAACCAAATTCAAAATTCAAGCCGCGCGCGATCGAATTGCTCATCAGCACACACGCCGGACTCGGCGATCAGAAGTTGAAAGCCGGAGACATCGCAGGCGGCACTGACCATTTCTTTAAGGCAATCGAAGCCGCAGATGCGAGTATCACCGATCAACTGTTCGCGGGCGTCGTTTCGCAGATCCCGATGAATCTCTATTTACGTGGCGAACGTGCGGCAGCGTTCAAAGCCGCGCAGCAGCTTGAGACAAAGTTTGGATCCGATCCGAAGCGATTGCTTGCGTTGGCTGGCTTTTATCTCGGCATTGAGCGCGCGGCTGAAACCGTGCGGCTTGCGGAAAGCGTCGTCAAAGTCGCTCCCGATCTCGCCGAAGCACATCGAACACTCGCAGTAGGTCTGCATATTTCGCTGCGACTCGACGAAGCGATTGCAGAGTACAAGAAAACACTCGAACTCGATCCGTCGTCGAAAGTGGCGCGCGGCAGTCTCGCCGATCTTTATCGTGCGACTGGTAAAACCGAAGAAGCACTTTCGCTCTACAACGAACAACTCGCAGCAGATCCGAAAGACCGCGGGGCACGCGCGGGTAAAGTGATCGCACTGCTCGAGCTTGGTCGCACTGAGGAAGCAAACAGCGCGCTCGAAACCACACTCGCCGAAGAGCCACGCAATCTGGCTCTGCTCACGGGCGCAGCCTACTGGATGACAGCGCACGGCAATCACGAAAAAGGCGTCGAACTCGCGCGCAAAGCAGTTGAGATCGAATCGCGTTACACGTGGGCGCAGATCGCGCTCGCGAGATCGCTTCTCGGGATGCAGCGTCCACTCGACGCCGAACGCGCTCTTCGATACGCGCGACAGTACGGCAAGTTTCCGACACTGACTTACGAGCTCGCGAGCGTGTTGTCGTCGATGGGACTCTACGACGAAGCCGTCGAAATTCTTCGAGAGTCGTTCACGATAAAAGACGGTGAGATTCGAACTAATCTCGCCGGACACGTTCCTGCGAGCGGGCCTGATTTTCTCGAGTTGCTCGCTCCCGAAAGACGCGCAGGCATCTACCAGCCGAAAGCAGCCGAGACCCCCGAGAACGCAAAGAACCTGAAAGCACTGCTCGCTTTCAACACTGCCATCACGACCGCCGATGGAGAGAAGATCAACGAGTCGGCGGCAGTTGCAGCAGCGCAGGACTTCGCAGCGGGAACCGACAATATGCGTGCTTTTCGTCAGGTCTACGCCGCAAGCCGTCTGCTTCGACACAACGCGGGCATCTCAACAGTCCTGGACCTCGTTGCGGAAGCGAAGAAGGCTTCGGACGATGCAGTTAAAGTGCCAATGCTCACGATGGCGGTGCAGGCTGACGAGTTCAGAGATTTACGCGCGCGCGCGATTTCCGCCGGTAACGTTCCCGACGTCGCCGACGCTCCGCAGCATCTGCTCGCAAACATCTTGAAGGGCCGTTTGGAAGATCTTCACGGGTGGGCGTTGTTCAATCAGGACAAGTACACGGAAGCCATCTCGCATCTCAAACAGGCAGCAGAGATTCTTCCGGCAGAAACTCCCGCGTGGCGCACCGCGCTCTGGCATCTCGGCGTCGCGCACGAACAATCGGGACAGAAGGAGCAGGCGCTCAACTACTACATCAGGAGCTATCGCGCTGGTCCAGTTGAAACTGTTCGACGCTCCGTGATCGAGCAACTGTATAAAACCGTGAATGGTTCGCTCGACGGACTCGAAGAAAGGCTCAGCGGAACCGCAGCAGCAACTGGAACGACAACCGCCGCGCCCGCAAGCTCCAGCACGCCCGAACCGGCGCCCGTCGAAGCTCCGAAACCGGAAGAAACAACTACTACTCCAGCACCCGCAGCTACTCCGACTCCCGAGTCGTCGCAACTCATCTCGGAAGACTCGCTCAAGAGCGCATCGTCACGCCTGCGCTCAAACATAAAGATCACCGGACGAATTTCTGACGAAAACAAAGTGGGACTGGCAAACGTCGTGGTCGTCTTGATTAGCCCGTCAGGTTCGGTGATGGCAGCAACAACCGACAACGAAGGTCTCTACTCCTTCACCGTCGCGCCATCGCAGAAGAGCTACAGAGTCATACCCTCGAAAGACGGTTACGCGTTCACTCCTATCGATCGCGCCTTCGCGAGCTTGTTCGAGGACCAAAAGGGGATCAACTTCACCGGAACGAGACAATAGCCGCGGATTTACACAGAAAACACGGATCAGAAAAAGACTTTCTGATCCGTGTTTATTTGCGTGTATCCGCGGCTTATCTATTTTCTGACGGTGGCTGCTGCCCGACGGGTTTTCCTTCCGCGTCGAACACTTCAACCTTCCCATACTTCGACAGGATGTCACGCGCCTTCGTCGCATCACCTACGGCAACCACTTGCAGGTGGCCCAGGTCGATGTACTTCTGCGCCACGCGCTGAATGTCTTCAGGAGTGATCGCTGCAACCTTCTGCGGGTACGTGTCCCAGTAGTCCGCCGGAAGATTGTAAAGCTTCTGCGTGATGATGTTTTGCAACAACGACTGCGGCTGCTCGAGTGAAAGCGCAAAGCTGCCGATGATCGCGCGCTTCGCGTTCTCTAGTTCTTCCGCCGGCACCTTCTCGTCACGCAGACGATTGAGCTCGTACATAAACTCTTTCATCGCGCCTTCAGTGACGTCGGTCCTCACCTCGGAACTCGCGCCCCAGGTGCCTTTGAACTTCGAACCGCCGAAGTTGCTGTACGCACCGTACGTGTAGCCCTTGTCCTCGCGCAGGTTCAGGAAGAGCCTGCCTGATGGGCCACCACCAAGAACACGGTCCGCCATCAGCACTGCAAAGTAATCAGGACTGGTTCGCTCGATGCCAAGCGTTCCAAGCTGAATCACCGTCTGCACGGAGCCTGGACGATCGATCAGGTAAATCTTTGCTTCACCCTGCGAGGGAGCCGCGGGAATATTCGCCACCGGAACATCGCCCTTGGCCCAGTCGCCAAATGCTTTCTCGATTCTCGGCATGATGTCTTTCAAAGTGACATCGCCGACAACGGCGAGGATCGCATTGTTTGGACGGTAGTACGTCGCGTGGAAGTCTGCGAGATCTTTGGTCCCGAGCTTCTTGATCGACTCCACAGGAGGCGATACGAGCGAGGCCGGATGGCTGGTGCCATAGATCGCCCGGTTAAACCGTTCCGATGCCAGAAACTGCGGATTCGAACGTTGGAACTGAAGGTTAGCCAGGGTTCGCGTTTTATATTTCTCGACTTCTTCCTGCGGGAAGATCGGGTTGCGGATCACATCTGAAAACAAGGCCATCGTCTGGTCCAGGTTTTCGATCAGGCCGCTCGTGGAGACCACGCTGGTCATTGTCGATAGACCAGAGTTGGCGCCCAGCGTCGCTCCGATAGCGTCGAACTGTTCTGAGATGTCTTTACTCGTACGCGTCTTCGTTCCTTCGCGCAAAAGCGTGGCCGTGAAACTCGCGAGACCGCGATAATCAGGCTTGTCAGAAAGACCACCACTCAAAAACACCATCTGCATGTTGAAGGTCGGGACCTTGTTCGATGGCAGCACCACGACTCTGAGACCATTCGGGAGCGTGGCTTCCTGAGCGCGAGGAAGTTTAACTTTCAGGATTTCCTTGTTGACGGGTGCCTTGCCTTTGATGACAGCGCCCTTGGTTGTTTGCGGTGTCTGACCGCCCGGCGCGCCCTGGCCCAACGCCAGCGACCATGCCATCGCGATCATCATCAGTGCGACGATAACGTTGCTTCTGTTCTTTATGATGTTCATTGCTTATAGACTCCTTTACTGTCCCGACGCGCTGGTCATGGTCTTTGACTTCGCCTTCGGCATGGTCACTACAACCGTGCGGTTCGTGTCAGCAAAATACTTGTTGGCAACACGCTGCACGTCTTCTTTCGTAACCGCGGCGACTTTGTCCAGCCGGGTATTAATCAGACCCGGATCGTTGTAATAGACCGCGTACTGGCCGATGGTAATCGCGCGCGAGAGTGAGCTCTGCAAGCTGTTGACGATGTTTCGTCGAGTCGTGTTCTTTGCTTTCTGGAGTTCCCAGTCAGCAATCGGTTCTTTCTTCAGACGATCGATCTCTGCGTAGATAGCGGTCATAGCGGCTTCGACGTCTTCTGTTTTCGCACCCGGACGAAGAGTGGCGTTGGTGTAGAACGCTCCGGTGCCGCGCTTCTCATCCATGAAACCAAACACGTTCGTAACGAGCTCTTTTTCTTTGACCAGCTTCTGGAAGAGACGTGAGCTCTGGCCGCTCTGCAACACTGCACTCAGCACCTGCAACGCGTAAAAGTCAGGCGTGTTGCCCTGCACTGCCTTGTAAGCAATATCAACTCGCGGCGCACGAGCAAGCACGTCTTCAAGAGTGTCGCGTCGTTCTGCTTTCTGCGCTGGCTCCGCCATATCAACCTCTGGTGGAGTGGGCTGGCGCGGAATGCTTTCGAAGTTGGCGCGAATCTTCGCGAGCGCTTCGTCAGTTTTGAAATCACCGACGAGAACGAGCACTGCGTTGTTTGGCGCATAGTACATCTTGAAAAACTCAGCGACGTCATCGACGGTCGCCGCGCTCAGATCTTCCATCGAACCGATCACCGAGTGCTTGTAAGCGAAGTTGTCGTAGACCAACTCCTGCATGCGCTCCTGGCTCTTTCCGTAAGCCTGGTTATCGACACCGAGGCGGCGTTCTTCCTGAACCGCGTTACGCTGGTTGTCGAGGTTCTCTTTGGTGATGGCCAGGCTCTTCATGCGATCTGCTTCGAGGAAGAGAGCGAGGTCGAGCTGGTTTGCCGGAAGGGCTTCGAAATAGTTTGTGCGATCCTCGTTGGTGGTCCCATTCATGGTCCCGCCGTTGTTGAAGACGAGCATAAAGTGTTCGCCGGATCCGATGTTCTCGGAACCTTTGAACATCATGTGTTCGAACAAGTGCGCAAAGCCGGTGCGGCCTTTGCGCTCGTTACGCGAACCTACGTTGTAGGTAATCGAAATCGCGACGACCGGCGCGGAGTGATCTTCAACAGTGATCACGCGCAAACCGTTCTTTAGCGTGGTCTCTTTGAAATCGACTCGCACGTTGCGAGCACCCTGTGCCTGGGCTGACACAACTGCGAGCGCGCAGACAAGCATTAAGCTGAAAATCTTAGACACGCGTCTCATTAACTAAACTCCTTTGTTTGTGGATGATTCTCTCGCGACGAGCAAGAATTCGGGGTTAACCGCGTCGGATGACTTTATGCGCTGCCATGTACAGTGTCAAGCGGCCAACCAGAGCGTTAATCGGCTTAATACGTGGCCAACCGGCTGAGAGTTCTTACCATCCAAAGTCCTCGCGGCGTATAATCGTTCGCACCAATGCCATGAAGAAAATAAAGCTGATTTTCCCCAGCGTTCTGCCTGTTTTAGCTCTGCTGACGCTGGCCCTCGCAACCGCCGCGCAACAGCCCGCGCCTCAACAAGCCGCGAGCCGTTTTGACGTTACCCACTACCGTATCGAGGCTCAAATCATCCCCGAACAACACTTGCTTCGCGCCGGTGCGGACGTCACTTTCGTGCCCCTGGATGCGACGCGTTCAGTGGTGTTCGAGCTCAATGGTTCGTTGAAGGTTGAGAGTATTGAACGAGACGGAAAGCCGTTGACTGGCTTTGTTCAGGATGCGGTCGGAGTCGGCTCTCTCGGCCCGAGCGTTCGCATCGACCTGGGCCAGGTGGTTCCGGCAAACCAGCCCGTTACGCTCCGGTTTCGCTGGAGCGGCGCGTTGCTGAATCCCGAAGGCGGACCGCTGGCGACGAGGCGTTTGGCCTATGTCGGCACCGAAGGTTCTTACCTGATGTACGCATCGCGCTGGTTCCCATTTCACGATTACGCGGCCGACAGGGCGACTTCAGACATCACGTTTATCGTGCCTGCGGGTTTGCAGGTGGCTGGTACCAGTGACGATGCGGTAGTGGCGCAACCGTCACCGAAAGAGGGCGCCGTGCGCTATCGTTTTGTGCACCGCCAACCCGTGTTGATCGGAAACTTTGCCGCCGGGCAGTACATCAACCGGAATCTTCGCTACGCTAATTATGACCTTCAGTTGTACGCGATGCCGGGTAGTGAAAAGCGGCTTGAAGCGTTCGCGGAATTGACCGGGCGCGTGCTCGAGTTTTACACCAAGCGTTACGGTACGCCGCTCTTCGGCAACCGCCTCGTGGTGGTGCAGATCGACGATGAGAGTTTAGACACTTACTCCGGACCGGGCATGGTTTTCCTGTCGACCAAGATGTTTGACCCAACCCGGCCCGTGCCTGAAGAGAAGCTGCAAAGAGAGATCGCTTACCAATGGTGGGGCCAGACCGTCGGACTTAAATCGTTCGACGATGCGTGGCTGTCGCAGGGACTTGCCGAGTGGAGCGCGTTTGCGTTTCGCGAAAGCACGCTGAGTGCAGGTGGTCTCGATGCGGCGCAGCGCGAGCAACAGGAGCGTGCGTTGACGTTTGAACAGACCGCGTCGATCGCGCGTGCGCCGAGTGCGCTCGACGATCAATCGGCGGCTTACCAGTCGATCGTTTTCTACAAAGGCTCGATGGTGTTTCGCATGTTGCGAGAGACGATTGGTCGTGAAAAGTTCGACCAGTTGCTCGCAATGTTCTTGCAGAATTTCAAAGGCAAGAATGCGTCGATAGACGACTTCGAGCAGCTTGCAGCGAAGATCTCGCAGGAGAACCTGCGCTACTTCTTCGCGCAGTGGGTGGAAGGAACGGGCGTTCCGGAGTTCACTGTCGATTACCAGATCATTCGCACGCGCTCAGGTAAGTTTCGCGCGCGCGGCACAGTCAAACAGAACCTCGAAACACTGCGTATGCCGGTTGAGCTGCTGCTTCGTGCAGAAGGCGACAACCAGCAGAAGACGGTTCGCATTGAAGGCAGAAGCGAAGACTTCGATTTCGAGTCGAATGGTCAGCCGATCGAGGTGATTGTAGATCCGAATAACAAGATCCTGCGGATGTCAGACGATCTGCGCGTGTCGATTATCGCGCGACGTGGGATCGAGCAGATGAAAGAGGGCGTTTACGCGGAGGCGCAACAGCAGTTTGAGGCAGCGCTGAAGCTCGACCGGTCGAACTCCTGGGTTTACTACAATCTCGGGTTGCTGTTTCTCGAACAGCGCAACTGGCAACAGGCGCTCGACAATCTTGAGGCTTCACTGATCGGTAATCTGAAACCGTCGTGGATTGAGGTGTGGGCCCACATCAAACGCGGGAACGCGTACGATGCAAAAGGCGAGCGCAACCGTGCGGTGTCGGAATATCAAAAGGCGATTCAGTCGGGGATCGACTATGACAATGCGCAGGCGGTAGCGAAGAAATACCTCGCGACGCCGTACGATCCCAAGGCCGAGCAGACCGCGATCGTCTCTCCTTGAACTTAAGAAAAGCCGCGGATTTACGCGAATGAACACAGATCAGAACTCAGATTCGTGTTCATCCGCG
>DASTQB010000034.1:0-4040 GCA_035761985.1 Pyrinomonadaceae bacterium
GCCGTCGCGATTTCCGGATCGAGCACTGTTCCGGCGCCGATGATTGCATCGCTGCCGTAACGTTTCGAAACTTCTTCGATCAAGCCCACGGCGCCCGGAACAGTCATCGTGATCTCAAGAATCGGGATTCCACCTTCGCGAATCGCGTCGATCGCGCGCATCGCTTCGTCCAGCGACAACCGGTCTTCGGTTTATCCAAACGAGCGATCATCAGGCCAGCTATGCTACGTCTTTTAGGATTTTAGGAGTAGTGACAGCTCTGCATAAATGCGCAGCATGTTGTCGCTTGAGGAAAGCCACGGATCTAGAGATGCCTGGAGCATCTTATGCTGCCCGGTCTGCACTATCTTCAGGTAGTCTTTCACTGGAGAAATCCACTCAATACGCCCTTTGTACCTGCGGTTCGATTCCTTGAGATACACGCCATAGGCTCTTAGAACTGCATCTCTCTGAGAATCATCAGGGCACAGATCAACTAAAACACGATACATGTTGCATCTCTGCTGAAAATAGTCGTCTTCAGATGATTCGGTTGCCGAGTCCCAGCTATCGAGCTGGTCAAGAAAATCAAGCAGTTGTCGGTGCCACTGTTCCGTCTTACGCTCCTCCATGGACAACCGGTGACCATCGGCCGCAAAGCGAAGCGCTTTGGCCGCCTGGAGAAGCGACTTCCCCTTCGTAGTTGTCCAATACTCAACATCAACCGACTTACCGCCGAACCGCAACCGGCGTAGATCATCACTGGTGATGGGCGACTTGAAGTGCACGTTAATACTGTCTATTCCGGGAGGTAAAGCTCCTTGCTGCTGTTTCAGCCAACCCGCGTCCGCGCAAACCTCGCCCGCCAGATTCTGCGTTAACAGATCTCGTACTTTCGTACTCAGACTGTCCGCGGGAATGCCTCGTGTCTTCAGCATTGAAAGGAACTTTTCGGCGGCCGAAATCAGACCGTCGCGCTGGACCGCAAACGCGAACGAGCGAGGATCATCCGACGCTTGCCCGAACGCTTTTGCTAAGCTCAACACTACACGCGAAAATTCTTCGTCTGACAGTTTGGCCCCAGCCACAGCTTTGAGCACCGCACTCGCTTGTGGAACAGATTTCACACCCTCAATCTGATCGTTAAGGAACTGAACGTGCCCCTGAGCCTTTATTTCTTCAGGCGTGAAGCAGCTTTCCGCAATCCCCACAACCATCGCGTAATAGGCCGTGAAGTCAGGCACGAGAGAATCTCTGCAATCCAGCGGCTGGATTTTCGGTGGCACGACACTTTGAAACATTTCCCTCGCGAGTGCGGGATCGAGTGGGGCGACGGCTGATATGGCGCGACTTTGGATTGAGAGTCGATCCAATTGCAAATCAAACGCGCGCTGTTTGAAGCCGGCGCGTGTGTCAACGAGCGTACCCCAGGATTTCTTTCTCACCGGTTCTTCCACACGTAACGCAGCTTGAAACGCGTCATTCAGAAGTTCCATTCGTCGCTTCTTGTCTGGAACCAGGTTCGATGTGGCAATAGTTAGCAGCAGGTCAGCTTGAATCTCGGGAGAAGCGGAGTGTGAAAGCGTAATCAAGCTGTCCAGCCGCCGTTTGGTCTTAGACTCGATTTTGGTTACCGATGCAACCAGAGGTGTCGGAGAACTGATCGAACGTGCGTCCTGTGAGGTTCGTGTTTGACTTGAACTCTGCTCCCACCAGATTTGTTCGGTGCCGAGGACGGTGAGCACGCCTGTCCCGATGCAGATCAATAACAGTTTTAGCCTACCCGGTTTTGACATGTTAAGAAGAGACTTCGCGCAATCCCGGCAGCTTAACGTGGAAGTATTCCTCCAGCTCCTGGCGAATGCTATCGTTATACGCTCCCTTCCACACTCTCAACACAACTCCCTGTGATGACACTAAAATCGTGGTCGGCGTTCCTGATAGTTTGTATGCGGTTATAGTTTTCGCGTCAGGCTTAATGACCTTCACTGGGGGAAACTTTTGTGCAACGTATTCGGCGAGTCCATCCTGAGAAAGTGAGACTCCGATGAACCTGAGCCTCTCACTGGTCTGACTCGCAAGCGATCTTATGTTGTCTTCGTTTTTCTTACACCAGCCACACGCAGGAGTGAACACGTACAGCAAAGTTGGGCGCTCGCTCTCGTCGAAACGGATAGTAACACTCTGCCCCGACATGTCTTGTGCGGTAAGCGGCGGCAACTGCGTGCCGAGCACTGTCGATTGTTCCATCTTCAGAGCAGAGATTGTCACTCGCAGTTCTCTGACCTTCAAGATGAGTAAGATGTTTGTAACCGCGGAGAGGGCCAGCAACCCGGCAACGAGCAAATACCTGATCGAAGAAGTCCGGTTTGCGAATGCGTGATAACGATCCTTGAGGCGAATACTCATGTGAATCAAGGTAAGTTTGTGAGATATATCAAAGGGCTGCTCGAACCCGCGCGGCGGAGATCAGATCGCGGCGGACAAACAACTCTGATGTGGTTTTCGTGTGCCGTCCCGCGTCAATCAGCCCGCGGATTCTCGCAGTAGTTTCCGCCGACGCATTGCGGCCCTGAGCAACAGGCGGGCGTCCCGGAACTCGGGGCATAACAGTATTGCTTCCCAGGACAGTCAGCGGAGGTTAAACAACAAGTTGGCCCTTCGGCAGCAGCCGGCCGTTCGATAACGTGGGATAGTCCCAGAACAATCGCTGCAACCACAGCAACATACAGCACGGCGATGAGAAGTTTTTTCATCTTCCTCCTCCACTACCGCAAGTTCTAATCGAGCCGCTTGTCCTCGCAGTAGTTCCTACCATTACAACCACCGGGTGCTCGATCATCACAGCAGTCCATCAAAGGGTGAGTCGGAGCGTAACAAAGCTGCGTCCCAGGACAGTCGGAGGACGCCGCACAACAAACTCCGGCGGTAGCCGCTGCCTTGCGTTCGAATACCTGAGAAAGACCGGCAATAGCCGTTACAACGACCAATGCATAAAGCATGGCGCTCAGCAGTCTCTTCATTGGAAGCTCCTTGTGTGGTCTTTGGTGGGTAAACCGGGCTGCTTATATCACCGCAATACTATAGTGTCAATGAAATGTCCGTGTTCAAAAGCTACGTTGAGGAGTTTATTTACGGCGTTTCAAACTCGCGGCGATGGCGGATTCGGCGAGTGGGGCCATTACGAGGTAGCCCTGGGTGTTGGGATGGAGACCGTCGTAAGTCAACTCGTGTTTTAGAAAGCCGTTGTCGTCGACCATGGCTGAGAAGTAGTCGAGATAAAGGTGGCGGTGAGCTGCGGCGTAGTCTTTCAGCCACTTGTTCAGAGCGAGGATCTGTGCGGGAGGACGGCGGACTGTCTGCACGATGGTCCTGCCGTCGCGGCTCTTGTAGTCGCTCACGGGAAGCACTGAAGCGAAGATGACGCGAATGCCGTGTGCGGTTGCGAGGTCGGCCATCGAACTGAGGTTGTCCTGGATTGCTTCGAGAGTTGTTGGACCAGTGTTGCCGGCGAGGTCGTTGGTGCCGGCGAGCATCACGACCACTTTCGGTTTGAGCTCGATCACGTCGCGTCGAAAGCGAATCAGCATTTGCGGCGTGGTTTGCCCGCTGATGCCCCGATTGATGTAGGGCTTGCCAGGAAAGAATCCGCCGAAGTTCGGCTCGTCCCAGGAGTCGGTGATCGAGTCGCCGATGAATACGACGCGCTGCTCGTTCTTTGCGGGGGCTGGCGTCTTTTTGTTTTCTTCGCGAAAGCGAGCGAGCGCGGGCCAGTCGTTCAGGATCTTTTCGGCGCGGTCGAGGCGGGTTTTCAGATCAGTGCAATCAGGCGCGGGGGTTTGGGCAAGGGCTGCGCCTCCGCAGAGCATCACCAGACAGAAGATATAGGTCGTATAGGACATATAGGTCTCATAGGCCCTATTAAATCTGCTCGCCATACTTTCTCCTTTGCTGATCGATCGCCACGGCGATCACGATGATCGCGCCGATGATGATCTCCTGGATGTAGTTGGGCCAACCCACTTGCTGGCAACCGTTTCTCAGAAACGCCATGATCAGTG
>DASTQB010000035.1:0-9838 GCA_035761985.1 Pyrinomonadaceae bacterium
AAGAGATCAAAGCAGTTTATGAACATGGCATGATTCGGCCGCTGCAGCCCTTGGAGTTACCGGAGGGTGCACGACTCGATCTGATCGTCATCACTCGCGAAAAACGGTAGAAACATCGATGCGGTGGGCTTGCTTGACACTGGCCGCTCGTGGGGCGTATAAGCGACGGGACAAGCGTGGTGAGTTAAGGCGACTTGCGGCCACGTAAAATAACCAGCTAAACAGCTCGGGCAGTAAAGGTAAACCCGAAAAACTTCAAACAGATTTTGAAGTCCCGCGTTGTTTGGCGCGGGACTTTTTCATTGCCGATTGCGAATCATGCAGCCATTTAAAGAAATTCTCTCCACTGACCGCATTCTCGTCGTCGACGGCGCGATGGGCACGATGCTCTATGCTAAAGGCGTCTACATCAATCGCTGCTACGACGAACTGAATCTCAGTAATCCCGATCTGGTGCGCGAGATTCACGGCGAATACATTCGAGCCGGCGCCGACATCATCGAAACCAACACCTTCGGCGCCACCGCTCACAAACTCCAGCAGTACGGTCTCGAAGCTAACCTGCACGAGATCAACGCAATCGCCGCGAAGGTGGCCCGCGAAGCAGCAGGCGACCGCGCGTACGTTGCCGGTGCGATTGGTCCACTCGGCTTGCGCATCGAGCCGTATGGTCCAACGTCCTACGCCGAAGCCCGCGACATGTTCAAAGCGCAGGCCACTGCCTTGCTCGAAGGCGGCGTCGATCTGTTCTGCCTGGAAACTTTCTCCGACGTCTCCGAAATCCGACAGGCAATAGCAGCCGTCCGCGATCTCTGCGATCTGCCGATCATCGCGCAGATGACGATCATGACTGACGGCAACACGATGTTTGGCACCACGCCCGAGCTGTTCACCGAACGTCTCGACAGTTGGGGCGCTGACGTGATCGGTCTCAACTGCGGAGTTGGACCAGCGATCATCCTCTCGGCGCTCGAGAAGATGCGCGAAGTGACGAAGAAAAAACTCTCGGCACAACCAAACGCAGGACTTCCGCGCGACGTGCAGGGGCGACAGTTTTACATGTGCTCGCCCGAGTACATGTCGAAGTTTGCGAAGCGGTTTATCCAGGCCGGCGCGAAGTTCATCGGCGGTTGCTGCGGCACGACTCCTTCGCACATCAAGCTCATCTGTGATTCCGTGCGTGCAGCGTCGCCGCGCGCATCACGCGTCGGTTTCAGCGGAGCCGGGACGGCGACTGTCGAAGTGACGGCACCGGACATTCATGTCGTGCCCCCTGAAGAACGTTCCGCGTGGGGACGAAAGATTGCGCGCGGTGAATTTGTCACGTCAGTTGAAGTGCTGCCGCCGAAAGGTGTCGACGCGAAGAAGACGCTCGATTCGATTCGTCTACTCAAAGATGCCGGCGTCGATGGAGTGAACATACCGGACGGCGCGCGCGCGCAGTCGCGCATGAGCGCACTTGCGACGGCAGTGCTCGTGGAACAACAGATCGGGATTGAGTCGGTGCTTCACTACTGCTGTCGCGATCGAAACCTGCTCGGCATGATGTCAGACCTGCTCGGCGCTGCTGCGCTCGGCTTGCGCAACATACTCGTGATCACGGGCGATCCGCCGAAGATGGGACCTTATCCTGACGCGACGGCCGTCTTCGATATCGACTCGATCGGTCTGACGAACATGATCAACAAGCTGAACCACGGTCTCGATCTCGGAAACAATCCGATCGGCGAGCCGACAGCGTTCTGTATTGGCGTCGGCGTGAATCCCGGCGCGATAAATCTCGACGAGGAGATCAAGCGTTTCGAGTGGAAAGTCGAAGCGGGTGCGCAGTATGCGATCACGCAGCCGGTGTTTGATACGGAGCAACTGCGCGACTTTCTGAAACGCATCGAGCACGTGCGCATTCCGATTATCGCAGGCATCTGGCCGCTCGTCTCGTACCGGAACGCAGAGTTTTTGCACAACGAAGTTCCGGGCGTGCGCGTGACGCCGTCGATCATGGACCGCATGCGCAAGGCGTCGGCGATCAGTAAAGAGGCCGGGCGTGAAGAAGGACTGAAGATCGCGCGCGAGTCGCTCGAGGAAGTGCGCAGCGAGATTCAGGGCGTGCAGGTGTCAGCGCCGTTTGGCAACGTGAAGTACGCGTTGGAGGTGTTTGGATAGGACATATAGGACATATAGGACTTATAGGACCTATACTTTCGTGTAGACGATTTTGCCGTTGACGATCGTGTAAAGGACATTCGTCTCAAGGAATTGTTTGGGTTCGACCGTTAGAAGGTTCTTAGAGAGCACGGCGAGATCTGCGAGCTTTCCGACCTCGATCGATCCTTTGATTCCTTCCTCAAAATTCGCGTACGCAGTGCCGTAGGTGTAAGCGCGAATCGCGTCCTCGATCGATATTCGCTCGTTTGGAAACCAGCCCTCTGCGGGTTGGGCCGTGATCGTTTGTCGCGTGACGGCAGCGTAGAGTCCGAGCATCGGATTGATGGGATACTCGGAGGCCGACGTGCCCGGCCAGTCAGTGCCGAAACTCAGCACCGCGCCGCTCGACTGAATACTCTTGAATGCGTATGCGCCTTTCGTGCGTTCGGGCCCGATGCGTTCTTCCATCCAACGCATGTCGTCGCTCAGGTGAAATGGTTGAACTTCGGCGACGACGCCGAGTTGGCCCAGGCGTTTGAAATCGGCGGGCGCGAGCACCTGCGCATGGACCAGTCGAAAGCGTCGATCGCGTTTGCCGTTTTTCTTGTTGAGCTCTTCGAGATAGTTGAGCAGGACGTTGTTTGCTTCGTCGCCAATGGCATGCACGGTGAGTTGGAGGCCGGCGCGATCGGCGTCGAGCATGTAGCCGAGAAACTTGCCTTCGACAAACTCGCCTCTCTCGTTGACCATCAACGGCCGCCAGCGCCCGCGATTCTTCGGATCGTGTGAATAAGGTTCGAAGAAGCGCGCGCTGCTCGTGCCCATGATCCCGTCAATGTGCCCCTTGAGTGCGCCAAGACGGATCCATTCATCGCCTGAGCCCACGCGAATTCCGGTTTTTGCCAGTTCTTTCCAGCGATCAAGGCCGGGTCGGTAGTGAATGCGAACGGTCAACTCGCCTTTCGCGTGCAACTCTCTGTAGAGATCGAGCTGAAGATCGTCAGACATGTCGCTGACGTTTGTAACGCCGAACTTGCGAATCTCCGCAAGCGCATTCTTCGTCTGTTCCAGGCGGCGCTCGCGCGAGAAACTTCGCGGAATAACCGCATTGAAAAGACGTGTTACGCCTTTGCCACGCATGTGACCGTTGATGCGCCCCTGGCTGTCTCGCAAAAACTCGACGTCGGGCGCCTTCGGATTATTCGGATCGAGTTTCACCGCGCGCCACGCTGCCTCATTAGCGGCAAACTGGCTGTCGTCAAACTTGCGGATGAACATCGGGTAATCGGCAGTGATCTCATTCACGCGCCTGATGTCCGGCGCAAACGGCTCCCGACGCTCGTTACCTGCACTGCCTGCCGCCCACTGATCGTACGCGCCCCAATAACCGCCGACGATCCACTCGCCTTTCGGCAGCCGCGCGGTTACCTCCTTCACGCGCGCAACGAATTCATCCTGCGTCGATGCGCGCATGATGTTGAATTCGAGAAACTGTGCCGCGGACGCGAAGTGAACGTGATTGTCATTGAACCCCGGAACAACAAACGCACCGTTTAAATCGATAACCTGCGTGTTTGGACCACGAAACTTCAAGGCCGCACTATCCGCACCCACGGCAATAAACCTGCCGTCTTTAATCGCCGCCGCCTGCACCGACGGATTCTTCTGATCGACAGTCCAGATCGTCCCGTTATGCAGAATCAGATCCGCGTTGATCGCGTTCTGAGCCTGCGGTGCCGCTAATACGCTTACGAACGCTAACAATGCGAACAGGATGAAGATCCGTATCATCTGTGGTCGCGGCTCCTTCGGTGAAGAATGTGCGCCAACGCAGATTCAAGCGTCGTCCAACCAAACTTGAACCCTTTTTGCTCCAACACAGCCGGTTTGACTCTTTGACTCACAAGCAACAGTGCATCCGCCATCTCCCCAAAAGCGAGCCGCACGCCAAACTCCGGCACCGGCAAAAGCGTAGGCCGCGAAAGGAGATGGCCCAGAGTTTTTGTAAACTCATCGTTAGTCACAGGGTTTGGTGACACGACGTTCACTGGTCCATGCGCAGACGCATCCGCGATCAGAAACTTCACCGCGTTGACGACGTCGTCGAGTGCAACCCAGCTCACCCACTGTTTACCACTGCCAACACGACCGCCCACGCCCATGCGAAACGGCGTCAGCATCTTTCCCAGCGCGCCTTCATGCTCGTCGAGAATGATCCCGAAGCGCGTTTGAACAGTCCTGATTCCCTTCTCGACGGCGGGCCTCGTCGCGTTTTCCCACTCGAGACAAACGCCGGCGAGAAAGTCTTTGCCCGGCGGGCTTGTTTCGACCAGCACTTCATCGCCACGGTTCCCGTAATACCCGATCGCGGATGCGCTGATGAACGCGGACGGAGGTGTTGATAGACGTGCGAGTGCTTCGCTCAGGAGCGTGGTCCCTTTGACGCGGCTGTCGTGAATGGCGCGCTTCTTCTCGCTGGTCCAACGGCCCGACGCGATGCTTTCACCCGCGAGATGGACCACAGCGTCAATTCCTTCAAGACGCGCGGCGTTGATGCTGCCCTGGTTCGGGTGCCACTCGATTTCAAAGGGCGTAGACGGTGTGCGGCGCACGAGACGAGCGATTTCGTGGCCGTCGTTCGCGAGCGATTTTGTCAGGGCCTTGCCGACCAGGCCACTGGAGCCGCTTATGAGGATTTTCATGGGCGCTAACATATCAGTGTTTATCTGCGGTTGCCATAGATGACACGAACGAATTCCTGTTGTACAATCCGCGGAAAAATTTTTAGTAAGGGAGCAACCTCACTATGCTTCGTCTCACAGCGACTATTCTCACCATCGTTCTTCTGCAGATCACGAATTCACCTGAACAGGCAGTTAATCTGAATCCGACGCTCAGCGACGACGGGCGCGTTGTGGTGTTTGAGTCGTCGGCCGTTGGCGGCTCATTTCATGCGTTTCGGGCTGAGTTGGGTGGAGAAGTTCCGGTGCTGACCGGTATCGCGAGCACGCGGATCGTATCGCCGGCGTTGTCACGCGATGGAAAGATTGTGGTGTTCGCGTCCGCGGAAGATCTCGTTGGATTGAACGCGGATCGGAATTCGGAGATTTACCTGTTCGATGGTGTGAAACTGAAACAATTGACGCAAACGCGGGCCGCTTCGGTCGAGTCGCGGCTGACGGAAGGGAATTTTCAGCCGTCTGTGACGGGAGATGGGCGGCTCGTAGTCTTCTCGTCGAATCGAGGGATCTTTCTTTGGGACACGTTGGACCAGAGTGTAAGGCAGTTAATTGCCGAGCAGGCGGCGACGAGTCCGAAGATCAGTGCTGACGGTTCGCGTGTTTACTACAAGCGTGCCGGCGATCTGGTGCTAATCGAGTTGGAAACAGGGGCGGAGCAGGTTATCGCTTCCGGCGTTGCCGAGTTGTCGTTAACGGAGGGGCGCGCGGTCAGTAACGACGGCATGCGGTTGGTTTACTCAGCTTCGACTGCGGAGAACCAGACGCAAGTCTTTATGTTTGATGGGCGTGAGAATTCGGTGCGACAACTCACGCATCTCGGATCGAGATCTGTGGATGTAAATCTGCAGCCGACGATCAGCGGCGATGGAAAGCGTGTGGCGTTTGCCACGCGGCGCAGGGTCGTTGGACCGAGTGATGGCAGCGTTGAGCTCTATCTGATCGATCTTCCGACCGGGCAGGTGCAGCAGATCACAAATGCGCCATCAACCGCGACGGCTGAAGTTGTTTCATCACTCAACTTCGATGGGACTGTCGTGGCGTTTAATTTTCCACGCCTCAGCAACAATAGCGAGATCTATGTGGCGTCAATTGCACCCAGAGCGGAGTTTGGGACAGCAACGGTGATCAATGCGGCGTCACGAATGGCGGAGATTGCGCCGGGAAGTATCGCGAGTATTCGAGGTAGCGCGTTGGCGTTCAAAACAGTGACCGCGGATTTTACGGATGGGGCTCCGCCGTTCGCCGTTGCGGGGACTGTTGTGAGGGTCAATGGGCGATCGGCGCGGATCTTTTATGTGTCGCCTGAGGAGGTTGTGTTTGTTGTGCCGGATGGGTTGTCGAGTGGGCCGGCGGAGTTTGTGGTTACGAATGTGGAGGGGTTTTCGTCGAAGGCAACGGCGAATATTTCTACTGGCGCGCCGGGAGTTTTTACCGTTGGGAGTGATGCGGTGGTTTTGAATGCAGATGATCTGACGGAGGGGCCTTTCGATCCGTCGGATGGGCAACTCCGGTTGTCTATCTTTGCGACTGGCGCTGCAAACGCGAAGAATGTGTCAGTAACGATCACAGGCAAACCAGTGGTGGTCGAGACCGTGGCTCCTGCACGACTCGCGGGGCTCGATGAAATTCACGTGCTGGTACCCGGCGAACTAGCAGGCGCGGGCGCAGCCACCCTCGTCGTCAGCGCCGACGACCTTCAGAGCAACTCAGCAACCATAGCATTCAGCGGAAATCCGCGTCCGCAATCCGCGCAGATCCGTGTTTCACAGGTTTACGGCGGCGGCGGAAACTCTGGGGCACCTTTCCGAAACGACTTCATCGAGATCTTCAACGCGGGCACAACGGCTGTCAGCCTCGGAGGATGGTCTGTTCAGTACGCCAGCGCAACTGCATCGACCTGGTCGGTAACACCGTTAACGTCTGTAACGTTGCAACCCGGACAGTACTACCTGGTCCAGGAAGCAACCGGCGGCAGCAACGGCGCCAATCTTCCTCCGCCCGATGCAAGCGGAACGATCGCGATGGCCGCGGGATCAGGCAAAGTCGCAATCGTCAGAAACTCAACCGCGCTGTCAGGCACGTGTCCAAACGATTCGAGCATCGTCGATCTCGTCGGCTACGGAAGTACAGCAAACTGCTTCAGAGGCACGGCGCCCGCTCCCGCTGCCAGTAACACGAACGCGATCCTGCGCGCCGCGAACGGATGTGGAACAAACTTCGCCACCGGTCCGCCGAATCCGAGGAACACCGGTCACGAAAAAGTTATTTGCACGAACTGACGCAAATTTTCTAGACTCGCGCATGCACTCTCTCACGGATGCAGTCGCTTCGCTCCAAAAGCACTTTGGCTTCGACGACTTTCGTGAAGGCCAACGCGAAGTGATTGGATCAATTCTCGAGGGCAAAGATGCGGTCGTCGTAATGCCGACCGGCAGCGGTAAGTCTCTCTGCTATCAACTGCCCGCGATGATTCTCGACGGAGTCACACTCGTCGTGTCTCCATTGATCGCCCTCATGAAAGATCAGGTGGACGCACTCCAAGCTCGCGGTCTGCCGGCCACTTTCATCAACAGCTCGATCTCCGAATCCGAGCAGCGCGCTCGCATCGACTCACTGCGCCGCGGTGAACACAAACTCGTTTACATCGCACCCGAACGCTTTCGCAGCAGCCGTTTCAACGCGGCACTGCAATCGATTCCGGTTTCCCTCTTCGCGGTCGATGAAGCGCACTGCATTTCAACCTGGGGTCACGACTTCCGTCCTGACTACCTGCGCCTGCGCAACGTCATCAAATCTCTCGGCCGAGTTCAAACACTTGCACTCACGGCAACTGCAACGCCTTACGTGCGCTCTGACATCGTTCAACAGCTTGGACTTAACAGGCCGGAAACCTTTGTCAGCGGTTTCGATCGCCCGAACCTGTCGATCGAAGTGGTCCATACCGAAAGAGAAAAACAAAAGATTGCCGAGATACGCCGGCTCGCAAAGACGACTCCAGGCTCGGGAATCATTTACGCAGCCACACGTAAAGCGGTCGAACAGGTTGGCGACAAACTCAAAGGCGCGGGCCTGAGCGTTTCGACTTATCACGCTGGAATGAGCGACTCGATACGAATCAAAGCGCAGGACGATTTCATGAGCGGGCGCACGCAGATGATTGTCGCCACTAACGCGTTCGGCATGGGCATCGACAAACCCGACATACGTTTCGTGGTCCATTACCAGATGCCGGGATCGATCGAGGCCTACTACCAGGAGATTGGACGCGCTGGCCGCGACGGCCTGCCGTCAACGTGCGTCCTGCTTTTCAACTACGCGGACAAGAACACGCACGACTTCTTCATCGAAGGCTCGTACCCGGACATCAGCATCGTCAAGCAGGTTTACGATTCTCTTGCTTCAACGGAACTGAAAAGAATCGAGCTCTCGACGGCCGAGATCGCGCGGCGCACGGGTGAGCGGAACGAGATGGCCGTTCAATCCGCGCTGTATGTGCTCGAACGTGCGGGCCATATTCAACGCACGGCGCCTGTGGTGAATCGAGGTAGTCGCAGCATCCTGATGCTCGACCAGGTTCCGGCCACGCAGCTTCGAGTCAATCCGCGAGACTTATCGCAGCGTGGCGAACTCGAGCGGCGGAAGCTGCGCGCGATGATCGACTTCTGTTACACGGATTACTGTTATCGCGCTCACATACTCAACTACTTCGGCGATCGCAATCACCAGCGAGTTTGTGGAACGTGCGGCAACTGTAGCCCACGTGCGGCCGCCGCTACTGCGCCCGTTCGGGAAGTAGATTCCTCTGCACGGCCGCTCAACGATGATGAGTTGTTGCGCGTGCGCAAGATACTTGCGTGCGCGAAGCGGATGAATGGACGCTTCGGAAGAAAGATGCTTGTGTTGACGTTGCGAGGGTCTGCCTCAAAGCAGGTGGTCGGAGCAGGATTGAACCAGTTATCGACTTACGGGCTGCTCAAGGACATGGCTGAGGATGAGTTGCAGCAGTATATCGAAGCGCTGATCGGAGCTGAATGTTTGCAGGTGCGCGGCGGAGCGTATCCCACGATCTCAACGACAGAGCTCGGCGATCGAGTGATGCGCGAACAGCAAAAAATTTGGATCACGCTTGGACAGGATTAACAAGATTTTCAGGATTAACAGGATTCATTCCTAATCTTGTAAATCTTGAAAATCCTGCAATCCTGTCAAAGGGTTCCTGACAAAGGACTCGACGCGCTGGCATACAACCGTTTCTGCATGCGACCCGCAACGTAAGCCAACCTCCCAGCCTCAATCGCAAGCTTCATCGCCGTTGCCATCTTCGCCGGATCCTGCGCCTCCGCGATCGCCGTATTCATCAACACACCATCGGCCCCAAGCTCCATCGCGATCGCCGCATCACTCGCCGTCCCCACACCCGCATCGACAATAATCGTCGCATCCGGCAACTGCTCGCGCATGATGCGCAGGTTCGCAGGATTCTGCACACCTAACCCCGAACCAATCGGCGCCGCAAGCGGCATGATCGCTGCACAACCGGCGTCGAGCAGCTTCTTCGCCATAATCAGATCGTCATTGAAGTACGGCAGGACCACGAAACGCTCTTTAACCAAAACGCGCGCCGCCTCGAGTGTCTGTTCATTATCCGGAAACAACGTCGTCTGATCGCCGATCACTTCCAGCTTCACTAAATCAGTTTGCAAGGCCTCGCGTGCCAGACGCGCAGTTCGAATCGCATCTTCCGCCGAGTAACAGCCCGCAGTGTTCGGAAGTATCTGAAGCGCAGGATTCAGATAATCAAGAAACGACTCACTGCTCCGATCGAGCGGCACACGCCGCACCGCAACCGTCACCATCTCAGCGCCCGACGCATCATGCGCCCGTCGCATCTCGTCATGACTCCGGTACTTCCCTGTGCCGATGATCAGACGCGATGAAAACGTCCGCCCGGC
>DASTQB010000036.1:0-52458 GCA_035761985.1 Pyrinomonadaceae bacterium
CGAGACGAAGTTCATCGTCACTGCGTGGAGTGATACCGAGCCAGGCGAAACGTATCTTTTCGATCGCAAGACGAAGGAGCTGACGAAGCAGTATCGCATTCGTGAGAGACTGCCACGCGAACACATGGCCGAGATGCGCGCAGTGCGTTACAAGTCTTCCGATGGTCTCGAAATTCCTGCTTACCTTGTGTTACCGAAGGGAGTACCGGCGAAGAACCTGCCCGTGATCATGATGCCGCATGGTGGTCCATGGGCGCGCGATACGTGGGGTATCGATCCGTATGCGCAGTTTGCCGCGAACCGCGGTTATGCCGTGCTGATGCCTAACTTCCGCGGCTCGACCGGATACGGAAAGAAGTTTCTCGATGCGGGCAATCGTCAGTGGGGCGACAAGATGCAGGACGACATCACATGGGGCGTGAAGTATCTCGTCGAGCAAGGCATTGCCGATCCGAAGCGCGTGGGAATCTGGGGTGGAAGTTACGGCGGTTATGCAACGCTGGCCGGCATTACGTTCACTCCTGATCTGTATGCGGCTGCGGTGGCTGAAGTCGCGCCGTCAAACTTGATCACGTTGCTCGACGCGATCCCGCCTTACTGGGAAAGTGGTCGCGCGCTCTTCTACAAACGCATGGGGGATCCGACAACGCCGGAAGGTAAAGCACAACTGATGCGGCAATCGCCTTTGACGCATGCGGCGAAGATCAAGACGCCGTTGCTCATCACGCAGGGCGCCAACGATCCGCGAGTTAACAAACGCGAATCGGATCAGATTGTGCTGGCGTTGCGTGAACGGAATTATCCGGTTGAGTACCTGCTCGCCCCGGATGAAGGTCACGGCTATGCGCGTCCGGTGAACAACATGGCCGTGCTTGCGGCAGCCGAAAAGTTCTTGGCGAAGCATCTCGGCGGGCGTTATCAGGAGTCGATGCCGCCTGAGGTCGCCGAGCGGTTGAAAGTGTTGACCGTGGATGTGAAGCTGATGAGCCAGGTAACGAACCCGAGTAAGTGATTTCGCCGGGCCGTTTGACAGGATTGACAGGATTCTTGAGATTTTCAGGATCCTGTCAATCCTGTTTCATCCTGTCACCGTCTGATTATAAATTCCCTCAGCACGTTGATCCCGAAGCCTACCAGCAAAGTGGTCGTCCCTTGCTTCAGACCGTCGGCAACGTTGTACCTGTCGGGATACCACGTTTCAGCGGCAACGATTCCGGCTGTGTAGACACCCACGAAACGCGGCGCTGAGATCACGCGTTTCCCCGACCTCGTGCGCGAGGTGACGTTCTGGATGAGCGCGTCTTTCAGTCGCGGGCCGAAACCTTCACGCTTGCTCTTCTCGAATCCGGTATCGAGATCGAATGCTTCATCCATGCCGTACGTGACTGTCTGTTGGACGAGGTTTCTTCCGAAGCCTGAGGCCCAACGTCTTCCATAGCCTTTGCCTCCCTGCCCCCACTCTTCCGGACTATCGCGCCACTGGCTAATCCCGGCAGACGCGCTGATCCGAAAGAGAGCGAATGGTCCAACGCTACTGTTCACGTAGCGTTTGAACCGCTCACCATTTGATGGAAATACGTACTGGTCGGTAGTTGTTTGAGTTGTAGTTGTTGTTTGGTTCGTAGTTGCAGCCGGCGTTGGCGACGGCGTTGCGTCAGGTCTGGTTTCCTGGCTGTTACCCGAGAGTGCGGCCACACCAATCAACACCACCACTCCCACACTTCGACACAAGAGATTCATATCAGATTTGTTCCCCTCCGCTTTTGTAATAAACGATAGGGGCAAATTAACACGAATCTGAGGCTATTGTCTTTTCTTCCTTTCGCGATACAGGCGTTCGGTGAATCCGCCTTCTTCGAGGAAGGCTTTTGCGAGCTGCCGAAGCTGTTGATCGAGAAGGTAATTGGTTTGGTGAATGAGGCAGATGACGGTGTTCGCGGCCACTTCTGCTGAAGATTGTTCGATATACGTCTGATAGGTCGTATAGGACCGATTTTTCTCGTACACCAGACGCCTGATGATCTGCGACGTCGGATTGGTTTTGTCCCACAAGAGCAATTTGCGTTGGCGGAGAAAGTCCTGGTAATCGAGGAGGAGTTCTTCGAGGCTGGCGCGTGCGACACCGACCAGTTTGAGTTCTGTTTTCTTTGAGGTCGCTGATGCCTGGCTGCCTTCAGCGATGTTTTGGCGACCGCTGCGTGCTGCTTGCACCATTTGATCGTACGTGCGCGAACGCTTATCGATGAACTTTTGGCAGAAGCTTACGGTCGCGTCGTATACGAGCTCTGCGTTTTGAAAGGATTTGAGTTCGCGATATCCGCCGTGAGACGGAATGAGGGTTGAGGTGTTTGTGTGAGGTTTGTTTTTTAGCATGCGGGGAGTCTACAGCATGTGGCGGGGAAAGAATATAGGTCGTATAGGACCTATAAGACCTATAGGTCGTATAGGACGTATAGGACGAATAGGACGTATAGGACCTATAGGATGAATAGGACCTATGCGACGTATAGGACGTATAGGCCTATTTTTATAGGTCCTATGGGTCCTATAGGTCTTATAGGTCCTATGTCCTATAGGTCCTATAGGTCCTATTCACGGCTTATCCGTGACCTTGAGCTCTTTCACCGGCGTGCCGTCGCTCCAGAGGCCCATGAAGCGCTGTTGAGGGGTGTTGCCGAGGGCGTATTCGCGGTTCTTTCCGTAAAAGGCCGCGTCCGTGAGGCCGTCGAAGAGTTTCCAGGTCCCGTAGAAGTCCAGCGCGTTTACCATCATCGTGTCGAGACGCGCGCGCTGCGAGTTTTGCCGTGCATCGCCAACGCGGTTTGAGTTCTCCGCTGGTCCGCCTCCGACGCCCTCGCCGTTATCGTAGTTTTTGTCATGCGCCGTCGGCGCGCGATGGCTCGCCTGCAACGACGGACGGCCATACGTGTCAGTCACAAGCATCACGAAGTCTTTGTTCTTCTCAGGCACACGCGTCGACTCGTAGTAGATCCGCTTAGCGTCGTGATCGCGTACGAGCGTGTCCTGATCTCCTGCAACTGCAAGCAGCAGCGTCTCGGGCGGAATCTTCTTCAAGTCGGCAAGCGGCACATTGATCGGCGCTTCCGTGATTCCAGGCTCGACGGACATCACCGCCACCACCCGCGGCAAACTCGATTCACTCGCAAGCGCAGCAACATTCGCAGCCAGCAGGCCGCCAAGCGAGTGGCCCACGGCCGCAAATTTACTCAGATCCGCACTCACGTGCCCAGGCTCAGTTCGCAAACGCTCGACCGCGTCCTTCACCGCATATAACGTGTTCGGCAGAAAATCACTGATCGGCGTGAGCAGGTTAGACTGGTAACGCGGGTAGATCACGATATTCCCGCGCTTCACGAGGTGGTCCAACCATGCTCCGTAGTAAAGAGGATTCATGCCGCCCCACCCGTGCAGAAAAACGATAACGGGCGCGGTGCGCGGCTTCGGCGAATCGGGCTCGAAAATCCAGTACTCTTTTCCGCCCGTGCCATAGCGGTTCTTCGTTACACCTGCGTGCAAATACTGTTTACCGCCAGGCCCGGTTTGAGGCTGCACGGGCGGAGTAGCACTTTGGAAAGAAACGATTGTCAGCGAAGACACAACGAGGGTGACACTCAAAACAGCCGTCACAAACATTCGCCGAAACATATTCCCTCCAAACACAATCGCCCGCGTCAACCTCGAATGGCTATCACTTCGAGATACTCCGCCGGAACCAGGGTCGTACCATCAGTCGCCTGATTCTTTGAACTCCAGAGTTGTTCGAGATCCTTCCGCAGTGCGGCTTGTTTCTCTTCATCGAGTAACCCGAATGCTTTCTGCGTCGGACCGTAATAGAGCCGGAAGTGCTCGACGGTTTCCGCGGGAGAAAAAGGAAACACCCAGGTGACCGTTTGAAGCTTTGTCTCCAGCTTTGAGATGCCTTCACCGAAACGTTGCCGTACGTTTTCTTCCACGCCCCACATCGGCGGCGGTGGCATGTTCGGCGGCGGCGGCACGTGCGAACCCATCGTCTTGAACATCTGTCCGATAAAACCGCTCGGTGTCCAGTTTGCCATCGCTATTACGCCGCCGGGCCGACAAACGCGCTTCAGTTCCGACGCGACTAACTCCGGCCGCGGCGCAAACATCGCCCCAAACATCGTCACGACCACATCGAAGCTCGCATCCGCGTACGGCAGCGCCTCCGCGTCGCCTTCGTCGAACTGAACATTCAAACCCTCGCGCTTTGCATTTTCTCGTGCCTGCTCTACTAAATTCGGAGCAATATCGACCCCTGTCACTTCGGCGCCGGTCCGCGCGGCCGGGAGCGCGAGATTACCCGTTCCGCAAGCGACGTCCAGAACCTTCATTCCGGGTTTCAAATTGAGCCGGTTCATAAAGGCTTCCGCCTCATCAGTGTAGTATTTTGCGATCTGTCCAAAATCACCCGCGATCCAGGTGGCTCGTAATCGGGTTTTCAAAGCATCCATTTCAGTAGACGTTTTTGCCGTTTCCATTGTTATCCCTCGTCCTTTGTAATTTTCGAATCGCCCGGTATTCGTTGTTTATTCTATCTACATTGTGCTGCCCGGCTATCCCCCACTTTGGCACACGTCATGCCCTGAGCTTCGCGGCAGTCCGTTTTGCGTAACAAAAGAGTTCACCAGCAGTCAGAATCCCGGATTCACGTATGTTAACGCGTATTCACTTCCTACTTTGTACCTCCCTAATCTGCTTTGCGGCAACCACTGCTCTGGCCCAGACCTCGGTTACCGAGCTTCAGAAGCTCCTGCGGGAAAAGGCCGCCTTTGACGATACTGACTTCGCTGCGCTGCAACAGAACCAGCCGGCGGTCAAGCTCGTGCCGGGCTCCGATAAGCGCGAAGTCGCCGTCACCGGACTCGTCAACGTCCATACGAGTGCGGAGCATTTTCTCAAGTCGTATCGCGAGAGCATGACGAAGAAGAACAACTCCGCGATCCTGGAGATTGGGAGTCTCGGCAACGCGCCGGCACTCGCCGACGTGGAAAGCCTGACGCTCGAGCCGCGCGACATTGAAGATCTGAAAGAGTGCATTGCCGGAGACTGTCAGGTGAAGTTGTCAGCGCCGATGATCGAGCGCTTTCGAAAGGACGTCGACTGGAACGCGCCCGACTACGCGCTCCAGGCGACGAACCTTTTCAAGCAGATGCTTGTGGACTACGTCCGCGATTATCGAAGTCGCGGCGATGCTGCGCTGCTTCAGTACAACGACAAGCGAGAGGCGGTAAGCCTCGCCGCCGAGCAACGCGCACTCGCCACCGCGTCAGGTTACGTCAACGACGTTCTTAACGGTGAAAGATCCAAGCTGCAGGTCGTTGAAGACGCGATTGTCTGGTCCAAGATCAAGTTTGGTTTGAAACCTGTAATCGCGGTCAACCACATCACGATCTATCGACGCGATCGAGAAGTTGGACCACAAGTGCTGATCGCGGCGAAGCAGATCTACGCGAACCACTACTTCAATGGTTCACTGGCGCTGACTGCGTTTGTGAAGATTCCAGAGGGTTCTTATCTCGTTTATGAGAATCGCTCGCGTGCGGACGGTCTCGAAGGACCATTCGGCAAGCTCAAGCGCGGCGTGGTTGAAAAGAAAGCAGTCGCGGGGTTAAAGACGATCCTCGAACACTCGCGCACGAGTTTTGACCCTACTGCACTCGCTGCGACTGCGCAATTTTCTTCGCACCAATCAATTGGCTGGGGGCAAAGGTTGTTTGGCGGCATTCGCCCGCTGCTATGGCTGCTGGTGCTCTCTGCTTTAATCGCACTACTGGTGCTCGGCAGCAGCACGGCGCGTAAGAACAAGGCACTGAAGCCTGAAGGCGCGAAGAGTTAGATGGTTTTACAAGGAGGGCAAATGAGGAAACACTTTATCGCATGGATTATCTCAGCAATTATCGTCGGAGGATTGTTGTCGTACGTCGCGGCGCAGTCGCAGGAACAGCAGAAGAAAATGCCGTCCACACACGGCAGCGGACATCATGTTGAGTTGAAGAACGCGCAGGGCGAGTCAGTCGGCATGGCGATGATTTCGCCGGCGGGTAAAGGAGTGAGGATCAAGCTCGATCTGAAAAACCTGCCGCCGGGGCAGCATGCGATTCACTTTCACCAGTTTGCGAAGTGTGAAGGACCGAAGTTTGAATCAGCGGGAGACCACTTTAATCCGGAGTCGAAACAGCACGGATTGAAGAACCCGCAAGGGCCACATGCCGGCGACATGAACAACTTCATGGTGAAGAAAGACGGAACTGCGAATGCGACGGTGACGGGCGCGCGCGTGACGCTGCGATCGCGGAGTAATTCGCTGTTCAGCAATGGCGGCACTTCGCTCGTGATCCATGCGAACGCTGACGACATGAAGACGGATCCGTCAGGCAATTCGGGCGACCGCATCGCGTGCGGCGTTGTGACGGGCGGCCAAAGCTAATCGCGCACACACCGGAAGCAATAGGTCCTATATGACTTATAGGGCCTATTTTTTTGTGTGTTTACTGGCGTAAACTTGGTCTGACTTTTTCCGACACCGGAGGCGCGCTATGAAACGTTTTCTACCACTCATCGCACTCATTGCATTCGTCAGCATCTACGCAAACCAGGAAAAGAAGGTAACGATCAGCGCCGGGTTCTTCACCGGCAAAGACTTTCTCGACATGAGCGACACCGAGCGTCGCGCGTACGCCACGGGCGGGATTAACGGGATGCTTGTGGCACCGTTCTTCGGAGCACCTGAGGAAAATCTCAACTGGCTGAAGACGTGTACGGCAAAGATGTCAGACGAGCAGCTCGCATCGCTCCTCAGCAGCCACATCCGCGCCGAGCCCGCTCACATGCAAACAAACCTCAACGTGCTGACCTTCAACGCGATCAGAGAAGCGTGTAGAAGAAGCAACTAGCGCAGGCCAATATACGTCCTGTACGTCCTATAGGTCCTATAGGTCCTATTCTTCTCGCGCTACCTTCGCGTCCCTACTATCGCGCGGAGATGCCGCAGGCGCGCGTCGAGCTCTTCGGGTGTTAAAGACGCATACTTCGCCGGCAACAAGCGGCGGCTGGAGCTTTCGAAGACTGCGAGTAGCTCCATGTATTCCAGCAGCTCCGCATCCCGGCTCGGAAAATAATCAATCGCCGCTTGTTCGAAGTGCTTCTCCAGCACCGGCGCGTCACTGCCGCTCTCACGGGCCGCCTCTTCGTTTGCAAGCAGGATAGCAGCCTCGATGTCAGCATTGCTGTAACCCACCAGCTTGCTCGAAAACTTCTCGCGAATCGAAACCAGATCGACCTCGGTCTTGATCTTGTTCTTCCGCAACAGCGCCTTCGCCACCATCTCGACTTCCTCAGGCGTCTGCACATACAAAAACGGAATCTTCCGATCGAGACGGCCCGCACGTTTGAGATCCACGTCGAGTTTGTCAGGACGATTAGTCATCACCAGAAACAAGATCCGCCCGCGGTTCGACGTGTCAGACATAAACTCTTTTATCCGCGCAATCACGCGCGACGACGTGCCGCCATCACCCTCACCATCCGTGTTTCCAAACGCACGATCGCCTTCATCGATGATCACAACCACCTGCCCGATCGCGCGAATCACGTTCAGGATCTTCTCCAGATTGCCTTCCGTTGCGCCCACCCACTTCGATCGAAAGTTCTTCAACTTGATCGTCGTCAGCCCACACTCTTTCGCAAACGCCTCGGCAACAAACGTCTTCCCCGTTCCCATTGGACCAGTGAAAAGAATTCCCATCGGCACACGACTCGTTCGTCCCTCGCGAATGCTCTCCGCAATGACCATCAAGTCTTTCTTCACTTCGTCCATGCCACCAACAACTTCAAACCCATGCGCGGGCTCGACAAACTCCACCAGTCCGAAACACTCACGCTCCAGGATCTCGCGCTTCCTCTTCGCGATCAGCCGGTCAGTTTCTTTGCGTGCGCGCTCGATCGGACTCGGAACGGGCGCATCGGGAACCTGCGCCGTGGGTGCGACCAGCTCTTTCACCTCATTGCGGCTCAAACCGCTCGTGAGCGTGGCGAGTTTGTGAGCGCGCCCGGCTGCATCAGCGCCGCCGCCGAGCAGTCCTGCAATGAAAGATTCGCGATCGGCAAGATCTTCTTCGGCCGCCGGTTGAGGGGTCAGTATCGAAGCAATCTGGATCGACTTCAGCCCTGCGGTGATTCCCGCGTAACGTTCAGTGTCCTTGTCGGTGAGTCGCGAATCGGCCAGTCGTGCGGCCTCTCGACGCGTGTTCTGATCGGGCATCGGCACTTCAACGACTGCAACCTTCGGATTCGAGATCAACTTCGGCGCCAGCTCGGTTAAGTTTTCCGAGATTAACAACACGACGTTGTCGCCACGCTCGATCTCAGGCAGCGCCGACCAGCGATGAAGCGTGACTATCGCGGCGCGATCGGCTTCGCCCTGGAAGTTTGGATCGCCCGCAGGCGCGATCGCCTCAGCGTACTCCATGATCACCGCAGTCTTCTTCGACCCGATCAACAGACGCTCGAGCGCTGCAAACACGCGTGGTTTGTCAGTCGAAAACAGGAGATCGTCGATCGCGTCCAGGTCCTTCGAGCGCTTCGTAAACCTCACGCCCGTCGCGACGTTGTAAACAGCGATCGTCTCTTTCGACTCCTTGAGCAGAACGTCGGTCAAAAACTCGGTGAGCGCCATCATCTTCCTGTTGCTGAGCACAACGTCGTAAACATTGCCGTGCAACACAAACATCGACGCTTCGCCACGCAGGTAGCGGCGCCGCAGGTCTTCGGCCCAAACCGGTAACACACGCCCGTCAGTCATAGCTCAACGTCCTTCAACCCAAGTGGATTCAACATCTTTTCCGTATCAGCCGCCGTCTGTTTGATCGACTCAACACCATCGAGCAGTTCATCAAGCTGGCCCGTCAACTCCTGCGGCGACTGCATCGTGACGATCTGATCCGCAATCAACTGAAACGAGTGTTCGATCAGATCGAGTTGACCACGCGCGATTCGCAGGTAGTGGTGTATCTCCTTCATCTTGTCGAACCGCTTCAGGATTACGGCAAGATTCTTGCGCGCGATGTCGGTTTCCGAACTGCGTCGCTCCTCGTCTTTCACGATCGCTTCCCAGCGGCGCCTCTCCTTTTCGAGTTCGTGGGCGTTGATGGAGTCGAGGTAAGCTTCGTAGCGGCTGCACGTCGCGGCCATTTCGATGAACGCTTCGACAAGCCGGTCGGTCTTCGTCAGTTCGGTGCGCAACAACTCGCCTGTGAACGACGGATTCTGTGCGGCGAGCGAGTGGATCTCCTGCTGGCGCGCGAGGAGCAACAACACGCGTTCGCGAGTTTCATCGTCGAGCGACTTCAGTCGTTCTGCACGCTCGGCCTGTTCCTGCGCCTGCTCCTTCTCCTCGAACGCAGGATCCCAGAGCCACTCCTGGAGCTTCTTCGATCCGGGAGCATTCGTCATCCACAAGACCTCGAGGCCGACAGTGACGATCGCGAGCAACGGATTGAGCGTGAGTGCGGAAGCAGCGAGGCCGCCGATCAGAAGCGAGAGATTATAGGGATTCGCAAAAGCGGCTTTGACGTACGAGCGCTTCTCGTGGACTTTCTGGCGAACAAAAGCCTGAGTCGCCGCGACCGGATCGTCACGCTGCGGCGTAACGTTTACCGGCACACCGTCTTTGCGCTTCTGGCTTGTCCCCATACAAGATTTATTTGGTCCCGTAGATCAAGTCGAGCAGTTGTTTCTCGATCGCGCGAAACTCCGGTGCTGATTTTAGCGCAATATCGCGCACGGGAAACGCGGGGACCTCAACCTTGTGCAGAATCCGCGCGGGCCGCGGTGACAAGACGTAGATCGTGTCGCCAAGATAAACCGCCTCCGACACGTCGTGAGTCACAAACAAGATCGTGTTGTTCTCCGCGCGCGAGATCTCGAGCAGCAGACTCTGCATGCCCCAGCGCGTCTGCGGATCGAGCGCGCCAAACGGTTCGTCCATCAACACCACGCGCGGCCTGTTGACGAGCGTCCGCGCGATCGCAACACGTTGCTTCATGCCGCCTGAAAGATCTTTCGGATAACGATCGGCAAAATCCGCGAGCCCAACTGACTTCAGGATCTCATCAGAAATCTTTCGCCGCTCGGATTTACCCATGCCCTGCAGCTTAAGACCATACTCGACGTTCTCACGCACCGTGAGCCAACCAAACGACGTGTAAGCCTGAAACACCATCCCGCGATCGCGTCCGACGTCAGTCACCAGTTGCCCGTCAACCAGCACCTCGCCTTTAGTCGGCGGCAACAGTCCAGCAACTGCTTTCAAGATCGTCGACTTCCCGCATCCGGATGGACCAAGAAACACGACGATCTCGCCCGAGTCAGGTTTATCAAGAATGTCGAACGAAACATCGCGCACTGCTTCCGTGCGATTACCTTTGCGATCGATGTACGTGACACTCAGGTCGTGTACGCGCAACTTCGGCGGAGCGCCGGTTTGATCCGGATGATAAGTCGCGCGCGGTTTACCTTTCGGCTCGCCGACATCGATTGCGATTGTGCCGGGCTCGCCGGATTGTGGAAGTGTTTGTCGACCTTCGGCCATTGTATTCAGGATGCTTCACGCCAGCGGAACAGAAGGCTGGAAACTAAGTGAATGAGAAAGTCAGTCAGGAGTCCGATGCCGCCGATCACAAGCAACCCGGCGAACGACCACGATGCTTTGTGATGTGTGCGCGCAAGTTCGACCATGTAGCCGAGACCGTATTCGGGGTTCACGGCTTCGGCAAGAATCACGTAGGTCCATGCGATTGCATTCATCACACGGAAGCTGTCGAAGATCTCAGGCAGCGCGGCCGGCACGAGCACCGTCCTGATGACCTGAAACTTCGAAGCACCGAGCGTGAGTGCCGTTTGGACCAGCTCTTCCGGCACCAGCCGTATCGAAGAAACTACAACCGGTAAGAGGTAAACAAACACGCCGAGAAACAGAAACGCGATCTTCTGCTTCTCGTAGATTCCAAACCACAGAATGAGAAGCGGAATGAACGCGGAGATCGGCATGTAGCGCAGCGGCGCCATGATGGGTTCGAAGAAGCGGTTGATCGGATCAAACGCGCCCATCAATATCCCGAGCGGCAGCGCGATCCCGGAAGCAAGTAGAAACGCGATTGCGATGCGCTGTGTCGAGATCCAGATCGCTCGCGCGAGGTCGTAGTGAAGAAAGAGTTGCAGCGTGCCCCGGACGACTTCAGTGGGCTTTGGTAAAAAGCTCGGGTCCACGAAGCCGCCGTAACTGAGCACGCACCACGCACCCAGCACAAGGGCAGGCGCAACGAGTCCCAGCAAAAACGCGGTGCGCCTCGGCAGCGGCGCACGTATCGCAAATAAGGTGCTTCTCGCCATGTCGTTAATAGCCGCGGATTAACGCGGATTTACACGGATTTTTCCCTCTATTCTGATCCGCGTTTTTCCGCGTTTATCTGCGGCTTAATCTCAGTTTGTTGCCAGGATCACCTTGATATCCGTGCGCCGGTTCTGCTGTCTTCCCGCTTCGGTGGTGTTGTCAGCGATCGGATTAGCCGATCCTCGCCCGATCGTCTGAAACCGCGTCGGCGGTATGTTTGGAAAGTTCTGCACGATGTAGTTCTTCACTGACTGCGCACGCTTCTCGGAAAGCGTCACGTTACCCGACGCCGATCCGGTGCTGTCAGTGTTTCCTTCAATTCGCAGAACCGTGTTGCCAAACGACGTCATCGTCTCGCCCAGCTTGTCGAGCAACAGGTATGAACCCGGCATGATCTGATCAGATCCGGGCGTGAACTGAATCTGGATCTGCTGATGCAGGATCGGAACGTCTCTCGACGAAGGCGCTTTCGCAACGACAGGAGCTTCTTCAACTTTCTGTCCCGGATAATTGGCAGCAACGGCCTGAAGGAAGCGCGTGTCGGCCCATGCTTTTGCCTCGACCGGTCTCGTGATGAGACCTTTCTTTCTCCAGATCACCGACGCCGTATTGAAGAGCGTTTCGTAGTGCGCTTTTGGACCAGCAAGCCCGTAGAACTGCGCATTGTCTGCGTAAGGCGTGAGCTTCAATCCTGACAACATGCCCGACACTGTTTCGTTGTCGAGCTTCAATGCCTGGCCCACCACTTCGTACGAGCCGTTCGGATTGTTTTTGATCATCTCGATGCCGTCGAGCCAGCCGCGTACGAAATCACGGACCGTCTCCGGCGCCTGATCAATCAGTTGCTGACTCGCACAAAGCGTGTCGGCGATGATGTTGGTGGCCGCCTGCGTGGAAATGAGAACGTGCGCTTCGGCGCCGCGATGAGTGACAGCAGCAGAGAGATCGGGTTCCCAGGTGACGGCCGCATCGACCTGCTTCGCTTTGAACGCAGCGGCGGCTGCGGGCGCGTCATTCGTAAAGACGATGTTTTTCTCCACCGCAGTACGCTCCTCCGGCGTCAAACCCGATTGCGCCAGCAGGTAGAGCAGCAGGAAGTGTGACGGCGTAAACTGCGGACACGCGATCTTCTTCCCTTTCAGATCTTCGACTGACTTGATCGATGAAAGCGCAACGATGCCATCGCCGCCGCGCGACCAGTCCTGCATGATGATCGACTTCGCCGGCCTGTTTTCTTCGGCAAGAATCGCAGCTTCACGCGCCCAGTTGTCGACGGTGTTCCACATGATGTCGACCTGGCCACTGCGAAACGCGGCGAGTTTCGCGCCCGGATCTTCCAGCAGCACAAACTTCACGTCCATGCCGTATTTCGCCTTGTACTGCGACCCGGCGTTCGGCTCCATGCCGTTGTTGAAAACGATCCCGGGTGCGTGGCCTGCCCACGTGTTGATGCCTACGACGAGCGGACGGCTCAATCGGCCTGTGCCGATCGTAGTTGCACTCACGCCGGTTGAACCAACATTGCGGCCCGGATCGGCAGGCGCATCTTTCAGCTTGTCGAAATCGGTTTTCGTCTCTTCGTTGGTGGCCCGTTCACCGCCGGCCCACTCTCTGATCGAGTCGCCCTTGTAGTGCCAGGTAGCAAAACCGATCACCAGCAATACGATTACAGCAATAAAACCCTTTGCCAAAGGAGTCAGTCTCATTTGTCACCTCTCGTTTGTGCTTTGTACTTCGTACTTGGTGCTCTGCGCTTTGCCGCACGCGGCGCGCGCGTGCTGGACAAAGCACAAAGCACTAAGCACAAAAACGAAAACTACATAGTCTTATTAGTCTGTGCCTGCTGTGCCGCTTTTTTGGCTTTGAGTTCGGCGAGTTGTTGCCGTGCCTGGACGTCGCCCGTTTGACTACGCAGCGCAGCCAGTCGCGAATCGAGTGAGGACTCGGACAGCTCTTTGCCCAGGTTTGCTTCGGCAATGGTGGTCTTGATGTGCTTGCGGACGTTGTCGAGTGCCTGCACTTCGGCGTCGACTGACAATCCGTCGAGTTGTTCCTGCACTTTGATGCGCGCCTGTGCCGACTGCATCTTGGCGAGCATCGAGTCGCGCTCGCTTTGCAGTTTTCTGATTTCCGATTGCACGCCGAGTAGAGAGTTCTTGGCGGAGTCGGCATCGGCGCGTGCAGTTTCCATTTCGGTCTTTAACTCAGTGACGTCGGCCGCGAGCTGGTTCTTCTTCTGGATCAGAATGACCGCGAGGTCATCCTGGTTGGTGCTGACAGCGGTGTCGAGTTCAGCTTCCGTCTGGGCCAACTCGGTCGTTGCTCGTTTGTAACGTTCGTCGAGCTCTTCACGCCGGCGGATGATTCCCGCGGTCGCGGTCTTCAACTTGGAGTACTTTGCGACCATGGAGTTGATCGCGTTCTCGTAGGCAATCTCAGGGTGTTCCTTCTCGATGTCGGAAATCCAGAGCGACAGGAACCCGCGCCAGAGGTTAGCCAACCGTTTGAACATAGGTCGTGTTTCCTTTCTCTACGATAAGACTTATAGGTCTTATAGGACTTATTGGACCTATTTAAGCGCTCGCCTGATCTGAGGGGTCGTGGAGCTTGGGCGAAGCTTTAACAACAGCCCCGACCGCCTCCTGACCAAAAAACTCCAGCACCTGCTGAACCTCGAGCTTCTTCTCGTTACACACTCTAATGAGTTGCTGCTGTTCCTCAACACTCTGCTGCATCACGCTGCGGATGTTTCTGATCTCCTCTTCATAATGCTTGATGCGCGCGTCTGATTCCTGAATCAATTTCTCATTGTCAGCGGCGCCGTTGCGGATGTAGCCGTCGAGCGCCTGAATCTCTTCCACCGTCGCTTCGATTATCTTTTCAATCGGCACGCCGAAAGCTTTCAGCGAAGCTTCGACAATCTGCTTCTTGACCGCGGTGTCAGTGCCCGCAGGCAGGCTGCGCAGCAAGTCAGTGGTGCGTGATACGAATTGCTGCTCCTCGGGGTTCACGCCGGCGGCTTCGAAAACCGCAGCGAAGTCGACCTGGCCTGCGACCGGGAGTGGCGGCGATTTCTGGAAAACAGATTGTGTCGGCGATGGACTGGTGTAAGTTTCAACAGCGGGAGGCAGGGGTGGTTCGGGAACCTCTGCAAAGTCGGTTTCAACTGGCGTTGCTGGTTCGTCGCGTTCGATAAACCAGCCAGCGACAGTCGAACCCCATCCTTTTTTCTCGGTCATGGCGGAACACTTTACCACAGGAACAGCCCTAAATGCGCCATTTAATAGATTTCAGCGCGTCGTTTAAGGACTGGTCTTGAACTGTGC
Organism: Pyrinomonadaceae bacterium; assembly: GCA_035761985.1. Taxonomy (GTDB): domain Bacteria; phylum Acidobacteriota; class Blastocatellia; order Pyrinomonadales; family Pyrinomonadaceae; genus PSRF01. The sequence goes on from DASTQB010000036.1 coordinate 14,755, forward strand.
GACGTCGATCTGGTGCTTCTGTATCAACTGCCAGAACGCCCGGCGGTTCTTCTTCGCCACCTGCGCGGCCCGCGTGATATTCCCCTTGCACGCCGACAGCAGCCCGTGAATGTAATCACGCTCAAACCGCGCGATCTCTTTCGCCTTCGCTTCCTGCAACGACGGCTGAACACCATTCCGCACCGTCCGTGAGATCACCATATCGCGCGCCTCGAGCTTCAACCCTTCACACAAAACGATCGCACGCTCGATCACATGCTCCAGCTCACGCACGTTCCCCGGCCAGTGATGCGCCATCAGCAACTGCATCGCTTCCTGCGAAAAGTCTGTTACGTCCTTGTCCAACTCACTCGAATAACGATTCAGAAAATGGCGCGCGAGTAACGGAATGTCCTCACGCCGCTCGCGAAGCGGAGGAAGAATCAGCGAGATGATATTCAGACGGTAGTAAAGATCCTGCCGCACCTTGCCGTGCGCGACAGCTTCTTCCAGGTTGAGATTGCTCGCGGCGATGATACGCACGTCAGCACGGCGAATCTTCGACGATCCAAGCGGCCGGTACTCCTTCTCCTGCAGAAACCGCAGCAACTTCACTTGCGCAAACACGGGAAGACAGTCGATCTCGTCGAGAAACAACGTCCCACCGTTTGCTTCTTCGATCAGCCCCGCCTGCAAAGTCGCGGCACCCGTGTATGCGCCACGCTCGTGCCCGAAGAGTTCGTTTTCGACGAGCTCTGTCGGGATCGCACCGCAATTGACGGGAACGAATGGTCTACCCGCGCGCGGACTTCCGTAGTGAATCGCTCGCGCGTAGAGCTCCTTGCCGGTACCAGTCTCACCAGCGATCAAAACATTCGCGTCACACTTCGCGATCATCGGAATCCTTCGCAACTGGTCCAGAAACACCGGACTCTGCCCGATGACTTGCTTGAAACCCGGATGAGGCGAATTGATCTGCGCGGCCCGAACGTCGTTCGGCCCGGGCTTGATCCACTTCCACGCACGCGGCAACACATCGGGCGCTCTCAAAGGTAAAGTGAGGAAGTCGACTGCGCCCGCCGATAACAGCTCGACGATCTGGTCCGGCTCACAACTCTCCAGGACCACGATGATCGGAATATTCGACGCTGCCTGCCGCACCGATTGCAGCACTTTCGTCGTCTCGCGCAAGTCCGGAATCAGGGTAAACACAACGTCAGGATTAAGGCGTTGCACAGCTTTTACGAGTTCGCGATCTGAACTCGGCGGGTAAGGTTCGTCGAGCGGGAACACTTCGACCCGGAAACGGTGCTCGAGAACCTCTTTTAGTTCGCTGGTCGACGTACCCAGCAGTAGCGCTCGTTCTGAGGGAGAGAATTGTCGCGACATGACAACTGTTATGAGTTTAACGGTTGATTTTGTTTTGCTCGTGCAGTTCGGTTAGCGGGGTTGCGAGGTCAACACGAGAATCCGCGTTCATTTGCGTTCATCCGCGGCTTATTGGTTAGGCTACTTAGCATGCTCCTTTAGGGGGTTTTAGGGCCGCAAACGATAATCCTGCGTACATCATAAGTCAACAATTTAATTCCCATGCAAAACTTAAGTGAACTTTTCGCAACGTATTCACCTTGCGCATGGGCGGAATATTACTTGTAATCAAACGCCACTGGCATTAATCTATGTGCAAATCGCAAACCTCTTCCCGGTATTTTTCATCTTTAAGTCCGGATCTCCCCTCTGCCATGACATGCTGCGTGCGAAGTACAACTTGAACGGTCACCCGTCTTTGAAGGGAGCTACGAAAATGAGAGTATTCTGTCCGGAACACAAACGAGGATTCTTCGCTCCTCGGCAAAGTCCCATCAAGTGTGAGAACCGGGGCCACCTGCTTGGCGAAATCGACTTCGAGGGCCAGGCCAGGCCGGAAGTCGATCTCCAGTGGCAATACTGCTGCAACTGCGAACACTTCTGCCCCGTCGACTTCGATCAGTACGGCCTGCAGCGATGTCCTGTCTGCACGCGCAAGAGCTCGCTCCTTTACTTATGCGATCGCTGCTATGTGATCAGCTTTGAATCAAACACGCCGCTGCAGACGAAGAACTTTACGCTGACCGCCGATGGTGCACCGCAGCCATCATGTCCGGGCTGTTTGAGACCAGCATCAGCGGACCTGCACGAGCACACTTGCGACGAACTGAACATCTCGTTCATCACCGGGCTCAGCTCCTGCCCGGCTTGCGAAGAACGGCTCGACGTCGCGCCCGCATTCCCTTCACTCGTCGTGCCCTACCTGAAACGCACCAGATCGGCAAACAAGGTAAACGTCACTTTCGATTATGAGACGGGAATGTTTGTCCCGGTCGAGGACGGCGAATTCGTCGTGGTAACGCACACGGACGATGCGATCGTGTTGCCACGCGCCACGCGGTTCAGTAACAAACGCGATTTTTACGAGTTCTACCAGGATTATTATCACTGCTCCAACCCGGATGCTGGTGACGTGCAGATCGTTCAACCTGCGTCAGTTGCGCGTGCTGAGAATGGCTGGACGCTCGAATCGACTGGCCTTCTTGAGATCGTACGTGAACAGCCGAAGAAGCAGACGGTTGCTCCCGTTATCCAGCCGCCAGTGGCTCCGGTTGTACAAGCGCCGCCGCCCGTTGTGCAGCGTGAAGAAGTTGCGCCGCCGCCGGTCGTGAAACAGCCGCTGAAAGAGGTTGCGAAAGAGCCGGAAGGACGTGCATGTCCTGATTGCGGCTCGTTCATCGAAGCGAAATACTCATTTTGCTGGAAGTGCGGCGCAGCGCTTGGTGGTGAACGGAAACCGTCCGGCTCGAATACTCGCAAACCGGGAACGTTGATCTCTTCCGGACCGATGGATCTTGACGAAGACGACGAACTCACGATGCACCACGAGTCGCAGCCGCTGCGTTCGAACACGCTTCCATGGACCACGACGAACAGGACGGAGCATCCATCGTCGAGCAGAGGCTCAGTGCTCAAGCTGATCTCGATCGGCGCCGTTGCACTCGCGCTCTTGGGGCTCGGTGCGTTTGGCCTCCTGCGTTCCGATACACCGACCGCTTCGGCGACGGCTGTTCAACCGGCACCGGCCAGTGAAACCAGCCAACCAGTTGCGCCGCCGTCAACTGCAATCACGACTGAAGTCTCGCGTTCTGCGCCTGCCGAGACTACTACACAGCAGACGGTGTCGCCGGATGATGAGTTAAAGAAGCTCCGCGAGCGACGCATGGCGGCACCGGCGTCCGAGCGACCAAGGATCATTCAGGCGATCACGAAGATCGAGAAGCAGTATCCACGTGATTACCGCTTTCCTTATGAGCGTGCGAAGCTGGCAGTGAAGAGCGCGCTTGCGAGTTCGCGTTCAGAGGCTTTCAAGGCGCTGAACACAGCCGCGGAAAAAGCGATCACTACCGGCAAAGCGGGTGAGATGTTGAGTGGCCTGGAAAATGACAAGAGTGGCGACTTCAGCCGCCTCTCGCAAGGCCGTGACGAATGGTCGCGCCTCGTCGCCGCCTTGAAACGCCGAGACACCAGCCTCTTGAACGACTAGGAAACGGCCACGGATGAACACGGATACAATCCGCGGATTTTATCCGTGTTATCCGTGGCCTGGTTTTACGTCAGTGCCCCTTCTCGTCGACTGAGCTGCGATCCACCAGCTTCGAAAACCGGCTCGTCTTGCCGTCTTTCGTTTTCTCCTGGTAGATAAACGCCAGGTTATTCTCATCAAACCCCGTAAAGAACTCGTCCCAGCTAATCGCTTCCAGCGAGCCCGCGCCCGAAAAACCCGGATAGTCAATCCTGAGCAAGCCCGGACTGTTCTTACTCTCCGTGTCTTTCACCCGCGCCGGATGGCCTCCACGTTCCTCAACCCAACGACGAATCTCGTCATGATCAGTAGTAGTTTTTGTCTCAGATGATTCCGCCATAGTCTCTCCTCCTCGTTATTTAAACCTTACTCACGCCGCCGGAAGATCTCGAAAACCGATCCAGTGTCGATCGAAACCACGAACAGGTTGCCGTTTGGACCAGTTTGAATATCCGTGACCGTGCCGAAGTTTCTGCCGATCAGCAGGCTCTCACTTTCCGTCAGATCAAACTTGCAGAGATTATCGGCCACGCGATCTTCCAGACGCGGATCGTCCACGCCGATCTTGCGCCTATTGCCCGTCAAGTTGAAATGGAACAGGTGCCCGCCCTGGAGAATCGACCTCGCGCCGCCGACGAACAGGTCTCCTTCGTACTGTGGTCCAAGTCCGCGGCCGCTCACAAAACCGATCGCGCCCGGAGCGAGTTCAAACTTCCAACTAAACTCGGGTGCGCTGAAATGCGAGCCGGGCAACACAAATAGTCTCGCGAGCGCTTCGCTCGGCGAGCCGGCAATCAACGTCGGCGGCCAGCGGAGTTGCTGCAAACCGAAATACGGCGTGTTGAGACACGGATCGAGATCCGGACTCGTTTCGATTGCTTTGTACTGGGCCAGACGTTCCGGCGGTCCCATGATCTGCACCCAGCCTGAATTGAAACCCGGCTCGGCAATATTCAACTCCGAGAAACTGTCGTCGCCGTTCTCTTCCTCCCACAGTTTTCCGGAAATCGGATCGAAGTCCATGCCGAAGCTGTTGCGCAAACCGTATGCAAAGATCTTCTGAATGTTTCTGCCGGCTTCGCTGTTCATCGCAGCGCCGGCGCTGAAGAATGGATTATCAGTCGGCGTGGTACCGTCGGGATTCAGACGCAGGATCACGCCTGCGAGATGAGCGTCGTCGGGTTCAGGACCGCCAAACTGATCGTCGGGCTGTGGTGGTCCAGGGCAGTTGGCTGTTGGACCGCACGGCAGATTTTGCAGTTGTCCGCGCCTGCCGTTGTCGCCAAACAGAATGTAGAGCTTGCCGTCAGGACCAAATCGCAGCACGCCGCCGTCGTGATTACCGCGTGGTGGCTGCTCTTCGTCGCCCTGGTTTGGCGGTACCGGCGCGCCGTCATTCTGAAACGCGCGCAGCATGATGAGATTGTGATCGAAAGTCAGACTCGAACCAGTCCAGATAAATCGATCGACTCGATTTCCAAGCAGCGGCACCTGAAGTATTTGATCGGTGTCCGCGGCAAACATGTTCGAATCAAGACAGCGAGTTTCGTCGGGGAAAAATGGATTGGTGGGCAGTGTTGTGCTGCGACAGGTCCAGAAAAGATAAACGCCGGGGTTCGCCGGAAAAGCCGGATGCAACGCGATGCCGAGTAGTCCACGCTCAGAAGCGAAGTTAACACCGAGATCCAGCACTGTGCCCTGGACCGCGCCGTTCACAACGCGTTTCACTTCACCCGTGTTCTTTTCCAACACCAGAAAATCGTTGGCGCCGATATGTGCCATGCTGATCGGTGTGATCAGATCAGTCACACTCGTGCGCACGCCGAGATTCGGAACAAGCATCTCCGGGCCTGACGACTGCGCCTCAACACTGGTGCTTCGTTGATCGAGAGTGATGATCGAGACTCCGAGCAACAGCACTAGCAGCAGTACAAACGAAACTCTCTTCATTTTCCCTCCTCGAAGGTACAGTGAGATTACTGAGGGGGCGTTATTTGAGGGGAACTGGTCTGGGAAGACACTGCGAACGGAAGTCCGTATAGTTTAGAATCTCTGTCCGTTCTTTGTTGAATAGATGTAGCAAAGTTCTAACTTATTGAACCATGATCACAAAAACTGCGAGATTGTTACGGGTAGTCTTCGTGTGTCTGATTGGAGCAACACTGCTTTCGGCCCAGCAAGTGGTCCGTATCACCGACCCTACGGCTCTCAATCCGGCTGAAGTTTCCATCGCGATTAATCCAAAAAATCCGGACAACATGATCGCGGGTGCTTTGCAGATCGGGCAGCCGCCGCGACCACGCGCCTCGAGTTACAACTACGTGACTTTCGACGGCGGTAAGACGTGGAAAACTGTGCCTACGCCGAACCCGTCAAACCTGGTCCAGGGTGACGACATCGTTGTATTCAGCGGCGACGGCATCGCTTATCACGTTCATCTTTCGTTCGACGGCATTCGCCAGGCGCGGCCGGCGCGCGCAGAGAATGGAATGATCGTCAACGTGTCGAAGGACGGCGGTAACACCTGGTCCAACGGCACTGCTGCTGTCAATCACGTCAACACCGTGACGCCGTTTGAAGATAAACCGGGAATGGTAGTCGATAACGCACCGGCGTCGCGGTTTAAGGGCAATGTCTATCTCGCATGGACGCGGTTCGACGTTTACGGCAGTTCCAATCCCGAGCATCGTACGCACATCTATTTCACGCGCTCGAACGATCAGGGCCAGACCTTCACAATGCCTTTTCGGATTTCAGATACGAGCGGCGACTGTGTCGATAGCGACAACACGGTCGAAGGCGCAGTGCCCGCGGTTGGTCCAAAGGGTGAAGTTTACGTCGTGTGGGCAGGACCGCTTGGGTTGGTGTTCGACAAGTCAGTCGATGGTGGTCTGACATTTGGTAAAGACCGAGTGATCGGCGACATGCCCGGCGGCTGGGACTTCTCGGTCGAGGGTCTGACACGCGCGAACGGAATGCCCGTGACGGGTGTCGATCTTAGTGATGGACCAAACAAGGGAACGCTTTACGTCAACTGGATAGACGCGCGCAACGGCGATCCGGACGTGTTTGTAATGTCGTCGAAAGATGGTGGAACGACGTGGTCCAGCCCGGTGCGTGTGAATGACGATCCGGTGAAAAATGGCAAGGTGCAGTTCTTCACATGGATGTCCGTTGATCCGGCTGACGGATCGATCAATATCATCTTTTACGATCGACGGGATGGCAGTGGCACGAAAACGGGATTGACGATGGCGAGAAGCGTCGATGGCGGTCGTACATTTGTAAACCACAAGATTGATCTGCCGAAGTTCAGCGCGAACAACAGGGTGTTCTTTGGCGACTACGGTGGGATTTCCGCGTACCAGGGCAGAGTGGTGCCGGCGTTTATGCATTTCGATGAGTCGAATATCCTGCGGATTTCAGTGGCGCTGTTCCGGTTTAAGTTAGGGACGCAGGAGATCCTGAAGTGATCATCGGAGACCGTCGATGCGGTTGAGTTCGATGGATCGTTGCGCGAGTGCGCCGCAGGCTTTCACGAGGTTGCCGAGTTGAGCAAAGCGTGGATCGCGTGTGAGGCCTTTCTGATAACGGAAGTAGATCTGTTGCACGATTACTGCGATCTTCAAGAGACCGTATGCGAAGTAGAAGACTGGATTGTCGATCTTGCGTCCGGTGCGTTTTGAGTAGTGGTCCAGGAGTTCGTTTCGCGTAAAGCTGCCTTCCAAACTCGTTAATCCAAAACCGTATCGCTGCCATTCTTCTGGATCGTTCTTCTCGACCCAGTAGCCGAGGCTTGTTCCGAAATCCATCAAGGGATCGCCGATCGTTGCCATCTCCCAATCGAGTACGGCCACGACTTCGGTGAGATTGTCGGGCGAGAGGACGAGATTGTCGTACTTGTAATCGTTGTGGATCAGCGCGCTGCGTTCTGAATCCGGCGGAAGATTCTCGAGGAGCCAGACTGATAGTTGTTCGATCGCGGGAACGTCGTCGGTGCGAGAGTTTTGATATCTTTTCGTCCAGCCTTCAACCTGGCGTTTAACGTAACCTTGAGGCGCGCCGAGATCGCCGAGGCCTGCGGCTTCGTAGTCGACTTCGTGTATCTCCGCCAGAGTTTCTATGAACGTTTGCGAGAGGCCGCGCATTGTTTGGCTTGAGAGTTCGATGTCTTTGGGCGGCTTTGCTCGGAGGATGATGCCGTTGACACGCTCCATCACGTAAAACGGTGCGCCGAGGATTGATTCATCGTCGCAGAAGAGAAGCGGGCGCGGCACTTTTTTGTAGACAGGATAAAGGTGCGACAGGATGCGATACTCGCGGCCCATGTCGTGCGCTGTTTTGATCTTTGCGCCGATTGGAGGGCGACGCAGGACGAACTCGCGGTCGCCGGATTTCAGCAGGTACGTGAGATTCGAGAAGCCTGCGGGATACTGTTTGATGATTAATGGTTGATTGATATTTGTGAGATGGTTTTGGAGGTACGCACAAAGTCTGTCACTCGGTAGTTCTTCGCCCGGTCGCACAGGATTGACAGGATTTCCATGATTTACATGATTTGAATCCCGAAAATCTTTAGAATCCTGCAATCCTGTCATAGGTTCATCCCGTAATTGCGGAGCACGCTGCGTGCGACCACGGTCTTGTGTACCTCATCCGGCCCATCGTAAATCCGCGCCCCGCGCTCGTGCCGGTACCAGTAAGAAAGCAGCGTCGCATCAGTCAACCCCAGCGCGCCGTGCACCTGGATCGCACGATCCAGGACCTTCTGAAGTATCCCTGCAACAAAAAACTTGATGAGCGAAATATCTTCACGCACCGAACCCGCACCTTCACGATCGATCGCGCGCGCCGTCTTCAACACGAGCAGCCGCGCGGCGTTAATCTCAGCACGACTCTCCGCGATCCACTCCTGCACGTTCTGCCGGCTCCCAAGCAACACGCCCGGCGACAATTCCCTGCTCGCGGCGTAACTGCACATCAGATCAAACGCACGTTCACAGATGCCGATCCAGCGCATGCAGTGATGAATCCTGCCTGGTCCAAGCCGCTCCTGCGCGATCGCAAAACCCTCGCCTTCTTTTCCAAGCAGGTTCGTCTGCGGCACGCGACAGTTTTCATAACGCACTTCTGCGTGACTCGCGTAGTCGCTTCCCTCCTCGCCCATCACGTTGATGTTGCGCACGATCGTAAAACCCGCCGTCGGAATCGGAACGATGATCTGGCTCGCTTTTTTGTAGCGGTTCGTTGCGTCGGGATTCGTTATCGCCATCACGATTGCGAAGCTTGCGCCTTCGGCTGACGACGTAAACCACTTGTGCCCGTTGATGACGTAATCATCGCCGTCCTTCACTGCACTTGTGCTCATCCACGTCGGGTTTGAGCCCGGGTGCTCAGGCTCGGTCATCGAGAAACAACTGCGCACCTCGCCACGCGCGAGCGGAAGAAAATACTTCTCCTTCTGATCGGCGGTGCCGTGCTCCATCAGGATTTCCATGTTTCCGATGTCCGGCGCCTGGCAGTTGAAGAGGTAATGCCCGAGCGGCGTACGGCCAAGCTCTTCACTCACGAGCGCGAATTCGGAGAGCGTGAGTCCGAGCCCGCCGTATTCATGGGGCAAGTGTGGCGCCCACAAACCCTTCGCCTTAACTTCTTCACGTTTCGCGTTGAGCGTGGCGGTGAGTTCACGGAAAGGACGTCGCAGGAAGTCGCTTTCGAGCGGGTAGACTTGCGTGCGGACAAACTCCTTGATGCGGTCGAGCAGGCCGAGCAGTTCCTCGCTGTGATGATCCGTCATGGCTCATGTCTTGTACCAAACAACGCACAAAACACAAAGCTCAACGCTCTGCCAGTTGCTGACGGGTGATGTTGAAGCGCTTGTTGATGAGGTCGACTGTTTTACGATCGAGCGTTTTGTCGCGTAACAACGAAGCAAAGATACTCGATACCTGTTGCTCCTGGGCCGCTGTGCTCGCCTTCTTTTTACGCAGCGCAAGGATCTCCGCGACACGTGCGTCGGCCATTTGCAGTTTGAAGATATGGTTGCGCCGATACTTCTCGGACAACCTGCTCGCCATGTCGTAAGAGTCGGTCCAACGCTTCTCTCTTTTGTAAAGATCGACGAGCACAACGCGCGCCGCGTCACGAGCCCAGTGACCTTCGGTCGACACGCGTTCGAGCGCGTCCAACCCGCGCTTCTTCGAACCACGCACGCCCATCGTCGCAGCGATCATCTTCACGGGCAACGGAAGCGAACCGATCACGTAGTTGAGTAAACCGATCGTCAGTTCCGCATCGCGAAAGTCCGGCGAGATCTTGAGGACCTCTTTATGACGATCGACTGAATCACTTCCGGAACGCAACGCCGCTCGGTATCTGCGTTCGACCCCGCCGGCGTACGCAGCCTCGAGACCTTCAGCCGCACCGAGAAAGTACAACGCCTCGACGTCCCGCGGATCCTTCTTCAAGCGCGCCTGCGACAGCTGCTTGGAAGTGCGTATCCACTTCCGAAACTCTTCGACCTGTGCGCGATTCAGCTGCGCCTTCGGTTTTTCATCCGCGTCGGTGCTGTAGAGAGTGGCTTTTGATTGCCAGTCTTCGTTCAACTGCTGAAACCACAAGCTGGAGGCAAAACACTGCGCACCCGCAGGATGATCCGGCGCGAGTTCAATCATCTTCTGAAAGCGCTTGCGCGCGCCTTCGTAATCGAGGTTATACAACGCGTCGTAACCTTCAGCGCGCAACGCATCGAGCTGCGCCCGCTGGTCCTGCGCAAAGACGCTGGTAAAACAGATCAGTAGGAGGAACTTAACTACGATAAATCTCATGACCTTATCCGTGACCCATCCGTGTATAGCCGCGGATTTTAACTCATGTAAGTCTGCGGGTGACACTTGTGTGATTGACACACACCGTGTCTTATAAAAATACGCGCTAGTCACCCGAATTTTCGATTCAACCAAGCATTTCATTCTGGCGCAGCAGTTGCTGGAAACGTCCATTGCAAAACCATCGCTTTCGGCGGGAGCGAATGTTTCAAGGAGGGGGCATGAAGGACGAACAAGTACGAAACCTCTTGTATGAGGCACTCGAGACCGAACTCGGAGGCGTGCAGGTTTACACCACCGCACTCCGCTGCGCTGAAAACGAAGATCTGAAAGAAGAATGGCAAGAGTATCTGGAGCAGACAGAGAACCACGTCAAGGTTGTTGAAGGCGTATTGGTGAAGTTGGACCTTGATCCGAATGAAGAAACACCGGGACGTAAAGTGGTGCGTCACATCGGCGAATCGCTGGTCGAGGCTATGGAGATGGCGCTGGCGGAAGGTGAACCAGGCCAGGCGCAACTCGTAGCCGCGGAATGCGTCATTCACGCGGAAACCAAGGACCATCAGAACTGGCACTTGATCGGCGAAGTTGCGAAGAAGGTGAAAGGCGACGTCGCAAAGATACTGAAAGAGGCGTACGACGAGGTCGAGCACGAAGAGGACGAGCACTATTACCACACGAGGGGATGGGCCCGTGAACTCTGGATCGAATCGCTCGGCATGAAGGCTGTATTGCCACCGCCTGAAGAAGTGAAGAAGGTGGAGACAGCCATCGGCGCCGCGCGCGCAGAAAAAGCGCGCACACAGATGGCTAAATAGTTTGTCGGCGGGTCGGATCGAAGCCAAACGATTTGGGTCGTTAGGTTCGATTATGGGGGCAACGAAAAGAGGCGAGTTATTTGTACCAACTCGCCTTTCTTCGTGTTTCAGTCTGCGTGCATCCGTGGCGTAGGCTCACCGGAGCTCACGTGCCAGTGAAGGTGTTTTGAGTCCTGATACTTTCCCAGGTTCGTCAACACACGGCACGCGCCGTGTTCAGCAACCACTTGCGCCGCCACCTCGCGGATAACACCAATCAGTTCCAGCAGTAAAGGATCATCACTCTCCTCGAGCGTCAGCAGCGAAGAAATGTGACGCTTCGGGATGACCACAATGTGCACGGGCCAGAACGGTCGCGTGTGGTGATAGGCCAAAACGTTATCCGTTTCGCGAACGATCTCGACGCTCGTCCGGCCGCTCAACACCTCTTCACAGTAAAAATCCTCAGTCATCGGCCGGAGATATTACGGATTTTCCGAGGTCATAAACAACAAACCGTGGTATTTTTTGGAACTCGCGGCGGACTCGTAAGTGAAGACTGCACAAATAACCTCTCTCCCCGTTTGGAGTTCCCATGTACCTGAAAACTATTCTTTTCTCGACAATGATGTTGATCTGCTCTGGCGTCGCCATGGCCCAGAGACCCGGACCGGAGTTCTGGCGCAGGGTTGGTTGCGAACCATTCGAACCGCGAACGAAGCTGGAAGCCCTCGACGACCGCCACAGCACGGTGATCATCAAAGGGTTCACGCGAATCACCACACTTGAAGTGCCGGGTGTGCGTATCGACGCCGTAGAAATGCGCGAGATGGGCAACGTGTCACGCGCTAAAGGGGTCGTGGTGGCGTTGAGAGAGGGCGGCGAGCGACCGAGAGAGAACCGCGCGTTTATCGATTACGAAGAGATCGAGCCTCTGCTCAACGCGATCGACGCCGTGTCGCGCGTCGACGAGACCGCAACCAGGCTACCCGGGTTTGAAGCGCGGTACCGGACGCAGGGCGATTTCGAGATCGGAGTGTTTCGTCAAACGCGAACCGGGACCGCAGTAGTCCTGACCACCGGCATCTGCGACCTCGCAACACGACATGTGACGCTCGACGATCTTGCGAAAGTCCGTGCGATGATCGCCGAGGCGAAGACTCGCCTCGACGAGCTCAGGTGACGCGGATCTACGCGGAAACAAAAACCGATTTGCGCTGATCAATCCGAGCCATCCACTACGCGGATGCGGGTTTCGGCGCCGTTGGTGCGGATCTCGGGAACGTACATCGCATGGCCCAACACGGGCAACGCATGAAACGCACCCGGCGCTTCGGCCCTCATCTCGTAAGTGAGTTGCCAGATGCCTTCCGGAAGTCGATCGATAAACAGTGCGACTTTCCGATCGCGCAGCTCCTGGTAAACCCAGCGGGAGCGTCCGGTGAATCCACCACCTGACTTCATCTCCCGCACGTACATCGTTTCGCCGCTGCGAATCTGCACGGCTTCGAGACCCGCGGGCTTCAGATCTTCAAACAGCAGGTACTCGTAGTTGTTCTTCGCTTCAACAGTAAGCACAACCTGCACGCGATCGCCGCTCTTGACTGTCTCGCCATCGTTCAGCGGCACACGCTCCGCGACGAATCCTTTCAGCAACGTCGGATGATTGACGAGTTTGAAATACTCACGCCGCACGAAGATCTCGTTGCCCGCAGGCTTCAGCGGCTCTTCCAGACTGAAAAACTCTGCCGCCGCCGAGAAATAAAGTGGACCACTGCCACTCTTTCGCACGATGCTGATCTCGTTCTGCCCGTCGCGAATCAGCTCGCGCGAGATCTCAAACTTACTCGGAGCGCTGAGCGCGTCGTCAGCCGTGATCTGTTTCGACTCCACCGCCGTTCCATTCACGAGCAACTGGTATCCAACAGCCGGCTGCACTTCACCGCTCACACGCAGGTAATCGTTAAGCGTCAACACCACGATCGCAGTGTCGCGCGTGTTGCTCCACTGCGCGCCACGCCGGTTCTTGATCAACCAGTTCGTGACCGGCTCGATCAACTTGTTCTTCGGATCGATCGCAAGGAGGGCCCGCAGGGCAAACGACGTCGCCTCAACGCCGCCATCAGACCAGCGCCAGTAAATTCCGTCTTCACCCCAGTGCGCAGTGCCCATCACTGACGGATCGGAAGTCTGTGCGCCGCGCTGCACGATCGAAGTATCAGGTCGTGAATCGATCTTGACGCCGTTTTCCAGGTTTGCGATCAGCGTCGTCGCCTCTTGCCGGAAACCATAGTGATGCGCGGCAAGGGCAAGCAAAGCACGCGTGTACGCATTCAAGCGATCGCGGTTGGTCCAGAGATTTGTAAACGCAGTCTGCTGGAACTTTCCAAGTTGCGATTCCTTCTTCATCGCGTGATGCACGGCGAGTGCGTGAAGCATCCACGCCTGTGCATCGAAGTTTTTCTCTTCTTCGACCAGTTCCTTGTCGAGATAAGCAACAGCACGCTCGCGCGATTCCGACCTGATGTCGATGCCGGCCTGCTGCGCGAGCGTCATGCCCCAGATCACGTAAGCCGTCATGAAATGGTCGCTCTCGCCTTCTTTCCACCAGCCCCAGCCACCATCGGCGTGTTGAAAGTCGTAAAGACGTTCCAGACCGGCCTTCGTGATTCTTTCGAGCTCTTTTAAGTCCCTGCGCCCGCTCGGATGAGTTGCGGCTGCGCTCGAAGGCTCGATGCCGCCGAAGATCTTGTGCATCGCGGTCTCCGGCTTCAAACCGAGATCGCGCAGCGTTTTCGCAGTGATCACAGCCGGCAGGAAGCGACTCATCGTCTGTTCCGTGCAGCCGTACGGGTAATCGATCAGGTACGGCAACGCATCGAGCATCGTAGTCGCCATGCTTGGCGCGACCTGAACTGTGAGCGTGGTCGAGTCGGCGCGGCGTTCTTTCGGAATATCGAGCTTCACGGAAACACTATCGCCGCGCATCTTGCCCGAGCGCGAGACAAACTTCTCGATCCCGTGTTCGAAGACGGTGAAAGTCTTTTCCATCGCATCGGCATACTTGCTGCCGCGTGCTTCGACTTTCAACCTGGCTTCGCTCGCGTGATTCACGGCGACAAGCCAATCGACTCTCGTCTCGCTGTTTGCCTTAACATCAACTCGCGACCCGGCGCCGTTCACGGTCTTTCCATCGACGATCAAACCGGTGACAGTTAGACCTTCCGCATTGAGCTTCGGCGCGACATTCATCGCTTCGTCGGTGTTGTTGTTGATGACTGCCGACACGGTCACCTGATCGCCTACGACAAAGAAACGCGGTGCCTGCAAACGCACGATCAGAGGTTGTTTGGTCCTCGTGGTTGAATTGCCGATGCCGAATTGATTGCCGGCGGTTGCAACACGCGCAGTCGCGCTCCACGTAGTCAGCGAATCCGGATACTTCACCTTGATGGACGTAGTGCCGTCGGCGTCCGTTTTCACATCCGGCATCCAGAGAATGGTTGAACGGAAATCGCTGCGCACCTGGACTGCAGGTTCCGGCTGGCCCGGAGCCGACTGTGGAGCTGCGGCGGGCGCGTCGAGCACGTAGCTGTTGGCGCCGCTGCGTGTCACCATTTGCGCTTCACTGATGCTTTTGGCGGAGAGCCTGTCCATCCCATCCAAACGACCGGCGGGTGCTCCTCTGCCCAGGTAGCCGAAATCTGCGACTTGCACTTCGTCAGCAGCTTCTCGTGCGCCGAGTTCTCTACGATCTCTCAATATTCCGTCGTCAACTTCCATCAACCGCGCGTACGGTTTCTGATTTAACGTGCTCTGCGTCTGGACCAGTTGCGGGCGTTTGCGGCCGTAGTAAAACTGGCGCGGATCTCCGGCATAGTCCTGCTGAATGTATTTCACCGACTCATCAATCAGACCCAGCGCAACCTCAGCCGAAACTGGACGGCCATCCGCATCTTTGGTCAAGATCGCGAGCGTGCCTTCCTCTCGCGGTTGATACTGTTCCCGATCTGCCTTCACCGCCACTGACAAAAAATTCTTTACAGGCGGAACTACCACGTTCTTCGTATCCATGAACCAGTTCGCATCGCTGACCATCAACGCACTCAGGTAAATGTTTGGAACGTGTTTCTCATCGATCGGCAACTCGATCAGTTTTGTATTTCCGGTCACATGGACCAGCCTGTAACTAAACAGATCCTCACCTTCCACACTGAAAAGCACGTGACGATTGCTCACAGGCGTCGAGATCATCACCGCCGCAGTTTGCCCCGCACGGAACGTGTCTTTATCGACCACGATCTCGAGTCCTGAGCGACGATATCCGAGATCGGTCGTCGTGTTGCTCGCGACGAAGACGTAAGTCTCCGCCTTGATTGGCGGCAGGAACCGATCGCGTCTGGGGTCAACTCCCTGGCTGCTCTGCCATGCAAATCGGTAGTAGCCTTCCTTGTCGGGCGTGAAGTTTAGTTGGGCCACGCCTTCGCTATCAGTCTTTACTGACTGCGTGAGTATGTCCTCGTGCTGATAACCTCGAAACTTGATTCGCCATGGGCGTTGACCGGGATTGACGAGTGGTGGAAACACACCCGACCGCTGTTGCAACTCGCGCAGCTCCGCGCCCTGCACTTCGCGACCACGCGGATCGATCCAGATCTCCCACCAGTAGTCGCGTGTGATCTTAACTGTGCCTTCGGTTTGGACCGGCTGCTCGTTTGCGTCGAGAGCTTTGATGTCGACGGTGACCTTGTCTTTCGGCCGGTAGATGTTTTGCGCTGGACGCGGGTAAACGTAATACCGCTGGCGTGTGACGCGCACGTTATCGCTGGCGACGATCTCGCGCCGCGATGAGTCGACGACGCGTGCTTCAATGCGAAACTCGAAATCCTGGTTGTAGTTCTCGCGCGGTGTGTCGAACGTCAGTTTCGCCTTTCCGGTGGCGTCGGTTTTGATCGATTCACGTTTGATCACTGAACCGCCACCGTAATACTGGCGATACCGGCGTGAAATATCGTCGTAGTACCAGCCATACTCGCGATACGGAAACCAGTAGTGATAGAAAGGATTTTGATAAACGACGACTTCTACTGACGCATTGCTGACTGGACCACCGAAGTAGTAATCAGCTTGAATGTCGACTTCGACTTTTTCTCCGGATCGAAAAGCCTTTTTCCTGCCGTTCTCATCCGGCGTTTTTACCTGCACTTTGAATTCAGGCAGCTTATATTCTTCGAGTCGAAACAGTTGTGCACCGCCGATGTGGTGACGTCGTCCATCGGCAAAGAACTCAATCACGTACTGGCCCAGCGGCAACTGCTCAGTCAACTCAAGCGATCCCCATGCGCTGCCGAACGAGTTGAGCGTCGCTTTTCCATTTGCCACTTTTGTGCCGCGCGGATCGTTGATCTCGTATTCCACCACCTGGTTTGCAGGCGTTGTATAAGCGCCACCTGACAAAATGCGTGCAATGAATTTCCACTGGAGCGTTTCTTTCGGACGATAAGCGGGTCGATCGGTAAACGCATAAATCCGCCAGCCGGCTTCCGGCATTTGCCGGTAGACATTGCCCGTAGCAAATGCCTGCCTGTCGTTAATGCCTCCAGTCGCAAAGAGGTTTCGACCTTCAAGGTCGCTTCTCAAAGCGAAACGGGCGAGACCGTCGGCGTCGGTGGTCTGGCGATGGCGCCGCCATAACCAGCGATCGTTCCGGTAGTACGTTTCCCATAGCGACACGTTTGCGTTCGCGAGCGGCGCGCCTGTTATCGCATCGGCGAAGAACACGAGCGCCTGGTTGTCGGCGGATTTGAGTACGAGCGTGGCATCAGTGATTAAAAGCACATCACGCGTTGAGATCGAGCCACTCTTCGCTTCGAGTAAATAAGCGCCAACCGGCAGTTTTCCTTCGACCCTGACTTGTTCGTTATGTGGTTTGTGATCTGAGCTGTCGATTGTCTTGGACCACGTCTTGACGGGAGTGCGACCTGCGGTTGGAACTTTCTGAATCCATGATCCGAGATCTCCTTCGCCTTCCGCTACGTCGCTGGTTGCGACGTGAACGTCGCGTGTCATGTCAACCTTGTAAAGCGCGAGATCGACCTGACGCACATTGCGTGTGTGCAAGCCAAACTGAATTTCAGAATCAGGCAGGAAGATGTTTGCGACACCGAGTCCGACGCTTGCTTCGGTTATGGTCTTTATGTGCTGCTGGGCCTGATCGTAATAACGCGTTTCGCCCTTTGAGAATTCCGTTGTCAGGCGCCGGAAGAGTTCGAGGGCTTTGATGTGATCGGGTTGCTGTTGCCACTGTCCATTTTCGAGTTGTCGAATCGAGCCGTGACTGTTCATCCACTCGGCATAGTAAAAGAGTGCATCGTCATACCACTGCGCCTGCTTCCCTGCCGTAAGTGCGTCTTCGTAGTAATCGGCCATGCGCTGCTGAGAGGCTATATCACCGCCACGGTTGCGCATGGTCATTGCGATCAGGAAGTTCAAATGTGCCGTCTCGTTCGCGGAACGACTGATCTTCAATGCGTTTTCGAGAATGTCGAGAGGTAGGTTATTGCCATAGTAACTGTAGTAGTAGAGTTGTCCGTCATCTACCGCGGTGGACGCGCGAAAAACGATCTTGAGATAACGATCGCGCGCACGTTCGAGATCGCGCTGCCCTGCCCACCAGTCGAGTGCCTGCTGATAGTGAGGCCACGCAAGGTGCCAGTTTATGTGCTGGCGGCGCGTCCAGAAGAGGTCGCCAAGTGACTCGTGAGCTTCTGCCCAGACGAGATCGCGATCGCTCTCTTTCTCAACCACGCGTATTAACTCTTCGAGCTTCTTTTGCGCCTGTTCAACTGGCGTCTGGTCGGCGCTCTGAGTGCCTGCCTGCGCGCGCCACGAGGTGTCGGCGAGTCGAAACTCGACCCAGCGCACATCCGCGCCGCCGAGTTTTGATTTATCAACCCGGGAATAGATCTCGTGCGCGCGGGCGTATGAACCCGCGGCAAACTGCGCCTCCGCCTCGTTTCTCAACTGCGTGTAGTCGGGTTGCTGGGCAACTGCATTGAAGAGCAGGTAGAAGAAGAGCGAGACGGAAAGGACGATAGTTTTCATGCGACAACCTCCACTGAACCAGTGAATGAACGAGGAAGTTGAGGAGACTTGCGCCGCGGATTTTCGCGGCATCCGCAGATTAGTTCACTGAAAGCAAATACACAGCGAACGAGGCGAGCCAGTGTTCACCGGCGTAATCGCCGCTCGCCACGTGGGCCAGCGCGGCGGCAGCGTGTTTGTCTGCCGACGCGGAAAGTACCTTCCGCGCGGGCTCGTTTGCGGGCAGCGCCGCGGCGATGCTGCGCATGCACCACGCGCGGCTGAGGTTCAGACCGTCAAGATGCACGAGCTTCGGATCGGATCTGTCCGTGACGATGGCGGGCTCCAACAAGGCTGCCGGACCACCTTTCGCAACTGCGGGTAGAAACCGGTGAAACCACGTCGCAAACTCACGCGCCTCCATTACGCGGCGCATCAGGTCGGCTTCCATCAGCGCTGCTGAAAAGAAATCCTCGCCGCCTGGTTCCCATGCTCCGGGATAGTCTACGTCTTTTGCGAAATACGTTCTGCTGCGTTCACTCAACAACGCTTCAAGCTCGCGGTCGCCGGCTGTCCTGGCGTAGTCGAGTGCGAAGGCCAAACCAAAAGCGGTGTTTGGATGCACACCGGTCCTTATTGGATAGGTTTGCTTCGGAAGAAATGTTCGGTACGACTTCGAGAGTAACTCGGAGAGTGGTTGCAGGTTCGCGGCCCACTTCTTTCCTTCGGGCGCGTTCCACGAGTGAAGCTCTTCGGCGAGTTTCAAGGCCCAGGCCCAGCCGTAAGTACGCTCAAACGACTGCCGGTTGGGCTGCTTCATGTAAGTCACTTCGGCCTGGATGTTTTCCGCGCTGAGGTTTGCGTTGAGCGCGTCGCGGATCTGCTGTGACTCAGGAAGGTTGGGAAAAGTTTTCAACAAACGGATCAGCATCCAGTGGCCGTGCACCGATGAATGCCAGTCGTAACAACCATAAAACGCGGGGTGCAGCTCCTTCGGACTTCTGACCTCACTCGCATTGTTGATGACGTGTTCCGGCTTATTCGGAAACTCCCGCGCCACACACTTCAACGCAAGCGCCGCAAAGCGTGAAGCCTGTTTCTCATTCAAGTTCATTTGCGACCTGCCGCTCATCGGCAACAGTAACAGCGTTACGCAAACAACGATAATTCTCATGATCTTTTCCGCGTTTATCCGTGGCTTTTTCCGCGTTTATCCGCGGCTAATACCGATGTGACGGACGCCCGATATGGATGTGTGGACCAGTCGCCGTACCCGGGATCGCCGATCGAAAAGCCAGGTACGGGATGCCGTTCTTTTGCAGGTAATTCAACAACGCGCGTCCTTCAGCAGTATCCGGATGAAGCGAGATGTCCATCGCGTTGCGATGGTCCAAACGCCACCGCTCGTGAATCGCTCCCTGTCCAAACACTGCAACCGGCAGTTGCTTGCCGAACGTGTCGGAAAAGAACCGCTGGATCTTATACGCCTCGCCGAGGTTCCAGCCCGGTCCGCCGGTGAAACGCATAAACGCCGCGGTGCGCACGAGCCGTTGTTTTGCGAGTCGAATATCTTTCGCGATCTGCTCGTTCGCTGCAGCCTCGACCAGCACAGCCGCGATCTGCTCGTCAGCCTGCGTCATCTGGTGACGCGTCGTCGTCACTTTCTCTTTCTCCGCTGCCACTGCGTTCTCGTATTTCTGGACCTCGGTCTTCGACACCAGCCCTTCCGCAAGGAGCTTCTTCGACTCGTCAAGTTTCTTTTCCGCCTTGATCACGTTTGCTTCGTGAATCGCCAGCAGCTTGCCGAGACTCGTCTTGTAATCGTTTGTCGCTTTGATGAACTCGTCGCGGAGCTTTGCTAACTCATTGACCGGAGCAGGATCGGGTTTCTTCGCCCGTTTCCGTTGTGCCGAAACATTAAGCTGACACACGACCATAGCGATCACAACCGTGATCACTATCAACAACGGTCTCAGGCATAGACGACACACAGATTGCACGGAGGTGTTGAAGGGTTACTTGACGAAAGTGCCCGTGCGGCTCCAACGCGTGTTCCTGATGAAGTCCAGCAGGACATTGCCGCTGCGTGGAGCGCTCTCGTCGTAGGACCAGTAGACAAACATCGCACGCCCGATCACGAGATCGCGCGGCACGAATCCCCAGTAGCGACTGTCTTCACTGTTGTTGCGATTGTCGCCCATCACGAAATAACTATCGGCCGGAACCTGCACCTCGTTGGTCTTGAAAGCTTCAAAAAGATCGTAGTCCGGATCTTCATCAGCTGGACCAGGCCGGTAATAAACGTCGTAGAGTTCGCCTTCCTGCCGGTTCGGGTCGTTGATTATCTCGAGGGGAGCTTTCTGGTTGATCTCCCTGGCGATGATGCGATGTTCCGCAACCACTTCGCCGTTAAGGACCACGTTGTTGCCGTCGATGCGGATGCGATCGCCGGGCAAACCGATCACGCGCTTCACGTAGTTAGTGAGTATCGGCCTGTTGTCCGGCCGCTCGTCGCGCTCGGGCTTGAACTTATTACCGGGATACTTGAAGACGATGATGTCGCCGCGCCTGATCTCCCTTTGCGGGAGAAAAGGCAGCGATTCTCCGGGCGCAAAGATAAACTTGTTGACGAGCAGGTGATCTCCGACGGTGATGGTGTTTTGCATTGACCCGGTCGGCACCTTCACGGCCTGGACGATGAACGTCATCCCAAACAACGCCATGATGACGGTTACCACTGCCGACTCGAAATAGTCGCGCCACACAGACTTCGGCGGGCCCTGGACCCTCACCGGCTCCTCGGTCTTCTTTTCGTGGCCGTTGCGGTTGAAAAGCTTCTTGAGAGAAAACGGCTTCGCCTCGGGTGCCGGGTCTGCCTTGTGAGTTGTTGGGTTAATCGCCATCAAAAAACATCCTAGATACGTTGATCGCAGTGGTCAAGCTGAGACCGGATTATCGGGATCTACAGCACTACCGGCGTTATCAGAAGTTGCAGTTTCGTCCAGCCTCATGCCTTCGAGGGCCGCTTTCGCTGCCGCCGCCTCAGCAGCCTTGATCGAATGGCCCTCTCCTTGGATGCTGCCACCATCCCAGGCGACTTCCACGTGGAAGATACGTTGATGCGGCGGGCCGAGTGTTTCGATTACCGTGTAGCGCGGTGCGGGCCGTCGTTCCGCCTGGAGTCGCTCCTGCAACATCGTTTTGTAATCAGCCTTTGCTGCTGAGAGCGGATCCGCGCCTTCCAGTTCATCCCTGAGGGCATGACAAACAAAACCAGTCGCTGCTTCGAGACCACCGTCGAGAAAGATCGCTCCGGTAATCGCTTCGAATACGTCAGCCAGAAGCGCGTTCTTCTGGCGCCCGCCACTCTTTTCCTCACCACGCCCGAAACGCAAAAACTCGCCGAGGCGCAACCCCTGAGACGCCTTCGCAAGTGTGGGCGCACTCACCAAACGATGCTTCATGCGCGAGAGTTCGCCTTCAGTGCCGCCCGGGTATGAATTGCAGAGATAGTTTGAAACTACCAACCCCAATACCGAATCGCCGAGGAACTCGAGCGACTCGTTGTGAAGCTTACGTGCCTGCCTTTCGTCTCCCGGAGCGACCTTCTCGTGGGCCCATGAACGGTGAGTGATGGCACGTTCGAGCAAAGCACGATCGTTGAAGTTGTAAGACAGAACCTTTTCGAGGAGGTCGAGATCAGGAATCGTTTCGGGATTTTTCAAAACCCGCGAATTATAGCAAAGGCGCGCGGCTTCTGGCCTTACGAAAAGGGGTGGCCACGAGTGCCACCCCTTCGGTAATTAGCTGATTAACTCGAACGTTATTGACGTGGACGATCCGGCTTTGGCGCCGGCTTGGTTCCGGTTGCCGGAGTAGCCGGTGTACTCGCCGGCTTTGTCGTTCCAGTCGTCGTGGTTGAAGCTGGTGTAGTCGCAGGAGCAGTGCTGCCGTTGGTCGCCGGTGCTCCCGTATTACCGACTGGTGTTGCGGCAGGTGTAGCCGGTGCAGCCGGTAAAGACGTAAGCGGTGTCGGCTCCGGAGGCAGTGGCTTCGAAAGAATACCCGCGAGCAGTTCCGACAGGCCAGTGTCTGAATTGTTGTTGCGGAACTTGTACCACTGCACGAGCATGTCGTTCCAACCCTGCTTGGCTGTCGCAACCTTTGGATCAGTGGCAAGCGCAACCGCGCGAGCGTAAGCATCGATCATGCGATCGACTAGCTGGTTGATGTTGGCAAGCGCGAGTTTGCTTTCCGGAGTTTCATCCTTACCGGAATACATGTCCTTATACTGCTTGGACTGCTTGTCGTAGGGACCAGTTTCGTAGGCGCCCGCGATGTAAGCATAAGTGTAGGGCGACTTCTTCAGCGGTGTTTCAAACTGCGCGGCCTTGAGCAAGTATTTGAGAGCAGTGGTTGGATCGGTTTGCAGCGCCTGCGTGCCGATCGTGTAGTTCAAGTACGCCACGGCGACATCGCGGTTGGCAAGTGGCGCGTAGTCCTCGACCGTCTTGCCCTGCTCGAGCAGTTCGAGCGCCTTCTTTGCGTAGCCGTTCGATTCCGCGGACAACGCAGCATTGTTAAGCGGAGCCAGCAGGTATCCGTTGGCGCCGAGGTGGACCAACACGGTCAGGTTATCCGGTTCCGCGGCCAGGATTTCCTTTCCAAGCGCGTAGGCTTCCGGATACTTCATGTCCTTATAAAGAAGCTGGATGAAGCGAATCTTCTTCATGCCTTCTTCATAGGCGGTGACCCACTTCTTCAAGTAGTCGATAATCTTTTGCTGGGCTTCGGTGACCTCGCCGGCTGGGCACGCGAGATATTTCTTTGCGTCTTCGTAAGCTTTGGCTTGATCGTCTTTACGAGTCTTGAGAAAGGATGCGTACAACGCATCTTTGACTTCCTGCGTACATTGATCTTGTACAGCTAAATCTGGTTGCGCGATTGAGTTACGCGCTGCTGCGGGCAGAGCGAGTATCGCGACTGTAGTGCAAATACCAAAAAACGTTATCAGCTTTTTCATTAGTCGTTACCAACCTCCAAAAATCATTTCAGCAGTCGCGCCGAGGGCCCACAGCCCTTCAAAGGTCGCATGGGGAACTTTTAGGATGCCATTGAAACAAAGACCGGTTGCCGGTCTTTGCGTCTAGGGGAAGCACTCGTACTATTCGATCCTGGGTAAATAAAGAACGCCCGCAATCTTCCTGCAACTCTATGAAATGTGTCAAGGTGCTAGTGAGCTTAGACACCACAAAAACGGAAACGGCACAATGATTTTGATCATTTGTGCCGTTTGTGAGCGGAAAGCAAATAGGTCGTATAAGACCTATAGGACCTATACGACCTATACGACCTATACGACCTATTCTCCGCGCCCTTTGTGAGCGGAAAGCAAATAGGTCGTATAAGTCTTAATAAGACCTATACGACCTATTCTCTTATGGATTGAACCCTATGGCCTCAGGGCTGCGCGCGACGTGGGCGTTGTTCCGCGGGCGCTGTAGCCGGAGTTTTCGGAGTCTCGGCTGGTTTCTTTTCGAGCGGCATGAGCACGCGCTTCACAGTGTTGCGCGGTTCAGGAGTCACAGCCTTCGGCGCCGGCGTTGTAGTTGTAACCGGTTTTGCCTGTGGTTCTGCTTCGCCTGTTGCTGACTCGGCGAGCTCGCCGTTGACGTCCGCGTTCTCAGCTGCCGCTTCAGCATCTGCCACTTCCTTCTCTTCGTCGTCGAGTGTCGACGCAACCTGGAGATTGATCGCAGTGCCGAACCGGTGATTCAGTTGGCGATAGATCTCGCCGGCCACGGCTGCGGGGAAATGACGGCGAGCGTCAGTGCCCTGCGTGATCACGACAACGGCGAGTCGCGGATTGGCGAGTGGAGCATAAGACGTAAACAGACCAACCCAGCCGCCGTCACCGATACATGTTCCCGTTTTACCGGCAACTGTCTGAGTCGGGTCATAGGCTTTGCGGCCTGAGCCGTAGTTGACTGCGCCAACCATTCCCGGAACCATGCGCGCCCAAACATCATTCGTGATGTCTAACTTGCGCCGCACCTTCGGGCTCATTTTATTGAGATCTTTCAAACTCTGCGGGATCTGAGGCTGAAGCAATCTGCCGCCGTTGGCCATTGCCGATACCAGCGTTCCGAGCTGCAGCGGTGTTACTTGAAAACCATCCGCGTGCGAAAACATTCGTCTCTCGATGAGGCCCGGCTTCACTTCCGGCAGGCGACCTGGAAACTCGAACGGCACGTTGATGCCAGTCCGTTCGCCAAGACCGAGCTCTTTGGCGTAGTTCACCATCTTCTCGGAACCGATCTTCGTGCCGACCTGCTGAAAGAATGGATTATCGGAGTGGGCCAACGCTGACGTTAAGTCAATTCTGAATCCGTCGCCTGCTGTTTCGACGAGCGGGATCGCATTCTCGGAGAGTCCTGCAACGCCGGTAACGATCTTGATAGTCGAGCACGGCTTGAAACCCCGACGCAGTGCCCATTCCTGATTGACGATAGAATAGACGCGGCCGGTCATCGGATCCATCACGACGACTGTACCAGCGTGGTTGCCGAGTGCGTTGACGGCGACGCGTCGCACTTCAGGATCTTCGCCGGCGAGACTGTCCTTCGCGATAAACGACTGAACCTCGTCACGCATTGCCTTGTCGATAGCGCGTTGGCGTGCAATAGCAGCACGGCGTGCAGCTTCAGCACGGCGGCGAGCTTCGAGGATCGCGCGACGATGACGAGCTGAGAAACGGCGCATCTCTGCGGCGCGCTCACGTTTGGTAAGCGGGCGACCGAGCCTGCGTTCACGTGCTCTTATTGAAGCGGATTGTTCGCGCGCTGCGACCGCTCTTTGACGACGAACTTCACGAGCCGAAAGCCGGCTGCCACGGGCGCGAGAACTTCGCGCGACCTGACGGCCACCGCGACGCGATGCGCGGCTTCTTGCCGTCGCTTTCTTACTACTCTTTTGAGCCCGGGCATTTCTACCCGATGACTGTTTCTTCCTCCCATAGACCGTACCGGAAAAAGCGAGACAAACTAAGACAAATAGAACAAAAACGAAACGGCGCGACTTAGGGGAATGGAAATGCAGAGTCATCAGGCCCAAGTACCTCTCTTTTTGGGATCACTCACCTGTGGTGAGCCGGAATGAACTTCCTCGTCGTAAAACTCCAATACTGTTTGCCGTTCTGAGCTTTCTCAAAAACGCCTCTTTTCGTAACTCGAACAAACCTTCTGCTGCACGTTGAGGGCGGGAAGAGCTTTCCCTAATTGGGCGGTCTCTGGGGACATTGATTTGAGACCGCCGCAAATATAACATCAACAATTAGTTGAGGGCAATAAAAAAGTAATTGATTATACATATTTCATTGGAACACGAAGTGCTTGCATGTTGCGGCGTTCCAGATTTTAATCCGTGCTTTCTATTCCGCGTTCATCTGTGGCTCAGTTTGATAAACGTGTAAAACGCGGTTTCTCCCAGAATCGACCAACGTCAGATGCCCTTTCCTTCTTCTTAGTTTGCGAATGAAGTTTCCAGCTCAGATTCAAAGCTTCCGCGCCCGGCTACTTTTGCTGCTGGCGCTCATGCTTGGTCTCACACTCGGCATCCAGTACTACTTCAACGTGCGCACCGTCCGCGCGAACGCCCGCATGATCATCGAACAGGAACAGGCGATCATGACCGGCATCGCACTCGGTATCGAGAGCCTGCAGAGCGACCAGTATCTCGACGAGATCATCGGCCGCCTCCAGGAACCACTGCTGAACAACAAGAACGTTCGCGTCAAAAACATTCTCGTTGTCGATGACGACGGAAACGTGCTCGACAGCGTGATCCCCGAGTTCAATCCACGCGAACGCGACGACAACACGCAGAGTTACGTCCAGTTCAAAGACATTCAACTGCTGCCGCTTCGCAGCGCAGTTCAGTTCACGAACCAGCAACAACAACTGCCGTCGTGGTTTCCGCCGCCGACCAGCGCCGACTTCGGCGAGGCGGGTGCTTTCTACTTCCCTGTTCAGACTGATAAGGGTCGAAGGTTCGTCATCGTCGTGCTCGACTCCGCTCACACACTCACGAACGTTTTGGAAGGACAGTCGTCACGGTCGGCGCTCTACACGCTCGCAGTGTTGTTTGTGACTACGCTCGTTACCGGATTCTTCGTCTGGCGTTTCACTCGACCGATCAAGGAACTCTCAACCGCCGCACGACAAGTTGCAGGCGGCGATTTCGACGTTCGTGTCCCCGCCGATCGCATGGACGAGATGGGCACGCTTGCTTCAGCGTTCAACGAGATGACAGCAAGACTCGGGCGCGCACGCGAGCTCGAGATGCAACTTCACCAGGCGGAAAAAGGCGCTGTGGTTGGACGGCTCGCAGCCGCGATTGCACACGAGATTCGCAACCCGCTGAATTACATCAACCTGACGCTCGATCATCTGCGGTCATCGTTTGCTCCAGTTGATGAGAAGAAGAAAGCGACCTTCATTCAGCTCACGGACCAGTTGAAAACCGAAGTGGCGCGCATCAATCGTCACATCACCGACTTCCTGAAATACTCGCGGCCCTCGAAGCTCGATCTACAGGCCGTCGACATTCGCGTCGAAGCGGAAGACGCGCTTCGCCTGATCGAAGGCAGAGCGGACGAATGCGGGATCAAGACGAGCATCGTCCAGGACGGCGCGTTGCCGAGAGTAATGGCCGATCGCGAATCGCTGCGGTCGGTGTTCACAAATCTGGTCATCAACGCAGTCGAAGCGATCGACGGCGAAGGCGGCACGGTCGCGATCAAGCTTTCGAACGCTGAACCAAACTCTGTTAAGGTTGAAGTCATCGATAGTGGATGCGGCATCGCGGCGCAGGACATTTCGAAAGTTTTCGAACCGTATTTTTCAACGAAGGACACCGGCACGGGGCTGGGCCTCGCGATCGTGAAGAAAGCCGTAGACGATCACGGCGGCACGATCAGTGTGGCGTCGAAAGAAGGCACCGGTACAACGTTTACGATAATCCTACCGGCTAAAGAGAATTGATATGTCACGAAAGAACATTCTGGTTGTAGACGACGAGAAATCGCAGAGAGAAATCCTCGAGATGATCCTTGCCGAGGAAGGGTACGACGTTACGACTGCCGCATCCGGCGAAGCAGCACTCAAGTTTGCCAAAGATCGCAGGTTCGATCTCGCTTTGACGGATCTGAAGATGACCGGCATGGACGGCATCGAACTGCTCCAGCACCTGCTTGCGTACGACTCTTCGATCATCGTCATCCTGCTCACTGCGCATGGATCGATCGACTCGGCGAAGGAAGCTTTGCGTCGCGGCGCGTTCGACTACCTGCAAAAGCCGTACGACAAAGCGGCACTGCTCGAAACAATCAATCGCGCACTCGATCGGCTCGACGCGATCGACAGCGACATCATCTCTGCGTCTCCCAAAATGGAGTCGGTCAAGAAGATGATTCTGAAAGTGGCGCGTTCAAACTCGACGGTGCTGGTGCGCGGCGAGTCGGGCACAGGTAAGGAACTGATTGCGAGGGCGGTTCACAACCAGTCGCCGCGATCGGAGGAGATGTTTCAGGCAGTGAACTGTGCCGCAATCAACGAGAACCTGCTCGAGTCGGAACTGTTCGGACACGAGAAAGGTTCGTTCACCGGTGCTCATGCTGAGAAGAAAGGTCTGTTTGAGATCGCGGATCGTGGAACGTTGTTTCTCGACGAGATTGGCGAACTCGACGTTGGCATCCAGGCAAAGCTGTTGCGCGCGCTGCAGGAACGAAAGATCCGGCGCGTGGGCGGTACTCATGAGATCAGTGTCGACGTGCGTGTGATTGCGGCGACAAATCGCGACTTGCGTGCGATGGTTTCTGACGGTCGTTTCCGCGACGATCTTTATTACCGTGTCAACGTCTTGTCGATCGACGTGCCTCCGCTGCGCGAGCGACGTGAAGACATTCCCGTTTTGATCGACTACTTCCTGAAGAAGCACACGAAGAACGCATCGCGACCGGTGACTGGCCTGACACCGGAGACGAAGAAGTTGATGAACGAGTACAGCTGGCCCGGGAACGTACGGCAACTCGAGTCGGCGATCGAGCGTGCGATCCTGTTGAGTGAAGGCGATCTGATCACGTTGGAAGATCTTCCGACCGAGGTGCGGCAGGAAGTTGGACCAGCAGCGGAAGGCGCTTTCAAGTTGCCTGCTGAGGGAATCAACTTCGAGGACGTCGAGCGCAACCTGATCACGCAGGCGATGGAGCAGACGGACTACAACATCACCAAAGCCGCGAAACTTCTCGGCCTCACCTTCCGCACGCTCCAGTACCGACTGGAAAAATTCGGCATCAAACGCCCGGATGGAAGGGACGGCGACGAAGGTGGACAGGATTAACAGGATGAAACGGATTCACATGAAGACGTTTGTGCTTGTTGTGGCGATGATCGTCGCGGTCGGGTGTTCGAGACAGGCGGCGGAAAAGGCGCCGGCCGGGAATAATGAAAGCGCGCGGATTGCGTCGACGGATGTGGTGGAGGCGACGCCGCAGGAGGCGACGATTGCCGCGGGTGAGTCGGGCGAGCTCGTGGTGCCGATCAAGATTGCGAATGGTTATCACGTGAATGCCAATCCGCCGAGCTTCTCGTATCTGAAGGCCACGGAACTAGTAATGCCAGCAGCAAACGGCATCTCGGTCGAGTTCATCACCTACCCTGATCCGCTGGTGAAGAGGTTTTCCTTTTCCGAGAAGGAGCTCGCTGTTTACGAGGGCGAGGCCGTCATCAAAGCCCGGCTGAAGGCAGACAAGTCAGCGCCGGCTGGCAAACACAACCTTTCAGCTCAATTACGCGTCCAGGCATGTGACGATAAAGTTTGTTATGCCCCCGGCGTAATCGACTTAAAAGTGCCGGTGAACATCAAGTGAAAACGGTTTGGATGATCATGGCTGCAGTTTTGGGAGTGGCAGCCGTGGTCCTTGTGTTACGTGACAATTACGAGATGGCCTTTGTGGCGGCCGCGGGCGGCGCCTGCTGCTGGTTTCTCAGTTATCGACAACAACTCAGCGCGTCGCTGCCCAAAGAAGAAGATGAAGAACAAAGTAGTGAGGATGAAGAGTCAGATGAGGAAGTACGTTCTTAGTGTCTCGGTTTTTGTTTTGGCAATCGCCTTTATCTCTGTTCCCTTTGCAAATGCGTCGGACCAGTCGGATGTTCGCGCGACGGTGCAGGGTGTTTTCGACCAGTTGAAGTCGCACAACTACAGCGCGCTTTACGATCTGCTGCCGGGCTCGTCGCGCAATCGCATGTCGCGCGAGCGATTCGTGAGCGCGCTGGAACGTGCGCAGGACTTTTATGAGCTCGACAAGATCGAGATCGGCGCGACAAAAGTGATGGGCAACCTGGCGGTTGTGGATACGGTGCTTTACGGGCGGGTAGTGGCGCCGATCCAGGCTGAAGGAAAGATCGTGGTCCAACAGTATCTTCTGCGTGAAGATGGAAAGTGGCGCGTGGCTACGGGGGATCAGTCGACGGTGCGAAAGTTCGTCGCCGAGAACCCGGGATTTAAGAATTTCAAGATCCGGCAGCCGCGTGTTTACGTGAAGCAGGGCAACAAGTGGGTGGAATTCAATCCGCCACGGAGGCGTTAGAATAGGGGCCTATAGGACCTATAACTTCTCTTTTGGAATAGGACCAATAGGACATATAGGACCTATAGGACCTATAACTTCTCGTTAGAATAGGGTCTTATAGGACCTATAACCATATAGGTCATATAGGTCCTATAGGTCATATAGGTCCTATATGTCCTATACCTTCTCTCGCCAAGATCAACTCAGGAAGAAATCATCAAACGTCATCTGAGCGTCGTCGACTTGCTCCGTGTACTCGCCGTGACGAATGCGAGAACGCGGCACGTCGAGTGATTCACGAACGGCGTCGAGATGGAAACGGATGATTCGCGGCGTTAGCCTGACGGAAGGAATGCGGCGTCTTGCAGCCAGACGCCGCACTGTTGATTCACTGACCTGCAGAATTGCCGCTAGCTGCTTTGCGGTTAAGAATTCCTCACGCTCTTCCATAGATCAAGACTTGGGTGGTAACGAAAGCGCCACGCGATAAACAGCGGCGCCGTCGATCTCAACGTCTTTGCTGACCGGCTCCGCACCGTCAGTCTTAACACTCACGCGATATTTCCCCGGATCCGGCGAAAGCCGAAACTTGAACGATCCAGTCTCCGTCGTTACACGTCCATCGATCTTTTTCGCTGTTCCGTCTTCAAGAATCCTCAATAACTCAACTTTCGCATTCGGCACGCTCCGGCCTTCGGCAGTAAACACAGAGCCACTCAAAAAAGCGATCGAACCTTCGTCAATCGTGAGTATCAGTCGATCACCAAGCGAACGAGTCTTGCCCGCTTTGACTTCAACATCTTCCAGCGAACCGATACTCAGCCCCGGCTTCCGAAACGTCAGGCCATAAATTCCCGGCTGCAAACGAGAAACAACAAAGTCGCCGTTCTTATCAGTCGTCGAACGCGTGACTTCCGTCTCTCCACGTCGCACCACCACCGTAACATCCGCTGGAGTGCCTGTTTCCACTCGAACCTTACCCTTGATTGCGCCGAGCGACTTGTCCTTGTCTTTCTGGCCAAAGGCGACGCTCGCCGTCAGGAGCATTATTGCGAGGAGAAACAGAGTTTTGTTGAATCTCATAGGCAGTCCTTCACGTAATAGTTCCAACTAATACACGGGAGTTTGACGCTCTGGATGATAGCACCGTTTGCTTCCGCTGGTCGCGCCCGTATAATCCAGAGCGACACGCCAGGAAAGAGATTAATGCCAAAGAAATTCGCGGCTTTTACAGCGCAACTGTCTGTTCTTCTCATCTTGTTGTTCGCACTGGCGTTGCCGGGCGTGCCGCAAACGCAGGACCCTGCTACCCCAAAGCAAAGGCCGCGCAAGGTGTTTCCAAATGAGCAGGAACCCGAAGACATTCTGCGCTTCGACACCGACCTGGTTTCGGTCGATGTAACCGCGATCGACGCCGAGGGCCGTCCGGTAAAAAACCTGCGGCAGGAAGACTTCAAAGTGTTTTCCGACGGCGTAGAGCAACCGATCTCATTTTTCCAAATAGAGAAACGACAGGGAGAGTCGCGGCCGCTCGCGATCGTTTTCGCGCTCGACGTTTCAGGCAGTATGACCGCCGACGAGATCACACGTTTGCGTGGCGCGCTTCAATCCTTTTCAAGTCATCTTTCGAACCATCCGGCAGTTTACGCAGTCGTGACTTTCGGCATGCGCGTGAAGACGATTCAAAAGTTTACTTCGAATCCGAACAAACTAGACGAATCACTCGAAAAGCTCTCGCGCGATGCGCCGAGCGGTTTATCAACTCACACTTACGACGCAGTTGACGATGCGATCCGGATGCTGGTCCGAAACGCGCCGCGCACGCGTGAAAAGCGTTTGATGAAACGTGCGGTGCTTGTAGTTACGGATGGTTTTCCAGTGGGCGATACAGTTTCGCCGCAGACTGTGATCGAGCGCGCAAACGCTGCGGATGTAAGCGTGTTTGTAGTGACATTGCCGTCTTATTCGAGAGTGATCGCTTCGGCTGCGCAGACACCACTCCCGACGCCTCTCGACGTCAGTGGACTAGCAGAATTGACTGGCGGCAGAAATGTCTACGCAACCGAAAAGGACTATGCGCCGTTGTTCCGCGCATTAGCTGAGGAAGTCAGTTCCGCATACGTGCTGGCCTTTTATCCACCTGAAGAGAAGCGACGCGACGGTCAAGTACACACGATCAGGGTGGAGGGCCCACGTGGCTTAACTCTACGACAGAGCCGAACTGAGTATCGAGCGGCCAGTAAGTAATTGCCAATTTACGATTGCCAACTGCCGAGGGGAAACCGGCAATCGGCAATTGGAAATCGGCAATTTGTCAATATTCGTCTTCGTCCTCGTCTTCGTCGTAACTTTCTTCTTCAACCATGTCTAACTCGACTGGATCGAGGCCTACGACTTCGAGCTCCGTTCCACACTCTTCACAAGACACAATTTCGCCCTTGTCCGTGTCCAAATCAACGTGGACATCAGCGTCACATTCCGGGCAAGTTCCGGTCGGCACTGTTTATTCCTCCCTGCGTTATTGAAGGCAGGGATATTCCCCCTCGGGGAGAGCTCCACTACCTTGTAAGCAACCAAATCAATCTACCCGCGAGCGAGGGAATTTGCAACAGTCTTTTTCCAGTAAATCATTGGGCCAAGTTACGAAAGTCTCACAATAAACTGTTCTACCTAAGGGAACCCTTGAGGGGGCTCAACGTGTCATGAATAGACGCGCTGATTGACACGAAAAAAGTTCAAAATCGGCAAAGGGTGTTCTATTATGGATGCCAGTTTTTGGCCCTCGCGAAAGTAAGTCCCATGAATCTGATCAAATACCCGACCGCAATTGTCCTGCTGCTCTTAACAACGCTCGTTACCACGCCTTTAGCGCAGCAAAAACGTCAAACGCCTGCGAAGCCGCAGCCCAGGACCACCGTGGCGCCAGCGCCAACTTTCGACACGCTCGTGCCCGCTGACAATTACATCCTCTACGGCGAAGTGAGAGGCGTGGGTCAATTGATCCGCTCCAGCACTTTCAACGAGTTCTTCGAACCGATACTCAAGCTCGCTGGACCACCCAAAGAATTGCGAAAGGTCGTTAAGTGGCTCAACGACAATGCCGACGAGTTGATGACGTCACGTATGCTGATCGCTACATGGCCCATCAATAACGACGTTCCCGAGGCGATCGTCGCGATTGAATTTGCCTCCGCCGAAGAAGCGACAAAATTTGCTGGTCCATTGAATCAGTTTTTACCGACCGTCGTGCCCACTCCTTTGCCCGAACTCGCGAGCGACGGAAAGAAAAAGAATGAGCCGGCAAAGCCCAGTTACTACTTCCAGCAAGCTGGTTCCCTGCTGCTGCTTACACCAAAGCCGCTCGACCTCAGGAAGCTCCGGCCTGCCGGAAGCAAACCCATGACGGAAGAGACCAACTTCCGCGCGGCGCGTAATCGTTTGAACTCTGAGCAGCTCTTCCTGTTTCTCGACGTGAAGCTAATGGAGAAACAACAGGAAGAGCGGATGAAGAAGTCGCAGGAGGCGCGACAACAGGCAGAGCGGGCACAAAAAGAACAAGCGCCAAGTGTCGAAGAGCAGAAAGAGCCGGCAGAGATGGACGACCCCCTGCCGGAAAAAAGTGTCATTGTGCTGGGCCAGGCTTCGCCATCGGGGGAGGCTGTGGTGAACCCACGTGCGGTGGATCCCGTTGGGATAGCAGTGTCGTCGATAACGTCGTCGTTCTTCAGCGTCGAGTCAGATTGGCCCGATGGAGTAGGCTTCGCACTTTCTTTTGAAAACGATTCGTTCGACCTGCGTGCGCTGCTGATCAACGAGCCCGGCGAGAAGAGTGATGCGTTGCCATTCATGCCGATGTTGATCCCTGGACCAGCATTCTTACCTGAGTCGCCAAACATAGTTCCCGCCGGCACCGACGTGCTGATTACGATGTCGCTCGATCTGCCGCAGATCTATACGACGATGTCTAAACCGCGCCCGACTGCAATGTTCAGGAATAGTGGTCTACCCTTTCCGCAGGAGGCGCCGTTTGCAGCACTAGAGAAAAAGCTCGGGATGAACTTCAAAGATGATGTTCTGCCGTTGCTTGGTTCCGAGATTGCAGTGCGTTTACCCGCAACAGGACTCGACATGTTCGGGATGCCGCTTGGCCCAATGCCTTCGGCTGCCGAAGGCAAACCCAAACCGGAGACGGCGCCCGTGCTGTTGATATCACTCAAAGATAAAGAAGGCGTGCGCGCACTCATGCCCAAGCTGATCGACGCGTTTGGCTTCAAGGGCGCGAGCGCACTTGCGCAAACTGAAAGAAAAGAAGATACGGAGATAGTTTCGTTCGTAAATGTCTTCGCTTACGGCTTCGTCGGAAACTTCCTGGTGCTTTCTTCGGAGCCGGCCGCCATCCGTCAGGTTGTCGATTCTTATTTAAGCCGCGAAACGCTTGCGGGCGATGCTCAATTCAGAAGCTATACGCGCTGGCAACCGCGTCCTGCGCAGGGCCAGATTTATATCTCTCCTGCGCTGATGGAGAGTTACAAGGTATGGGCCGAATCGCCGAATACACACATCGGCGAACAGACACGTGCATTTCTTACGCGCTTGAGCGCAGTGGGTCAACCGATTACTTATTCACTCTCGAACGAAGGCTATGGACCATTTCACGAGCTGCATGTTCCGAAGAACCTGGTCCTGATGGCCGTCGCCGGGATCTCAGGCGAATCGAATCCGCCGCCGATGCTTGCGAATGAGAGAAAAGCGATCAGCATCCTTTACTCGATCGCAGGTGGTCAACTTCATTATCACCGGGAGAAAGGAAGCGGGAGTTACGCTACGCTCGACCAGTTAATGGCTGAGCAACCGGGTTTGAAAGAGAGGATCGAGAACTCCGGGTATAAGATCGACTTCACGCTCAGCGGCGATAAGTTTGAGGTGTCTGCAGTCCCGGTGGAGTACGGAAAGACTGGTGTCAGGTCGTTCTTTATCGATCAAACGACAGTATTACGCGGCGCGGATCGTAACGGCGCTCCAGCCACGAGCTCCGATCCGCGGATATCGCAGTAGCCAATCCGCCTGATGCGCGGTTTACAGGTTTTCGATCTCAACCGGCTCGACCGGCTCCGCGAGTTCAAATCCAAACACGCGCGAGTAAAAATAGAGCTCACCATCAAGCGCGCGCTTGATGTGCTTTGCCTGCCTGAACCCGTGCTGCTCGCCGGAGAACGCAACGTACGAAACAGGAATTCCCTTCGCCCTGATCGCCTCAACCATCTTCTCCGCCTGGTTTGGTGGAACCACTTTATCTTCCAGTCCCTGGAAAAAGATCACCGGGCACGAGAGCCGCTCGGGAAAATTGATCGGCGAACGATCGAAGTAGATGTCTTTTCGACTGGGATACGGACCAAGCAGGCCTGTCAGATACTGCGATTCGTACTTGTGCGTGTCGCGCGCCATCGCTTCTGCATTGCTGATACCGAAGTGGCTGGCTCCCGCTTTGAAAGCGTTTCTGAACGTTAACGCACAGAGCGTGGTGTAACCGCCCGCGCTGCCTCCGGTGATGATCAGTCGTTCACCATCCACTTCCCCACGATCTGCAAGATAGCGCGCACCGTTGACGCAGTCGTCAACATCCACGATTCCCCATTTCTTGTTAAGTCTTTCACGATACTGCCGGCCATAACCTGTACTGCCGCCGTAGTTGACGTCGAGCACGGCAAAGCCCCTGCTGGTCCAGTACTGGACCGAAAGACTCAGCGCCGTTGAAGCGGCAGCGGTTGGACCACCGTGACTCTTCACAATCAACGGCGGTTTCTCATTGTCAGGCGCGCGGAAGTCGGGGTTCTGCGGCGGATAGAAGAACCCGTGCGCGATCAACCCGCCTTCAGTCGGAAACTCGATCGCGCGAGGCACTGAGAAATACTGCGGATACGTTTCAAGATCGTTCGAACGTCGAAGCGTTTCGAACTTGTTCGTCGCAAGGTCGAGTTTCGCAATCGACGCCACGTCCGTTGGCGAGCCGCCGCGAAACACAGCTCGCCCGTTCTCGGCGCGCAGGTATTGAATGTCAGTGTAAGGGCAGTCGATCGTGGTCAATTTTCCTGTACGCGTGTCGCCGGTTGCGAGCGTCGACACACCCTGCTCGATGTGGCTGCAAATGATCTGTTCAGCCGACGCAAAAGCGTAATTCGACATTCCAAACACCCATTGCGGCATGCCGAGCTCAGCTTTTGCCTGGAAAACCCGTTCAATTCCACCGTCTTCGGGACTGATTCTCTCGAGGTTCCACCAACCGCTTCGATCAGAAGAGAAGTAGAGAACTCCGTCCGGCGACCATTCCGGTTGGAAGATCGACTCGGCCGCGCCGCCCGCAACCCATCTGGTCGACGTCAGGTTGCCGTCTTCGCCAAACTCACCAACCCACAACTCACAACCGTCCCACGGCATGTTTGGATGGTTCCATGTAAGCCAGGCGAGTTGAGTTCCGTCAGGACTCAGCCGCGGTGATGAATAAAAATCATTTCCCTCGATGAGGACCGCACCGTATTCGTTACCGGGTTCCACACTCAGGCTGACGATCGAATTAACAGGCTCTCCTTCAGCGCGGTGATCTTCACGCACACAAATGATGCGATTGCGTGCTTGGTCCAACCGTGCGTCCGCGTAACGCACGTCGCCCGGAGCCGTGAGCGGTTCGGGCGTTGAAAGACCTTGTTGTTTGTAGAGTCGCTGATCCGAGAAGTTAGAGAAGTAAACGGTGCCGTTGCTGACGAGATAGTCACCGCCGCCATATTCATGCACGCGTGTACGCGCATTGTACGGCAGCGGACTCACGTCGACGTTAACACCATCTGCCGTCCGCTTTACGATCACATTACGTCCGCCCTCCTTCGGACGCATCTCGATCCAGTAAATGTCGTCGCCATCTAATGTGGGCTGGCTCAAACCGACTGAGCCTTCGACGATGAGGTCTGAGGTAATGGGCGATTTCCATGAGCCATACGGCGCGATTTGTGGTGAATTTGACAATTCCCGTCCTCGATTCCTGTGTGAACTTTAACCTGTGAGACTTTGAGAAACTTTTGTCACAACCTCGCAAAAAGTTTACAAGACTGCTGCAACCTACCCCAGTCTGAGGGCGGTTAGTATCTGCCCGTCGTTAATTCTCCATGGGAGAACTGAGATAAAGGCAAGGGCGCTGGTCTTGGGGGAGGTCAGTGCCCTCTCTTTTTGTTCACTCATCTTACTACCATAACCTCACACCTGAGCGCCACCTGCTCACATCGTGATTAATCCGTATAATTCGTGGCTATTGACTGCTTTCTCAAACAGGTTGACAATCGCCAGTCTAAAATTCAAAGAGGTGGTCCGCCGATGTCTGTCTGCAAACGAACGCCGTCCGTCCTTTGTCTCGTCGCTGTCTTCATCTTTGCAGGAATACCAACAACAACTTCGCACGCCGATACATTCCGGCCCGTGGTCCGCGGGAAACGCGGAGTTGTCGCAGGTGGTCAACCACTTTCGGTTGAGGCTGGATTACGAATGCTGCAGAAGGGTGGGAATGCAGTCGACGCGGGTGTCGCGACGATCCTCGCTGCGTCAGTGATCGAGTTCTCCCACTTTTCGTTCGGCGGCGAAGTGCCGATTCTTATCAAGTTAAAAGGACAGAAAGTGGTCGTGATCGAAGGCATGGGCCAGGCGCCCATGAAGGCCACGCGGGAGTTCTTCGTCGAGCGTGCGCAGAACGACGGCAGTTCCCCGTCGCTCACGTCTGCCGGTCAAACC
>DASTQB010000037.1:0-4353 GCA_035761985.1 Pyrinomonadaceae bacterium
ACATATGCTTTGCCCTGGGAAATGACTGGACGTTTCTCCAGGACTTGCTCGACGGCTTTAGCAGCCGCCAGATTTTCTTCCAGAGCCAGTACGGCGCGCTTTCCGCGTTCGGCACCATTGGCAACTCTGACTATCACGGAGGTACCGTCAGCGTTCGCCAGCGCCTTCGTGGTTTGACGTGGGACTTCAACTACACGCTTTCGAAGTCGATCGACGATGCCTCCGGTCTCCAGACCAGCGGCGTTTTCGGCGCGGCTTTTATTACCAACGCACTTCGACAGCGTGACAATCGTGGCATTTCAGATTTTGACATCAAACACATCGTCAACTTCAACTCGATCTGGGATATTCCCATCGGTCGTGGCAGACAGTTCTTCGGTGGAATCAACAAGTTCGCAAACGCGGTTTTCGGAGGATGGACGCTCACTTCGATCGCCCGTTACAACAGTGGCCTGCCGGTGAGTTCGCCGGTGGACCTCGGCGGCTGGCCCACCAACTGGAACGTGAGAAGCTGGGCAGTGCCGATTCGCGACATCCAGTCGTCGCCGACTCGTGGCGGCAACGGCAGGAGCCCGAATCTGTTCTCGGATCCGCAGGCTGCGTACAACAGTTTCCGCAGCCCGGGACCGGGTGAAACAGGTGCGAGAAACATCCTGCGAGGCATGGGTTTCTTCACTCTGGACGCGGGGCTTTACAAGAGCTTCGCAATGCCCTGGAGCGAGAACCACAAGCTCACATTCCGCTGGGAAGTCTTCAACGTCACCAACACTCAATACCTTCAGGGTAACGCAGACGTCACAAACGGACTCGACCCGCAGTTTGGCAGTCCGAGCCCGACGTTCTACAACTTCACCAGCATTCAGGGAAACCCGAGAATCATGCAGTTTGCGCTGCGATATGATTTCTAGAACGACCTGAGTGTTTGGTCCATTCACGCGGGCTGGGGCTTCGGCCGCAGCCCGCTGCTTTTGTCCGAAAGATCTTTTGCACAAAACGTCGAAATCAAACTATTTCTTAGCCTGCGATAGCAGGCGTAAGCATAGAGCCTGGGGCGGAAGCCCCAGGACTAGTTCGCAAATCCCAAGCCCCAAGCCCGTGAACACGGGCGACAGCTTGGAATTGACCGGCCTTTCGCCCGCTGTTGCGGGCTCCGGCCCGTTTATTCGGAATTAACCTGGGGCTTGCGCCCCAGGCTTTACGCTTACGCCTGCTATCGCAGGCTAAGCAATACCATGCGATTTCGGTTCGTGTGCAAGGCGCGTGAAAAGCGGGTGATATCTGTATAATCCGTTCCCGGAGGCCGTCCCATGACACGTCTAGTACAACGTTCGATCTTTGTGATCGCTCTGGTTTTGTTTTGGCAGAGTCTGTCGTATGCGCAACTGCCGCCAAACAGTTCCCAGCCCGGTGCAGGAACGCGTCGCAGCTTCACGTTGTTTGGAGATCTGAAGGTTGACGAGTCACAGGCAAGTGAACCTGCGAACGTAACCTTCGACGTGATTCTTTACACACGTGGGAATGAAGTTTTTGCTCGCCAGCGCGTGGGTAACGGTGGGCGCTATCGTTTCAACAACGTGTTCAATGGCGATTACTACCTTGCCGTGGAACTCGACAGCGCCGAGATCGCGCGCATGCCAATTATGATTCCGGCAAACGCAGTAGAGCACATCAGGCAGGATCTGGAATTCAGGTGGAAAGGCAGTGCCGCGAGCGCTCCCGGCGTTGTTTCGGCGGCTGATAATTACAATCGTTCGAGTCAGAATCGTGCGCTGTACCAGCGCGCGACTCAGGAGATTAAAAACAAGAACTTCACGCAAGCGGCGGCAACGCTTCGTTCCGTCGTCGAGGCCGATCCGAAAGACTATCCGGCGTGGACCGACCTCGGCATGGTCTACTTCATTGAGAAGAAATACGACGAGGCTGAGAAGAGTTATGCGAGTGCGATTGCTGCGAAAGCGGATCACGTGCCTGCACTCGTGAGCCTGGGCCGTGTGCGAATAGCGGCGAAGAATAACGAGGGCGCGGTCGAAGCGCTCGAAGCAGCGTTGAAGGCGGATCCGAAATCGGCGATGGCAAATTATTTTCTTGGCGAAGCGTATCTCGCGCTGAAGAAAGGTTCGAAGGCAGTTGGTTATTTGAATGAGGCGCTGCGGCTCGATCCGGTTGGTATGGCCGATGCGCACCTGCGACTCGGCTCGCTCTACAATCTCGCCGGTTATAAAGATCGTGCGGCGCTTGAGTACGAACAGTTTCTACAGAAGAAACCTGATTACGCCGAGCGGAAGCGGCTCGAGGAATACATTCAGGCAAACAAGCCGAAGGTTGCCGAAACCCCGAAGCCTTAGACTGCACATCACTGATCAAGCAATAGGTCCTATACGACGGTATAGGACCTATTTTTGTGTTTACTGCTTTCGGAACAGTGATCAGGCTTTGGATTGCCGTTCGGCTGGTTCCTGCTCTGCCATCCAGGTTTCCAGCGCAACACGATGAGGGAGGTCATCGGCTTTGCGAGTCTCGCCTGTTTCTTCGTTCACCCACGCTTGTTGTCCTGATAGGAGGAAGAATGCTTTGTGATCGCCGCACTCGATGAACAGGTAGTAATGTCCATCGGCATCTTTCTTCACCCAGGCATTCTTCAGGTTGGGCCCCACCATCTTCATTGATGGTGCGGTTGCTTGTTCTGACATGGTTGTTTCCCCCTTGCCGGCTCTGACAGTTTTTTGGATAGAGGTAGTTTGTCACCTATATTTTTATCTGTCGAGAGTTAGGCGATCGTAATCACTGACCGCAAAGTACCTTTTTGTGTCTGTTTTCGAGTCACAATTTTCGTCACTCTGTCGACGACAGTCCCACTTTTCCTGAGAAAACGAT
Organism: Pyrinomonadaceae bacterium; assembly: GCA_035761985.1. Taxonomy (GTDB): domain Bacteria; phylum Acidobacteriota; class Blastocatellia; order Pyrinomonadales; family Pyrinomonadaceae; genus PSRF01. Next base: position 2,875 of record DASTQB010000037.1, read on the forward strand.
CCGGCATGAGTCTTGAAAACATAACTACGGCGGCTTTGTGTGAAGCCGCATGTAGACCATGTCGATCGTTTTTGCACTTATCGTATTCGCCACGCTGGCGATGATTGTTCACGAGCTGGGCCATCTGGTGGCCGCTCGACTTTGCCGTGTGGCTGCTTCGGAGTTGGGGCTTGGCATGGGTCCGAGGCTGGCCGGCTTTCGTGTGGGCAGCATTCGTTTCAACGTGTGCGCGATACCGATCGGATCGTTCGTGATGCTTGACGGTACAGCGCTGAAGCAACGATCTGTGCAGGCGCAACTCTTTGTTCATCTCGGCGGAATCATCTTCAATCTTGTTGTGGGCCTGCTTGCATACGGGACGATGTTTGGCTGGTTGAACCTGCTACTCGCTGCGGGAAATATTCTTCCTCTTTACCAGCACGACGGTTGGAAATGTGGTGTCGTGATCATGCGCGCACTGATGCAGCGCAAGAGTCAACCGGCGGAACGTGTGTTCACGTTCTCCGGTGGGTTTGTGAGTCTTGTGATCGCGTGGGTTTTGGTCCGGATGTTCGTGTAGCCCAATAAAAGTTAACCGCGGATGAACACGGAAAAGGCACGGATTTTTTTATCCGTGTCTTTCCGCGTTCATCCGCGGCTTTTTACTTCTTCAACGAGACCCAGACGGTATAGGTGCTTCCGTCGAAGAGTGTCGCCTTGATCAGCCACGTGCCCTGCGCGTTGCCGCCCAGCGCCTTGGTGTTCAGGTTGAAGTGCCACTCGGTGCCGGTCAACCGGAACTGGTTGCCGATCGTTGCAGCGTCGGTTGGCGTTGCATCGATCGCCGGATCCGAATCCGTTGAGTTGCTGTACTTGATTGCCTGCAACGTGTGGATGCCGGTAGTCAACGGAACGCCGAAGCAGATCGCGTTGAACTTCACCGGAATCGTGCTGTTGAGTTTGAACGCTCTCACCGGATCCGCAAAGCTACCGCCCGTGCCCTTTTCAACTGCTCCGCCGATTGGCGAGAGGAACCCGTTGAACACGCTGCACGCGGTCAGGATCGTAAGATTGTCGCCGGTATACGTCAGCATGTAGTTTGCACCGCCGTTGCCGTCGTTTATCGTGAGCGTTCCGATCTTGATTGCGTACATGCCGACGAGTTCGCCTGGATCGCGTGTCAGCGCTCCGGTGAATGCATCTGAGAACGCGAGCGATCCGCCAGTGATCTGGAACGTGAACGCCGGATCGGGATCACCAAACGTTTTCACCTGTGGATCCGCCTTGATGCTTATCGACCGCTTCTTGATCTCGAAGTTGTTGCTGACGAACGACAGGTTGTAGTTGTTACCACCGTTGCCGTCGTTGATCGCGAGCGAACCGATCGTGATTGCGTAGAGGCCAACGTTCTCTCCGGCCACCCGGCTTAGAGCGCCTGTGAACGCGTCAGTAAAGGCGAGCGAACCACTGGTGATCGTGTAAGCGAACGTCGGATCGGGA
>DASTQB010000038.1:0-8951 GCA_035761985.1 Pyrinomonadaceae bacterium
CCGACCGCCCCAGCCTTCGTCAACCGGCGGGAGGACGTCAGCGCCCCTTTCGATCAGTTCGTCATAAAACCGATCGACATCCTCGACGCCGATGAAGAAGTGAACGCCGCGTCCTCTTCTCAACATCGTTTCAAGATGCTGCGCGAGCGTGATCTTAAACGCGCCGCTGCGAAACTTCGCCATCGGCGGTTCCGAGTCGTTGTTGATCGACTCGAGCTCCATCCCGAGCACGCCATGATAGAAAGCTACAGACTCCTCCAGACTGTTGACCTCGAGAAACAGCAGGTCTAAACCGGTAATCATCAGTAAGTCATCACCAGGTAGAGCCCGTAACCACAGGTGACAATCGCCACCCAGAAAGCGATCTCCTGTATCCGGTTGTGACCTTTGAAAGGATTCGTAACCGGCAGCGAAGCGTCGTACGCGACCATCGTACCGCGCGCCAGTAACACTCCAAACCCAAGGATCATCAACGCAAGAATCGCGAGCGGCCACAGAAACCAGAACCACTGAAACCGCACCAGCAACAACAGAAACACGCCGCCGATCAGGCAAAGCATCGCGCTCAACCCCTGACCAAAAACTCCGACGTCGCGTGCCGTCGGAGTCGTAACCGTAGCAAAGCCGTTGGGCGTCACCGGCCGCCTGACCCGGCGTCCCTCGTCGTACGAATCGCGCAGGTTTTTGTCCTTCAGAACGCCGTACGCCTCGTTCAGCGACTTCATGCGCTCCTCGTTTCCACCGCGGTCAGGATGATGCTTCGACGCCTGGCGTTTGTACTGCCGCTCAATCTCGCCCTGTGAGGCATCCTTGTCGACGCCCAAAACGCCGTAGTAGTCTTTGTTTGCATCAAACTGGCTCATCGGAATTTCGTGATTCTACACCAGAGGTATCTGTTTTGCTGAAAGTCGAGAATCTCTCGAAGGAATATTCAACGCCCGCCGGGCCGCTGCCGATTGTTTCGGACGTTTCGCTCGAATTGCCGGCGGGTTCGGCGGTGTCGATTATGGGTCCGTCGGGCAGTGGCAAGAGCACCTTGCTTTACATGCTTGGCGCACTCGAACCCCCGTCCCGCGGCACTGTCACGCTATACGGACAAAATCCGTTTGCGCTCAACGTCAAACAACTCGCAGCGTTTCGCAACCAGCAGATCGGGTTTGTCTTTCAGGACCACTGCCTGCTGCCGCAATGTTCTGTGATCGAGAATGTACTGACGCCGACGATGGTTTCGACGACGAATGGTGATTCGTCTCAACGTGCGACTGAACTGCTCAAGCAGGTCGGACTCTCCGAACGTTTGGATCATCGCCCGGCGCAACTTTCCGGTGGTGAAAAGCAGCGCGTAGCACTTGCACGCGCGCTCATCATGAAACCGCGACTGCTGTTGTGCGATGAGCCAACTGGAAATCTCGATCAAAAGTCTGCGGAAGTGGTTGCAGACATGCTGCTCGACATTCACCGCCAGGCAAACACGATCCTCATCGTGGTAACTCACAGCCGCGAACTCGCCTCACGTTTTCCCCAACGTTACGAACTAAAGAACCAGCATCTCGAACCGGTCTAAATGCAAATCAGCAGCTTGATAAAACGCAGTCTTGCGTACTACTGGCCGACGAACCTTGTTGTAGTTCTCGGCGTTGCGATCGCTGTTTCCGTGCTTGCAGGCGCGTTGCTGATCGGCGAGTCAGTGCGCGGCAGTCTTCGTGAGCTTTCGTCGAGGCGATTAGGAAACACTGATGACCTGATCTCTGCGCCAAACTTCTTTCGTGAAGAACTCGCGGCGGATCTCGAACAGCGCGGGCAGTTTGCGGCGAACGGGATTGGCGTGACGTCGCCGCTGATCGCGCTCGAGGGTGTGGTGATTCACGAACCGAGCAAACGACGCGCGGGAGGAGTCAAGGTCTACGGCGTTGATGAAAGGTTCTGGCGGTTTCACGGTGTTTCCGGTGTCGAGGCGCCGCAGAATCGAAACGTGTTGTTGAGTGAGAGTCTCGCGCACGAGCTCACGACTAACGCCGGTGATTCTGTTTTGCTGCGGCTTGAGAAGCCTTCGGACATTCCAGTGGAATCGTTGCACGGGCGAAAGGAGGATCCGGGAAGGACGATCAGGCTCAATGTCAGTCGTACGCTGCCCGGTGAGTCGCTCGGCGAGTTTTCACTCCAACCGCAACACGCGTCTGTCCATGCGGTGTTTGTTTCGCTGAAGTTTCTCCAAAGAGAGCTGGAGCAGGACGGGAAGGTCAACACGATACTCGTGGGCAGGTTTCCGGACACGCAACCGGCTAAACAACGTGAAGCGATCGCGGGGTTGCTAAAGAAGAAAGCGACCCTCGAGGATCTTGGGCTGAATCTACGAACGCTCAGTAACGGGCAGAGTCTTTCGCTCGAGAGTAGTAGCAAGATTCTGAACGACCATGTCACGAATGCAGCTCGTGAGGCTGCGAATGCGCTTTCACTGCGAACCGTTCCAGTGCTCTCGTATCTCGCAAACAGCATCAACTCCGGCGATCGTTCGATTCCTTACTCGCTCGTCACTGCCGTCGATGATCAGACGCTTCCGCTGCCACCGCCTTCTCCGCACCCGGCCATAGTTCTGAATGAATGGGCCGCGCGCGATTTGAATGCAAAGCCTGGAGATACTGTTTCACTCGAATACTATCTCTGGCACGAAAATGGCCGGCTGGAAACCAAAACCGCAGATTTTACACTTGCTGCAGTCATCCCGATCCGTGGTCTGGCCGCGGACCGCGATCTGGTGCCCGAGTATCCGGGTATCACCGAGTCGGAAAATCTTTCCGATTGGGATCCGCCGTTTCCGATCGATCTCAATCGCGTGCGAAAAGAGGATGAAGACTACTGGCAGCAGTATCGCACCACGCCGAAGGCATTTATCCCGCTCGCCGCCGCGCAGAATCTCTGGGCCACACGTTTCGGAAATCTCACCTCAATCCGGATCGCACCGGGTGCGAATCAACTAACGCCCGAGATCACCAACGACTACCGCGAACGACTTCGTCAATCGCTCGATCCCGCGTTGATGGGATTTCAAGCGATTCCCGTGCGCGATGAAGGTCTCGCCGCTTCGCAAGGCGCGACCAATTTCGGCGAGTACTTTCTGTACTTCAGTTTCTTCCTCGTTGTCTCAGCGCTGATGCTCACGACGCTGTTCTTCAAGTTTGGTATCGAGCAACGCGCGCGGGAAATCGGCACGCTTCAGGCGATCGGATTTTCCGATGGAGACGTGCGAAAGCTGTTTCTTGTTGAAGGGATATTGCTGGCTGTCATTGGAAGTCTACTTGGGTTGGCCGGGGCGATTGCGTACGCGGCGCTGCTGATGCACGGGCTTCGGACGTGGTGGGTTGATGCGGTTGGGACCACTGCGCTGACGCTGCATATCTCGTGGGTGTCGATGGTGATCGGTGCGCTGGGTGGAGTGATCGCGGCGGTTGTTTGTATTTACTTTACGTTGCGGCGATTAGGGAAATTATCGACGCGCAGCTTGCTCGCGGGATCGCTTGCGCAGCCGCGAATGAACGCGGATCAACGCGGAAGGGCATTTGTGGTGGCGGTGGCCTTAACTGTCATCGGCGGATTGCTGTTGGGTGCGGGATTTGCGCAGATCATACCGCAAATCGCGGCGTTCTTTGGTGGTGGCGTCGTGCTGCTCGTGGCCGGGATCTGTTATTTGTCGGCGTGGTTGGGGCGTAGACAGCGGAAAGCGATTCAGGGCGCGGGATGGTGGACCGTCGCGCGTCTTGGGTTTCGAAACGCGACGTATCGTCCCGCTCGCACGGTGCTCTGCATCACCTTGATTGCCGCAGCCGCGTTTATCATCGTCGCTGTCGATTCGTTCCGGCGCTCAGGCGCGGCGCCGACCGACAGGAAATCGGGCACGGGCGGTTATCCACTGATGGCTGAATCGCTTCTGCCCCTGGTCCATGACGCAAACACACCTGAGGGCCGTGAAGCCCTGAATCTCAGCAGCACGAACGACGACCCGGCCATGAAAGGTCTGAACTTCGTAAATCTCCGTGTGCGCCCGGGCGACGACACAAGCTGTCTCAATCTCTACCAGCCTCGCAATCCGAAGATCGCCGCTCCGCCGGAAGCGTTCATTCGCGACAATCGTTTCACTTTTCAAAACTCCCTCGCCGCCACGAACGAAGAAAAAGACAATCCGTGGCTGCTGTTGAATCGTCAGTTTGAAGACGGCGCGATTCCCGTCATCGGCGATGCGAATTCTTTAAACTACGTGTTGCACTTGAAAGTCGGCGAAGACATGGTAATCGACCACACCACTGGTCCGCTCCGCCTGCGGATCGTAGCCGCTTTGTCAGACAGTATTTTCCAGAGTGAGTTGTTGATGTCGGAACAAAACTTCCTGCGGCTGTTTCCGGGACAGGAGGGTTACCGAATGTTTCTGCTCGACGCCTCCGCCGTGCAATCGCCCGCGGCAGTGCAACCGCTACTCGAGGAACGCCTGTCGGATTTCGGTTTTGACGTTGTTCCGACTGACGAACGGCTCGCAACTTTCCATCGCGTCGAGAACACGTATCTCTCGACGTTCCAGATGCTCGGTGGCCTCGGTCTCGCGCTCGGGACCCTGGGAATGGCCGCAGTTCTCCTGCGCAACGTCTTCGAACGACGAAAAGAATTGGCTCTACTGCGCGCGGTAGGGTATAACTCTTCACACTTCGCAGCCATGGTGATTACCGAGAACGTGCTGATGCTTCTGTGCGGCCTGGCTGTGGGATTTATCTGCGCTCTGCTCTCAATTGCCCCCGTGCTCTTCGAGCGCGGTGGCCGGCTTCCAAATCTATCGCTTGGCCTGCTACTGCTGGCTGTTCTGGTGTCGGGTGCAACCGCTTCGCTCGTGGCCACCCTGGCCGCTTTGCGCTCACCGTTACTGCCGGCACTCAGAGCAGAGTAGTTTTTATAAGGAGCAGTTAAGAATGAAACTCGCTGGTAACTGGAAATTAGTAGCGGTCTCCCTGTTTCTCTTTGGTTGTTCACTTGACGCTCGCGCACAGTCTGATTGGCTGCAGTGGGGTGGTCCAACTCGCGACTTCGTCTCGAGTTCGAAAGGTTTAGCGGCTACGTGGCCTGCAACTGGACCAAAACAGTTGTGGTCGCGTCCGCTCGGCGAAGGCTACTCAGCCATTCTCGCAAACGGAAACACGCTCTACACGATGTACAGCCAGGGCCAGCAGGAGATCGTCATCGCTCTTGCTGCTGATACTGGTAAGACTCTCTGGGAGCACAAGTATGATGCGCCACACGCGGGAATGAACTATGAATACGGCGCTGGACCACACTCGACGCCGTTGCTCGTCGGAGATCTGCTTTACACCGTTGGCGCCACCGGAAAACTCTTCGCACTCGACAAGAAAACGGGCAAAGTCGCCTGGTCTCACGACATGTGGAAAGAGTATGGCGGCACAAAGATGGACCGCGGCTACTCGGCCAGTCCAATCGCTTACAAGAACACGATCATCCTACCGCTCGGCGGCAACGGGCAGACGCTCATCGCTTTCAACCAAAAAGACGGAAGCATTGCATGGAAAAACCAGTCGCTCGACATGTCGCCGGCGTCGCCGATGATCATCAACGTCAGCGGGCAGGACCAATTGATCATGTTTCTCGGCAAGGTCGTCGCGGGTCTCGATCCGAACAACGGTAATTTGCTGTGGAGTCATCCGCACGTTACCGAGTGGGGACTCAACATCAGCATGCCCGTCTGGGGCAGCGATAACCTGCTGTTCATCTCGTCGGCTTACAGCGGCGGCAGTCGTGTTTTGAAGTTGACGCAGAAGGACGGAAAGACAACCGCCGAGGAGCTTTGGTTCCATCGTCGCATGCGACTGCATCACGGGACTGCGATTCGCATTGGCGACTACGTTTATGGTTCCAGCGGCGACTTTGGACCAGCGTTCTTCGCTGCAGTGAACGTGAAGACGGGTGAGATTGCTTATCAGAATCGTGCGTTTCCGAAGAGCAACCTGGTGCTCGCGGACGGAAAGTTGATTATTCTGGACGAAGACGGCAATCTTGCACTGGCCAACGCTACTCCCACAGAACTGAAAGTGATCTCGAAGGCGACTGTCTTGAAGAACCTCGCCTGGACCGTGCCGACGCTTGCGGGAACAAAGTTATACGTGCGCGATCGGCACACCATCGCCGCGCTCGATTTGAAATAACGCCGGATTAGATCGGAAACCTGGAGGATTATAAAAGATGCGGAAACGAAGTCTCGGTGTCGTGGCTGTTGTCGTGTTCTCTTTCGCCGTGGCCCATGCGGAAAACTGGCCGCAGTGGCGCGGGCCTTCGCTGAACGGCATCAGCAGCGAAAAGAATTTGCCGGTCAAGTGGACGACGGAAGAAAACGTGGTTTGGAAAGTCGCGATGCCCGGCCTCAGTGGAGCAACGCCGATCATCTGGCGTGATCGCATTTTTCTGAACGTTGCCGAGGGCGATAACCTCGCGCTCTGGTGCGTCGATAAAAACAAAGGCGCAGTGCTTTGGAAGCAGCCGCTGGGCGCGGGCAACGTCAAGATGCGGAAGCACAACATGGCGTCGCCGTCGCCGGTAACAGACGGCAGAAACGTCTACGTCATAACCGGAACAGGCATACTCAAGTCGTTCGATTTCAGCGGCAAGGAAGTATGGACCAGAGACATTCAGAAAGACTACGGAACGTTTGGTCTCAACTGGGGCTACGCATCGTCACCGCTGCTGTTTGAAGATTCGCTTTACGTGCAGGTGCTTCACGGGATGAAGACTGACGAGCCGTCGTACGTCATGCGCATCGACAAGAAGAGCGGCAAGACGTTGTGGAAAGTCGATCGTCCAACAAACGCGATTCAAGAGTCGCCTGATTCGTACTCAACGCCGGCGCTGCTTCGTTACGGAAAGACAACCGAGATCGTGGTCACCGGTGGTGATTGTGTGACGGGTCACGATCCGGCGACGGGCAAGGAACTGTGGCGCGCGAACGGCCTCAATCCCCAAAACGCACCTTTTTATCGCATCGTTGCGTCGCCGATAGTTTTCGACGAGATCATCTACGTCCCGACACGGATCAAGCCGTTACTCGCAGTGAAAGCGGGGGGCCGTGGCGATATCACGACGTCGCATGTCTTGTGGTCTACTGCCAATGGTCCGGACGTGCCGACGCCCGTGACTGATGGAAAGTATTTTTACGTGGTGAACGACAAGGGCATCGTGTTTTGTCTCGATGCCAAGACCGGCGCCGAGGTTTACGGGCAACAGCGGCTCAAACCGGGCACTTACAGTGCGTCGCCGGTGCTTGCGGACGGCAAGATCTACGTCACGAATGAAGATGGTGTGACGAGCGTGTTTGCTGCTGGTCCCAAGTTTGAGGTGCTGGCTGAGAACCCGCTGAACGATTACGTGCTTAGTTCCCCTGCGATCTCCGACGGCAGGATCTACATTCGAACGACAGGACATCTTTATGCGATTGGTAAGAAGTAAAATCGTTCTGCTCATCTGTGTTATCTGTGGCCCAACACTGTATGCACAGGATTCGCAACTTGGACGCGTAGAGTTCAAGACTTCTGGATCGGAAAAGGCCCAGGCTCATTTCCTCCGAGGTCTGGCTGCGTTGCACTCGTTCTGGTACGAGGAAGCGCTCGAGGCTTTTCGTGAGTCGACGAAAGTCGAGCCTGACTTCGCAATGGGCTACTGGGGCGAAGCGATGGCCCACAACCATCCGCTGTGGTCCGAACAGGACATCGCCGCCGCGCGTGAAGTGCTCACGAAGATCAAAGACACACCGAAGCTGACGGACCGCGAGCGCGCTTATCTTGCGGCCGTCAGAGTTCTGTATGGCGAGGGCGACAAACGGGCGCGCGATGCCGCCTACTCGGCTGCGATGGAGAAGATCTATCGCAGTTATCCCGACGATCTCGACGCCGCGGCTTTTTATTCGTTGTCACTTCTCGGGATGTTGAATTTTGATGAGAAAAGTTATCGCTTGCAGGCGAAGGCCGGAGCGATCGCTCTCGACGTTTACCAGAAAAATCCGAACCATCCCGGCGCCGCCCATTACATAATTCACGCTTTCGACGATCCGGAGCACGCGATACTCGCGCTGCCCGCTGCGCGTCGATACGCCGACATTGCTCCTGAAGCGCATCACGCGCGGCACATGCCGTCGCACATCTTCCTTCAACTCGGGATGTGGCCGGAAGCTGCGGCGTCGAATGAGTCTGCGTGGCAATCGTCGGATGCGTGGATGAAACGCAAGAACCTGCCGTTGAGCGTACGCGACTATCACAGCCTGCACTGGCTGCAGTACGTGTACCTGCAACAAGGTCGATATAACCAGGCGGAGCAACTGCTCAGCCTGATGAAGAAAGTGATGTCGGAATCGACTTACGATAACAAGTTGCGGCCCGGGTACTACGAAAACAACTACGCGAATATGGCTGCGGCGTTCGTGGTTGAGACTGAACGATGGAACCTGGCGACTGAGCTGTTTCCTGAGCGGCAAGCGAAGCCTGCGACGCTCGAGCAAAGCGCTGTGAGCGGCGGGCACGGCGGGCATGGTCCAGCTCCGGCGGGTAACGCAGCAGCGACGGTACGGATGTCGTCAGTCAGTTTGACGCTGCCGTTCTTTGTGCGTGGCCTGGCTGCGGCGGTTGCTGGTTCTGGCGCTATCGATCAGAGCGTTGCGGGATTACAGGCGGTTGGCGGCGGTGCTCCTGGTCGAGCGTCGAACCTGATGATCCGGCAGCTCGAGATCGAAGCGTTGAATGCTTCGATGAAGAAGGATCATGCGAAGGCGATTGAGTTGATGAAGAAAGCGACGGCGTTGGAAGAAGAGACGAGTGCGCCGTATGGTCCACCGCATCTCATCAAGCCAACGCACGAGCTCTTCGGTGAGATTCTTCTGCGCGCAGGGCAACCGGCTGAGGCTGCGGCGCAATTCA